>CAVFNE010000128.1:0-6594 GCA_963623755.1 Muribaculaceae bacterium | reverse complement strand
GAGTTTAACAATGGAAAAGAAGATACTGTTGTCATGGCGTATGAACAATACACTTTTATGCAAAATAAATGCATCAAAATTCCATGGCTGAAAAGAGATTTCGGCCTCAGTTTCCGAGCTCTTTCACGAGTGCCTGGCATACTATCTCATTCATGTTCAGTCATCTATGGAGCGACTCTTCTTTAAGTCGTTTAAGTAGGCTTGAAGAGAGCATCGCATGAAAACTGACATCCTCCTTATCAAGGGTAATCCTTGTCGTTCTATCAACTGTATCTGGTAGTCTGAAATTACCGAAGATACTAATAAGGAATTTTATAGTTTGACAGTCAGGAAAAGAAACATTACAGAGAGAAAGAAAGAGGTACCCTCTTAAATTTTGGTTTCAAAAATGTACCGTTTGAGCAGAAAAGTGCAGAAGTATGGGAATGTATAGAAATCTCCATTGAAGCCTATGTTTCTGTTACACAACTTGATGCCGTACTTGATATCGGGATATTTTTCTTTGGCTATCAGTGTCCTCAGGGAAGCTGTGGTACCGTCTGTTGCCTTGACTTCTACGGGAATGAGAGATGACGTGTCCCTTATAAAAAAATCCATCTCCAGAGTAGACTTTTCATTTTTGTAGAAGTAGAGGTCATAGCTCTGTTTTACAAGCATATCTGCGACAATGTTCTCATAGATTGCTCCCTTATAGGCGTTGAAGTTCTTGTTTCTTCTGAGGTCTTCCTGTGCTTCCTCATCCAGACTTGCAATCAAGAGGCCCGTATCTCTGTAATAAATCTTAAAGGCGGAAGGATCATAGTTTCCTTTTAGAGGAAGTGAAGCTCTTTCCAGACAGTAGCATACGTTGATGATTCCGGCGTCTTTAAGCCAGTCGACGGTACCGACATATTCTCTGTTCCTAGCGCCTTTTCCCACCTTGGTGATGTGAAAGCGCTTGTTTTCCTTTGCCAAAAAGACAGAAATGTGGTTGTAGATATTCTTTACCTTTGCTTTGTCTAGTCCTTCCACATATTTGACAATGTCTTCTTCATAATCCAGAAGAATCTGCTTCTGAGCTCTCAGTGTCCCCGAGTAATTATTCTGCTCGACGAATAGACGAATGACATTCGGCATTCCACCAAGTATCATGTATTCTCTGAATGCGTTCATCCACACGCTGTATTCCGCCTCACTGAAAGGCAGGTTGCCCTTCATATGCTCGAATATGGACTCAATCTGTTCTTCTTTGTATCCCTTCGCCCACAGAAATTCCTCAAAGTCTAGGGAATGCATTTCGTAGTCTTCCTTATAGCCGACACTAACGGAGGTTACCCTGTTATAGTTGATCCCCAGTAAAGAACCGGAACATATGACGTCGTATTTTCCGTCAAGTTTGAAGAACTTGAGGCTCGTAGTACAGTCCGGACAGGCCTGGATTTCATCGAAGAGAATCAATGTTTCACCTGGGACGAATATGAAATAAGGATTAATCAGCGTAATTTCCCTGATGATTGTATCCGGGGAGTAGCCTGAGGAGAAAACTCTCCTGTATTCAGGGGAAGTGATAAAGTTGATTTCAATAAAGTTCTTATAATTCGAAGCGAACTTTTTAATTGAGTAAGTCTTCCCGACCTGCCTGGCTCCTCTTATTATCAAGGGTAGATGGTCCGGTTTTTTCTTCCATTCAAGGAGAAAAGAATCAATTTTTCGTCTCAAATCCATAGTGATATCAAACCTCTTTATTTAGTTTACATGTTAGTTTCACATTTTTCCAGTTGTTTTAGTTTATATAATCACATTTTTCCAAAATAAATAGCCGAAATAATCACATTTTTCTGATAATCACAATTTGAGTGTATGCTCCCTCGTGTAGACTGTGTTAATGAGCTTGGATGATCAATAGCGGCTCATACTTAAAAGTAGGTTGAATTGAAGTTTTGTTATAGAGGAATATGTCAGACAAGTGGGGAGTTACTGTCCTTATCCAACCTATGAGTAGACAAAAAAGGTCAGTTTGCATCTCCTTGTCTTTGGACATTAATGATAGCTTCAAGCTTAATGGCGAAAACCACTTCAGAAGATTTTGCCCCTCATTTTTTACCTTCATCATAGTGTCTTTATACACACTTTCCCGACGTGCGGCTCTTATTTCAGGTCCAGCATTTCCCTTGCATGCTTGAGTGATATAGAAGTAATATTTCCGCTGAGGAGCCGTGCTATCTCTTCAACTCTCTCTTCTCCCGTAATTATCCTGATAGTGCTGATTGTTCTCTCCCCTACAGTCTCTTTCTTCACTTCATAGTGACTGTCGGCACGGGATGCTATCTGCGAAAGGTGTGTAATTGTTATAACCTGACTCTTACGGCTGAGTGCAACAAGCTCATCTGCAACAGAGGATGCAACGGTGCCACCGAGTCCTGCATCGATTTCATCAAAGATATGGGTCTCTATTCCACCCTTCTGGTTTGACGATGCCTTAATTGACAGCATTATGCGGCTGAGCTCTCCTCCTGATGCAGCGTCTTCTATACGGCTTGTCTTCTCTCCCTTGTTAGGGGTAATTAAAAACTCTATATTGTCTTTACCATATAAGCCGATTTCTCCCTCCTCAACATTAATTAAGAAAACAGCATTCTCCATACCGAGTCGGTGGAGAGTGTTTTCGATTTTCTTCGAGAACTCTTGGGCCCCTTTGTTTCTGAGAGAAGAGAGCTTTTGGGCAAGTATATCAGCTTTTTCTCTGTACGCTGTAACTTTCTTTTCAAGCTCTCCTATCAGTTCTGTGCTTTCATTTATAAGAAACAGCTTTTCCCTGTATTCTTCAGCAGTTTTAAGTGCGCATTCAACACTTCCTCCATAGCGGCGTTTGAGGCGCTGAATAAGAGAGAGACGCGTGTTAATCTCCTCCATTTCCCCTTCACTGAATGAAAGGGACGAAGAATAATCTCTCATCGATGAGTAGATATCATCAACTTCGATTGATGCACTCTCGAGCCTATCGGAGAATTCAGAAAGAGAAGAGTCGAAAGATGAAGCCTTTTTCATTGCCTGGAGCGCTGTATTAAGTTCAACTGAGACACTCCTGAGTGTATGTGATACACTCTCGCTCGACTCAATGAGACTTTCATAGGACGAGAGCTTTTTCACCTTGTCCTTGAGTTCATCCTCCTCATCGACTTTGAGCTCGGCCTTATCGATTTCATCCAGGCAATAGGACATGTAGTTCTTCTCTTCCCGGCTCTTTTCTATTCTCTCTTTTGTCTCTTCAAGTTCCTTCTTTGAAGAAAGAAATAACTTATATACCTTCTGGTATTCACTCAAAAGATGCTCGGAGGATGAGTAGTCGTCGAGTATCTGTCTTATCACATCCTTCTTCATGAGAGAGTGGTGTGCATGCTGGGATGAAAAATCAACAAGCATTTCCCCAAGCTCTTCGCCTTCCCTGAGAGATAACGGCACACCGTTTACACTATAGCTTGTCCTGCCCTCTTTACGGATTATGCGCCTTATAATCACCCTGTTATCTTCTATATCTATATCGCGCTCGGAAAGAAAAGCTTTGACAAAAGGAGACTCGGTATAAAACACCCCCGAGATCTCAGCCTTTTCCTCACCCTTTCTTACATCGTCCTTATCGCCTTTAGCACCGAGCAGGAGAGAAATAGCACCCAGAATAATTGATTTACCGGCGCCTGTTTCTCCTGTTATTGCATTGAGGCCGGAGGAGAACTCCAGAAAAAGTTTTTCAATTAAGACATAGTTACTTACATAGAGGGACTCTATCATTCATTTCTCCCGACCACTTGAGCTTTTCTCTGACAACTTCAGTAAAGTTACGCTTCGACGAATGGATGAGCTTAACGCTCTTACCACTCATTTTACATATAATCCTGTCTTTTTCCTTCAATTCAAAATATACCTGGCCGTCGACTGTGAGGCATATATCTGTTCTCTGATTCTCCCTTACTTCAATTGCTATTGTCTTGTTTCCTGTAACAAGAGGCCTGTTTGAGAGTGCAAAGGGACATATCGGGGTAATAACAAGTGCCTTGAGGTCACAGTCTAGAATGGGGCCGCCGGAAGCTAAAGAATAGCCTGTGGAACCCGTAGGGGTTGCCACAATCATGCCGTCGGAGCGAAAATTGCCTGCAAAGGTGTTATCTATATCGAGTTTAAGCGAGACAACCTTTGCTATCCCCGATGAGCATACTACTGCCTCGTTCAGTGAATAGCTTTCAAAGACCTTCCTGCCGTCCCGGTAGACTAAACACTTGAGCATAAGGCGATTCGATACATTCTTTCCGCTCTCGAGAAAACAATTGAAAGCTTCCTTCCACTCCGTCTTCTCGATTTCTGTTATATAGCCGAAAGAACCCAGATTGATGGGAAATAGAATTGCACCTGTTTTAACTGCAGATCGCGCACAATAGAGCACAGTGCCGTCACCCCCAAGAGGAATAACAAGGTCTACTGACTCTTCGAGTGTCGTGTTTCCCTTAGTCGAATCGATGAAAGAAGTTGTGCACTCAATAGAGAGGCTTTTGAGATATGACTCTATCTCGAGTGAAATCTTTTTTGCCTCATCCTTGATACTCGGCGCAATTATTATGGCTTTCTTAATATCGTATTTCACACTCACCTCAATATTCCTATAACCTTCTGTATTGTCTGTATTTCACTCGATGACAAAAACGGATAGAGAGGAAAGCTTACTGCGCGCGATAAATACTCAAAAGCAAGGGGAAACTTATCATACTTATCCTGATAGTCCTTCCCTATAGCCTTTGAAAAGGTCTTACGAACTGTTACAGAGTACTTTTTTGCCTCTTCAATTACTTCGTCTGGTCTCATCTGAGAAACGACGGAGAAGCCGTAGCCGTTATTGAGAAAGTTCACGTCACTCTTACCAAATATCTTGACTCTGTTTTTACGCCTTGCTTCACTCAGGTACGTGTTATATATCGATCTTCTTCTCTCGACTATAGAGCCCAGTTTATCCAGCTGTACTATTCCTAGGGATGCGTTCATATCGGGTAGTTCGATATAGACGTTTGTATCCTTTTTTACGCTTTCAATTATTCCACTGTTATTACTTAAAACAATTGAACCCCCGCCTGTCGAGCATATACTGTCTTCCTCTGTTGAAACAATTACAACGTCCCCTATATTCCCCGGCTTTTTTTCGTCCATCAATGACCCCAGCGACTGGGTTATGTCTTCAAGAATCGGGAGCCCGAGCTCTTTGTATTTTTCCCCCTCTGATGGAATATTTCCAAGAGGATGAAAGAGAACAAGTGCCTTAACGCCGCTCTCGAGTCCTTCCTTGACTTTAGCTAAGTCAATCATCAAATCATCGTCGATATCACACAAAAAGCTTTTAATCCTTAACCTGTTGAATGCCTCTAAATACACAGATGGAGTAAAAACAGATATTGCGACTTTATCTCCTTCCTCCAAACCCAGAGCATGGAGGGACAGCGCAATAGCATCAACATAAGAGCGGAGCGCAACTCCGTCGTTGAAGGAGAGATAAGAGCAGAATGATTTGACGTACTGCCTCTTCTTCTCCCCCGGACCTATCTTCTCGTCGACCATTGTCTGCAGTACTGCATCCATGTCCTTACGAAATAAAGCTGGTTTAAAAAAAGGAATTAAAGCCATGAGACGAGTATAACATAAAGAATACCAAAGTTCATCAATAAAAAGAACTCTCTTAAAGCGCTACGTGCCAACTCAAAATTGGTCAAAGAAAAGCCCCCAGCGAACCGTAGACCTTCGTAATGAAAATGATGAGTTGAAGTAGCAAAATAATCCTGACTCTATATTCAGCTTTACTCCCATGTGTACCAGAAAGCAGGACGAACTCCAGCTGTAGTTGGATGACCTGTATTTTCCTGGTCGCCATCAAAGTCTATATAATACTTATCACTTCGTACCCACCAAGCCTTTGCCTCATTATTAAACTTTGCAATTCTGTCATATTTATCAGCAAAAAACCATTCATCACCGGCACTACATTCATAAGCTGAGAGAAGGAAGATAAAATCTTTACCACTATCAGAAATCTTGTTTTTATTGATGTCTGTTACCAAATCAACACTTTTCATGTAGTCTTTCGAGAGACCATACGTATTTAGGAATTCGTCTGAACAAAGATATTCGCGTATAGTAGAATTTAGATAATCATAGTTACTAGAGCCAAACTCACGCATCTCAAGGATATTTTCACTTAAAAGGAGCGCTGCCTTATTTTTTGAATCAATAGTAAGCACTCTCCATTCTATTTCTTCTCCATCCTGTGTTTTACCAAGTTTAATTTTGTCTCCTTTTTTTGAAACTATAGGAAGAGAATTAGAACTACCTGAGTTATCACCACCGGAGGAAGTACTAGTCGTAAATTTGTCATCACATGAGACGATAAAGAATACAGAGAGCAATACCATCATCAGAATAAATAGAGTTTTCTTCATAAATATAATCCTTTATAAGACGAATAAAGCCTTATAATGTAAGATTATACCCCCCCCCCCGAACGGTTTAATCAAGAAAAATTTCTGGAGAAAACAAAAAAAACAGGCAGCACCCTACTCTCCCAGAGACTAGCTCCAGTAC
>CAVFNE010000127.1:0-6600 GCA_963623755.1 Muribaculaceae bacterium | reverse complement strand
CTCTATCACACTGAGGATAAAAGCGGGATAGAGACAAGAAAGGTGCGCTACACAGAAGAAGCCGCGAAATACTACAGTGGCAATATCTACGTCCCCGATGACGGGGATGAGATTATCTTGTCTTCTCTATAAACGCCGTTAGTTTCCTTTCGTATAGAGGCGTATCATCTCACCTTTTCTGGGTTTGCCTTCTTTATTTTCACGCTCATCGAATACAGAACAAGACCGTCCTTGTCAGCATGAAAGAGAAGAATGGGGATAGAGGTTGTTTTTACGGCCTCTACTCTACCGACACCTGGATATTGAACCTCCCCCAGAAAGATGTGGTGAACAAAACGAGCATCATCAATAGAAAGGGAGAAATATGCGCCGTCTGAAGTCTATTTTTCATAATTTCCTCAGCCGATGTATACGGGTGTCTGCTATTGACTTCCCATGACGATGACACCACTGAGGGATGAAGAGAGAGAAAGAACTGTGTGCGCCCCCATCGATATGCCGGAGAGATATATCTGCGTATCCGGCCCAGAGTGTCTTCTAACCCACTCAATCCAAAGTAAAACATCCTTTCTCTCATTCACACCGAATGTAATTGTACTCTATTCACTGTCCATAGAGCCTCGCTGAGAAATCAAAAGAACGTTGAGGCCGAGGGCGAGATAGAGTTCAACCCTTCCTCAAAAATCACGCCTTGCCGTCCCTCTGTAGCCGTGTTCACATATTACGACAGGGGTACCTTCCTTCAAGAGTCAAGCCGTCAAAGGACGCGATATGTGCCAAGTCGCATTTCTTTGAGTAGAGAGCATGGGTGAGAGAGGTAGAAAGAGAATCATAAGCTCTACTCTGGTCACCGTTATAGACTCTATCAAGGTCGTTCTGGCCCGCCAGAGGAGAGTAGAACACATTACGGTAGATAATGTAAGAAGCAAGAAAAAGAACAAGGAGAAGCACAACAAGGGCAAGGATGAGAATAATTTCATGAGCCGAGATGAAAGAGGAGGGAGAATTCCGTCTGTTTTCTGTTGTATGTTACACCCAATGAGAGTTTGAATGAAATTGTTGATATCATCCCGATAAGAGGAGATAAAGTTAAGTCTGAGCGGAGAGAATAGGTGTCAGTGTAACTGAAACCGGTGCCGGTTTTGAATACACCACTGTATGCGAAAACAAGATCAAGAGCATTAAGGTAGAGCCTCATAAATCTTATGGGAAATTGAGTCTCATAGGTAAAGAGGTAGAAGTTACCTTTGACGCCTATCACAGGAAGCGTGAAGTTACTTAATGTTACATCAAGCGAGACGGGAATAGAGTATGTCATTTTTTCTGTTGAAGAGGTTGGTATGAGACGGGGAAGCATAATGGAGGCTTCGAGCGATGGGGTTTTGTTGATAAGCACAGCCTTCACTCCCCACCCCAATTTTTCGTGGCGACCGATGCCCATTTTATATGCATTCTGATAATAAAAAGAGAGTGTATTTGTTACATTTCCACTCCAGTCTATATAGGAAAGAGCAAGCTTATCAGACAGGAGGAGGTATCTGTTATCTGAAGAAAAGGTCTTTTTATAAGAGAGGGTTGTATCTAGTTCGACACTTGTTCTGTCGTTTCTGTACCAGCTGATAAGAGAAATGCTAAGGTAGTCTTTATATCTGTATGAGAGATAATTGAATGGCTTTCTGTCCTCTCTGTTGTAGCCGAATGAGAGTGATATGGAATGCTTTTCAGTGGGGTCGATTGTGACATAATAGAGCCCGAAACCGTAAATATCTTCTGCTGTCTCTGCCTCAGCATATCCGAAAGGAATCATCATACCCTTTTTCATATATTGAAGTGGATTGTAAGCTCTGCTTTCGATTTCGTTTTCTCTCTCCTCTTTCTCACGGGGGACAAAGAGTGTTTCAATGCATTTTTCACTTTGAGCAAAGTGAAGAGAAGAATACGCGATAGTACTTACCCTTTTAGAAGAGAAAAACTGCGAAACAAAAAAGAGCTCATCTCCATTCTTTACAGGGTAGTAGATTCCCCCGCTGTATGCGTTGTCAGCTGTAATATAGCTCCATTCTCCGCCTTCTCTCTTCAATTCCCCGTACTTCATGAGCTTCCCCTTCTCTTTCTCCATATATGAAAAGCCGACACTCAAGTCCGAGTTGAGAGATAGGGAATTTAAAGTAATCGAGTCGTCAACGTCGATAAGGGTCATCTTATTCTCACTTATCGATATGTCGAGTATGTGCCTTCCGCCGTTCTGTGCGATTAGGAATAATGCTTCGTCACTGCTGATTGCTATACCGCTTGAGAGAGATATGTCGCGCCCAAGATAGTAGGAGGATAGAAGCTCTTTACTTTCCGTATCATATAAATCGAGTGAATATTCACCGTCACTTTCCTTAAAAAGGAGTACCCTCTCGTCTGAGAGAAGGAGGCCGGTGTAGTAGTCGTTCCACTCTCTGTATGTTCCTCCGTTGATATATGAAACTTTGACAGAACAGGTCTTTGACGTGACAAATGGCAGTAACAGATATGAAGAGGAGAAAGAAAGATCGCCGAAAGAAGACTGAGTCAGTTTAACTCTCTTTGTTTTACCTTTCGCTATTTCATAAAGGGAGGATGAGAGGCTGTCCTCTGAGTAGAGAGTACCGTTATGGAGTGTGAGATTTCTCCATCCTCCACATTCTGTGACAGACTGAGGCTGACTAAGTGTCTCCTCAACAGTGACAGAGGCTGTGTAGTCAATCCAAGCCTCACTGAGCTTGACGCCGAAAATCTTCTTGAAGATTAACTCTGTTGTACTGAGTGGAAAACGGTAGCACTCGACTATAAAAGATGAAACTCTGTACTCTCCGTAACAGAAAGCAAGGTACTCGAGAAAAGAAGCACCGAGTATATAGCTCATCGTTCCTCCCGGGGATACGTCACGAGAACCCGATATCGAAAGATAATTGAACTTGAGGCCTTCTGCCGCCATCTGGTTTACCAGATAGAGCGATGAGTTATCGTTGAGTCTTCCCTCTCCATTTATATTTTCCACGTAGACTGCAATACCCTCTACAAAACCTTTATTGAGATATAGGTTCCCAGGAATCACCACATCCCCGAAAATAGATGATAAAAAGGAGAGGAAAGGACTTTTGATTGAGGAAGTGAAGGCATGAGTCAGCTCATGAAAGAATGTGAGGGACAACGGCTTAACTGTATTGGAGAAAAGAGATGGAGATAAAGCTGTGACAAAAAGCACAATATGATTCTGTGTATATGCTGTGTAGTATGCATTGTAGCTCTTTATATCACTTTTGAAGTAGACGTGAATGTGTAATTCTGGGTCGACGCCGAAAAATGTGACAAGACTCGAGTAATAACCTTCGGCTCGGGATATTATCTCCTCAGCCGAGAGTTTTGTCTCATCGCTCCAGATAAAATCGAAGTGCTCTGTCTGTGTAACATACTCTTTACAAAAAAGAGGCGTAATGAAGAATAGTAGAGACAAAAGAAGAAAAATAGCCTTTTTCATCATTCCAATATACATGACTCTCTCTCAAGATGGAATTAGTGATGACAACACCATACTCTTTTTCTATCATATATGTATGATTTTCGATTCTCATTTTCATCTATTGAGTATGAAAGAAAAGGGCCTCGATACAACCCTTCCCCCATCCATTCTGGGACTTGAATGCGCGACAGAGCCTGACGATGCCACTCGTCGCATTGAACTTGTCGGCCTCAACAGGGACATATACCTCTCGATGGGAGCCGGGCCATGGTGCACAGCAGACGGCTACCCTCATACAGTTGATGAGAGCATAAAACTCCTTGAAAAGGAAATAGCACTATACGGGGCAGACGCAATAGGAGAATGCGGCTTTGACAAGCATTGGGAGTACGGAAGTATTGAGGAAATGGAAAAGCTTTTTCTTGCCCAGGCATCCATTGCAGAAAGCCTCGGCGTGGCGCTTATCATACACTCGCGGGACGCAGACGATTTACTTTTAAAGCACATTGGTAAAATCAATGACAAAACAATAATGCATTGCTTTTCATCCTCACTAGAAGTAATGTTTCCACTTCTGGAAAGGGGGGCATATATTTCATTCTCGGGAAACGTTACTTATAAGCACAGCGAAAGCATACAGAAAAGCGCATCATTCTGCCCCATCGACCGTATCCTCTATGAGACAGACTCGCCCTATCTCACCCCCGCTCCGCTCAGGGGGAAACCTAACAGGATGGAGAATACGGAACTTACTCTTTCATTCCTTTCAACGCTCCGAGGAGAGGATGCGGAATATATAAAGGAACACGCAATAGAGAATTTTCTCCACCTAATGAATGACAGAAAAAGTATAGTAAGGAGAGATCTCTCCCGAGGATAAGTACCCTCTGATAATCCTCCCCCAGTCGAATGAGAGGGAGATTACACTCTCAAGAGAAACTGCAGCGACGGCATCGCTTTCGACCATTACAACGCGGGAGATGGTATTTCTGTAGAGAGAGGAAGATGAAATGGGGTCGGTGACGATTACACCCCACATATTATCCGAGGAGGCAATCAGGCTTTCACTGTTTACAACAGACACCCTCCCCTCATACTCCAGCTTTCCCAGTTCAGGATAAAGAGCGACAAGCTTATCATAGAAAGAGGAGTTCTCTTCATCAGTACTATCGAATAAAAATGCGATTTTCTCTTCCTCAAATGCGGAAAGAAACGAAGAATAAAGCTCAAGGTAATCAATATCGAGCTCAGTTTTCCCCCCCTCATATACAGCAGTGTATTTTGCCGTCTTCTTCCCTTCTTCAAAAGTACAATATGGCGTGTATATATATATCGACGGCTTTTTGATCCTCTCGAAAAGAGAAACCTCTTCATCACTGCGGGAGATGAGAAAATAACCAAGGTTGAAGAATCGTGGCTTGTAGTAGCGGGAAGAGTACTCACTCATACCTTCAGGGTAAACATAAACGACCACCTTGAAGGAAAGAAAGAGCGAAATAAAGAGCACAATCAATAACCCCGTTAATGCTAGACCAATTTTCTTCTTTCCTGACATAAACAGAATATTAGAATATTTAAAAAACTCTCTCAATAAATACAGCATACAAAAGTCGCTGAAAGTTGACGAGAATGCCAATAATCGGTAAATTAATAACGGTTTTCGAACAAGGAGGCTTATTATGACAAGCTATAAAGAATTAGGTCTTGTTAACACAAGAGATATGTTCGCCAAGGCCGTTAAGGGTGGTTACGCCATCCCGGCATACAATTTCAATAACATGGAACAGATGCAGGCTATTATCCAAGCATGCGTCGAGACAAAGAGCCCTGTTATTCTGCAGGTATCGAGAGGCGCAAGAGACTATGCCAATATAAACATATTGAGAAATATGGCACGTGGCGTCGTTGAATATGCACATGAACTCGGTTGTGATATCCCGATTGTTCTCCATCTTGACCATGGTGACTCGTTCAAGACATGTAAGGAATGTATCGATAACGGTTTTTCATCTGTCATGATTGACGGCTCTTCCCTTCCCTATGAGGAGAACGTTAAGGTTACAAAGATGGTCGTCGACTATGCACACCAGTTTGATGTAACAGTAGAGGGCGAACTTGGAGTACTTGCAGGAATCGAAGATGAAGTAAGCGCGGCAGTGTCACACTACACAAGACCGGAAGAAGTTGAGGACTTTGTTTCAAAGACAGGCGTCGACTCACTTGCAATCAGTGTCGGAACAAGCCACGGCGCATATAAGTTTACACCTGAACAGTGCACAAGAAACAAAGACGGAATCCTTGTTCCTCCGGAGCTCAGATTCGACATCCTCAAGGAAATCGAGAAGAAGCTTCCCGGCTTCCCGATTGTTCTCCATGGCTCATCAAGTGTTCCTCAGGAATATGTAAAGATGATTAACGAGCATGGCGGAAAGCTCAGCGACAGTGTAGGAATTCCCGAAGAGCAACTAAGAAAAGCAGCAAAGAGTGCCGTATGTAAGATCAACATCGACTCCGACGGAAGACTTGCAATGACAGCAACAATCAGAAGAATCTTCGACGAGAAGCCCTCTGAATTCGACCCGAGAAAGTATCTCGGACCTGCAAGAGACGAACTCAAGAAGATGTATATGCATAAGAACAACGAAGTTCTCGGCTCAAGCGGACACGCTCTCGACTGATAATACAATTCCTTTTAAGAAGCCCCGGAGAAAAAACCGGGGTTTTTCCATGAAATCACCACACTGAGTGTCGCCACAACTCCATTCTGCAAAAGTAAATCCCCACAGAAATATCTTCAGAAAATCAGGCCCGTTTCTTCTTCTCCAATGTAGCAGCCAATTCCTCAACAGTTGAGAGTGGTAAATCAGATGCCATAGCAATGTCTTCAAGAGGTAACTTACCAAGAGCGAAAAGTTTCTTTGCAATATCCAGTTTTTCATCTTTCACTAAATCTTCCATCAATTTGCACATATTCCCGTGTCCTCCTTCTTCTTCCTTTAAGTATTGAACTCTCTTCTTCAGTACAGGATTGACAGGATGTTGAAAAGCCGGCATCAGTTCTCCTATGGGTGTTTCTGTATTACGGTACTCTCCATTTACGTAGAGTACAA
>CAVFNE010000126.1:0-6638 GCA_963623755.1 Muribaculaceae bacterium | reverse complement strand
ATAGACTACACCAAAGCCTATTGGCATTCATATTTCAGACGAAATTACGCTTACGCTTGATTGCATCAGAGAGGTCACATCTACCGAGAAGAATTGCCGTCCAGAGTATAGGCGTAATCAAGATTTGAGAGTCAGGAGATCCTAGAAGACTTTTAAATCTTCCAGTCCAGGGACAATCTCAATCTTACCCCGCTCAAAGTCTATCTCATACTCCGCCCATTCAATACCGAGAGGGGAGGCAAATTCCTCTGAGAGCGCGAATGAGTCTACCCGACGACTCTTATGCGCGTCGCTGGAAGTTACTATCTTTACGCCTTCGTCACGGGCCATAGTCCAGAACTGCTCTATCGGGTAAGGAAACCTCTCACTGCCGTCATCAAGCACAATCTTCTTTTTGTAGAAGCCATTTCCGTTTATCTCAAGCGGCATATCATATTCTTTCGCTGCAGCTATGATATCTTTGGAGGCGCTTATTGTATTTTCGTCCCAGACTGGAAAGGATGAAGCAAATAAGTCCGGGTGGCAGCCGTAGAGAAATAGACCGCTTGCCAGCATTGCTGTATAGCCTTCTACATATTCGATGAGTGAGAAGAGCCCCCTGTTTTCCGGCTTTCCTACATACTGTAAAGTTCCGTCATCTTTTGTGAATAGGTAATGAAGAGACCCCAGAAGATAATCGGCGCCATAATGAGAGAGAAGCTCATCACTGTAAAACGAAGCAAAATCTTCACGCCAATCACACTCGAAGCCCAGAAGTATGGTAATTGTGTCATCCTTTTGTGCCCTGACACTATTCACATAATCATCAAGCTCGTTCATCTGCATTCTTTCCTTTGGAAAGGCGGAAAGGCGGAATCTGCTACCGGGGCATGTTCACTGAAGCCCAGAACCTTTATATTTCCCGCCTTTGAGGCAGCACGGACGTAGTCTTCTGGCATTCCGGAGCCGTGATGGGAGAAGAGAGTGTGAGTGTGGAGATTGACTTCTTTCTGCTTAAAGCGCATCAAAAAGCCTTCCATGACTCGACAATAAAATGAATATTCTCTTTCTCGATGTATGATCTCATGAGAATAAATGCAATAACAGAAGCACGGCGGCGGATGCTTTCGCGCCCCCAAGAAGGAAGATGAAGTGTCACAGTCTCTGTTTTTCTATTCTTTCCACTGAAGCCAAAAGACACTGTTCCCACATCCTTGTTCTCGCTTTTATCGGGTCCCGCAACACCTGTAATCGAGAAACTGTAATCGGCACCTGTTACTTTTCTCACTCCGTCAGCCATTTCTGAGGCACACTCTTCGGAAACAACACCATAGTTGAGAACAGTATCATCTGTAACACCGAGTATGCTTTTCTTAACAGATACAGCGTATGATACAACGCCACCGAGCATGTACTCACTTGAACCCGGAAGGGATGTAAGGAGAGAGGATGCCAGGCCTCCCGTGCAGCTTTCTGCCACAGCTATTGTGGCTTTTTCTTTCTTCAGGGTCTCTACGAGGATTCCAAGAGATGAAACATCACCCTCTTCAACGCGGCGCTCCCCTATAAGAGTTTTAAGCTTTTCAACTGCCCTGTCTCTTACCTCTTTATCTTTGCCCGATACGTATAACGATATCTTATAATCCTGGAATCTCGTTCCCCAGCTGAGAGCGCTGTCGGCTTCTTTTGTCAATTCCTCAAGCTTTGCCTCTGCCAGAGCATATACCGAATACTCTTCTCTTTCCTCTTTCTCGAGTCCGAAAAGGGAGACCAAAAGAGGAATAACAGAGTCATAGAACATCGGTCTCATCTCTCTCGGAGGTCCCGGAAGTGAGACAAGTAATGTATTATTAACCTTACCCCAGAATCCGGGAGCTGTGCCGTTGGGGTTTTCGATAACAGTGAAACCCTCAGGTATATATGCCTGCTTTTCATTAGCGCCGTATGCCCTCTCTTTAAGAGTCTCGCGAAGGTGCGCCCACACTTTTTCGTCCTTCACGAGCTTTCTGCCGGCACTTTCGGCAATCGAGGAGCGTGTCATATCGTCAGATGTGGGTCCCAGTCCTCCTGTGATTATGACAACATCGTTTTCTTTAAGCACCCCTGGGAGGACTTCGTTTATCGTAGCGTCATCGGCGACAAGAATGCTTTCTCTGAAATTAAGAGCCAGATGAGAACACTCTCTTGCCACAACTGCAGTGTGCTTATCTTCAATAATCCCATGTGTCAGCTCTGTGCCGACAACTATCAGACTAACGTTTTTCATCACCCTTCTTCCTCTCATTAAGAGCCTTGACTCCCAACGCAATCTCCTTTATGGCAGAATAAGCAACAGCAGCAATGCTTATGTAGATGAATATATGGGCAAAGAGATCAATGTGGTTTACATAGAAAGTATTCTTGTAATTAGCCTGTGAGTAAACGGGTACATCGTATACATGCCATCCCATCGTAAACGGCTCCATCGGGTCCTTTATCTCGCCGGTGGGAAGGATAAGGCATGTAATACCGCTGTTTGTCCCCCTCACCATGCTCTTACGTGTCTCGACAGATCTGAAAGCCGCAATACATGCATGCTGCCACTCGGCAGACTCTGTCTTCGACCAATTGTCGTTAGTCATGTTGATGATGACCTCAGCACCGCTTTCTACAAATTGAGCATTTATGTAGCCGAATGCATCCTCGTAGCATATAGGAGTGGAGAAGTTCACACCCTTTAGTGTAAAGACAGTTGACTCTTCTCCCGGAATCCACCAATTGTAGTCCATCGACAACAAAAGATTATAAAGCCACGGCAACTCCTTCTCATACGGGAAATACTCAGTAAACGGCACAAGGTGCTGCTTTATGTATTCCCCCTTTATTTCTCCGTCCTGGAAGAGAATAACTGAATTATACTCCTGGCTGTTCTTATTTCCGTCCTCATCATATGGAGGCTCTGTCTCATCCTTGAGAACAGACTTCGGGTTACCTGTCAAAAGAGGTACTCCTATCGACTCGGCATACTCGACAAAAGAGAGTGTGAGGTCACGAATTTCCTCCCATGCCGTACCTGTTGCTCCATAGCGCGTGTGCCAATAGATGGACGGGACAAATGCAGTCTCGGACCAGACAATCAAATCAGGATTCTCTAGCAGGGATGCAGTAGTGTATCGTCTGAGGTTGTTGAAGTTATTGAGGTATGTTCTGTAGCCACCACGCCAGGAGTCATGGTTGTGCTGGACTGTAGCAACACGGAGCGTGGAGTCACTCTCACGCTCATCCCAATAGCAAAGGCTGAAGATTCCATAAACAATGGAAGCAATAACGAGAACAAGATAGATTCCGAGTTCAATGGATGATGACTTCAGACTCTTCTTTGCATCAATTTTTTCGTTATGAACAAACTTCAAGAGCCAGGAGGAAAGATATGCCTGAGGAAGTACCATAAGGTATATTATCCCCCATATGCCGGTAATATCGGCCATCTGGTAGAGAACACGGTAGGGATAGAGGGCGTAGACTATATTTCCATAAGGGTAGCCGGCAAACCAGTTTTCAGCAAGGTATGCATATGCAGCCCAGACTGCGCCGTAAAGAAGATATCCCTTCTTCGGGAAAGCCCTATCGACCGTCTTGAGGGCAAGAAAGAGGAAAATCATCTCCCCGCCCTTTATCACCGGTGCAATTACAATAGCAAGAGAATGGAAAGTCTTGAGCCAGTAATTGAAGAAGAAATAATAGACGAGGCCGAATATAAAGCCGTAAAACCATACACAGCGCCATGATGTGTTCTTGATTACTGCAAAAACAGGAATTAGAGCAATAAGACAGAGCCACCCTATCCCGTTAGAAGTCATAAAACCGGGAAAAGCAAGAGCGAGAACAAAAGCACTGGATAATAAAACAAGAACCTCAGAACATAATGTCCCGAGGCTCCTTGGATAGTTATCGTTTTTCAAAGAAAACTCCGATTATTCTTCTTCGCCATCTGTAAGATCCCAAACAAAATCCTTGAGTTCCTTACCTGGTCTGAAAATTGCGACGCCATGTCTGTCAACTGCGACAATCTCACCTGTCTTCGGGTTTCTAGCCTTTTCTCTGCCTTTTCTGACTCTGACTTCGAAAGTACCGAATCCTCTCAGCTCGATAACACGACCATCTTTAAGTCCGTCCTTGACCTCTTCGAACAATTCGTCGATAACACTATGAATTTCGTTTCTATTGTATCCCAACTTATTGTGAAGGTTTTCAATGATAGCTGCTTTTGTAAGTTTCTCTTCCATTTTTATTTCTCCAAAAACAAGACTCAATTAAGCTAACTTATTATAAGCCTGTGTTAATCTGCTCTTTTTCCTGCTGGCTGTATTCTTGTGGATTACACCCTTACCTGCTGCAGAATCAAGAAGCTTGACAGAAAGATCCAATGCTTCTTTAGCCTCAGCCTTGTTACCTGCAGCGAGAGCTGCATCAAATTTCTTGACAGCTGTGCGGAATGTGCTCTTGCATGCACGGTTTCTGAGGCGGCGTTTAGCGTTCTGACGATCCCTCTTCTCTACTGACTTGCTTGACATTATATTTCCTCCAAACGTTAACAATTAGTCATACCTATATCGTTGACTCGAACGACAATTAAGGAAATTACCATAAACAAGTAGTTTAGGTCAACAGAAATATCTTACTTTCTTAAAAGAAATTGGAAAACTTAATCTTCACTGAAAAGCTCATCCTGATAGTCTTGATAAACTTCCCAGAAGCCGGACTCTCCGTCAAAATAAACTTCATCAAAGGGAATAAAGATCTGACGACCGTCCAAAGTGACACATGTAAGCTTATGCGATAGTATATTCACCTCGCTGACACGCCATATGTCGTGGTCTATCTTGAGCTTTGTCCCTTCCGGTGGTGCACCGGCCTTTTCTTCCATGTAATACTCATATTCATAGGCAAGACAGCACAGTAGTCTTCCGCACGGCCCACTGATCTTAGCAGAGTTGAGGGACAAGTTCTGTTCTTTAGCCATCTTGATTGTCACAGGCTCCATCTCTCTGTTCATTGCATGACAGCAATAGTCCCTTCCACATACCGATAGTCCTCCGATAAGCCTCGACTCGTCTCTGACTCCTATCTGTCTGAGCTCGATACGCATTCTGAATACTGAAACAAGGTCTTTGACAAGTTCCCTGAAGTCGACTCTTTCTTCGGCAGTGAAGAAGAAGATGACCTTGCTTTCTCCTAAAAGAAAGTGTGCAGATATAAGCTTCATTGAGAGGTTGTGTTTGATTATCTTCTCCCTGCATACCTCAAGTGCAGTCTCTTCCTGACTCCTGTTCTCCTCATACTTAGCCATTTCAGCTGGTGTTGCAAGGTGGTCAATCCATAGCACATCGCCGTCAACAGTTGTCTTTACAGGCTCCCTGCCGCTTTGGCAGGCAAAGCACGAAAGGCATTGGTGCTCGGTTTCCATATAGGATGAAGAGATTTCTTCCTCCTCTCCACCTCCGAATTTTAAACAGGCGCCCATAACATTAGGATTTCCGGGATTGTACCCCCTCTTAAATGTCGGAGCCGGGCCGATTACAATACCTAGATCCAGGCCGAATTTGGTGTCGTAAACTACTGCAGTCCCAGCATATATAACACTGTCCCAAGCTCCAAGGCATATATCATTATATGAAGGATTCTTTATGGCATATACGTAAGCACTCTCATCAGAGCGCGCTGACTGTTTCTTTTTCATAAGTAGAAAGTTAGCACAGCTGGAATGTATTATCAATCAGATAAAGCCCCTACACTCTTTCTTTTTCCTCTGCTATGCTCTCGGTATGGATAAATGCGATAGATTGGTTCTCGCGCCGCTTGCAGGCTATACAGATAAGGCTTTCCGTAAGGTCTGTTCTCTCTTCGGCTCCGATAGTGCTGTATCTGAAATGGTAAGTGCAGAGGGTCTTGCCCGTGATAGTATAAAGACAATCGAACTGATGGAAAAATATGATGGAGAAAAACGCCTCACCGTCCAACTTTTTGCACCGTCGGTCGACCCGATAAATAGAGCACTCCCTCTTTTGAAAAAAAGAGGAATAGATGCAATAGACCTTAATTGTGGCTGTCCGGTTCCCAAGGTTGTGAAAACAGGAGCGGGCTCAGCATTAATGAAGGAGCCTAAAAAAATTGGAGAGATTATCAAAGCCCTAAAAGAAAATCTTTCAATCCCTGTTTCAGTCAAGTTCAGACTAGGATGGGACAGCAACTCAATAAACTACCTTGATGTAGCAGAAATAGCTGTCAAAAACGGGGCCGATGCTCTTACCCTCCACGCACGCACCCGTGCACAGGGCTATGAAGGAAAAACAGACAAAGAAGCATTTGGAATTCTGGCAGGAGAATTCGGGAAAGATGTTTCACTCTTCGCTTCGGGAGATATCTTCACACCGGAGGATGCAGTTGAAGCAATTGAGAAATACAACATGACAGGCGTAATGTTCGCCCGTGGCGCCATAGGAAACCCATTCATATTCAAAGAAACAAGAGAATACATTACAAAAGGCCGCTACGACCTTCCCACTATTGAGGAAAGGAAGAAAACAGCCCTCCTCCACTATGATTTGATGGCCAAATACTACGGAGAAAAGGTAGCATCCCACGGCATGAGAAAGCATGCGATGGGATATGTAAAGGGC
>CAVFNE010000125.1:0-6683 GCA_963623755.1 Muribaculaceae bacterium | reverse complement strand
TCTTGAGACCCCCTGTCACTATGGGGGAAGGGGGTTTTTATACCTTTTTCTTCAGCTTTATCGTCAAAATGCCTCAAAAGAGAGTTCTTTCCCTTCAAAAGGCCGGCCTCAGGCTACTCTATGCTGTAAGGCCCGAGAACTGTCCACTCTTTAGTTAACTGAAATCGTTAACTAAGCGTAAGTCACCCCAGATAGGTCGGCTCCTTCGTCTTGTCGACAATCTCCTCGCACCACTGATTAATCTGTCTCTCTTCGGAAACACAATTGAGGCCGATTATATGGATGGTCTTGTCACTATTGACATACTTATCGTGGTATCCCATTGCCTTCACCTGTTCGAGTGCCTCCAAAGCAGATTTGTCGCGCTTGAGTTCAATTACATAGACATCCTTCTTTGTCTCCAGAACAACATCACTGCGCCCCAAGAGCGTCGTTTCCTCTGCCCTGATGGCTTTGGCGCCAAGCATAACAAAAAAGGAATAGAATGCAAGCTGGTATCCCTTCTCCTTTTCAAGGAGAGTATATGGATGTTCTTTGTAGTAGGCATTCAATACCTTTACAAGGCGTTCATTGTCATGATTTTTCAATGCTGTTTCAGCTTCATCCACATATAGCCCCACCGTAAGTCCGGAGTATTTTTCTACAAGAAATTGCGTGAAGGCGGTTCTGACTTCAGTATTCGGGAATGTTAGTGTTAAAACATTCTTATTGCCTTCTTTGATTGTAAGATAGCCGGAGAAGAAAATAAGACAAAGGATAATCGATGGCTTGAGGTTACCTTTTGCAAGCTCCAGAAAATCAAATGATGATATCGAATTAACATCAAGCTTAACAGAGTCGAAGATAATTGTTTCAAGGTTGTAATCGCGCGCTAAATCCACAGCCAAAGTGCTGGCTCCTCCTGTATCTATCCAATAGGGCTCGAAATAACAGCCGTTATTGAAGAATTTCCCGACAGATACCGGATTGTAAACCTTAACACTGCTTCTATAAGAAAAACGATAGCCGTCATAATAATCTCTGACAGCAGCTATGAAGTCCCCGCGGCTCTCATACTCCCTCTTATCTTCAGCCATATATGCATCAATATATTCAGAGAAATAGGATAACAGCTCTTCTTCGGTATAGCCGAATGAAGAAGCATAACACGGATTGAATGTGAGATCTGTGAGATTGTTCATCTGGGAGAAAATTGACAAATTAGAGAACTTTGTAATGCCGGTCAGAAAGAAGAAACGCACCTTGTCGTCATTATTCTTTATTACGCTATAGAATGTGCTGAGGGTTTTCCTGATTTTATCTGCAAGCTCAATATCCTTGTATGTATGGATAATCGGAGTATCATACTCATCGATAATGATTACTGTCTTCTTCTCCACCTGGTCAAGAAAAAACTTCAGCATTGCTGAGGGCCTGTTTCTCTCAACCTCGACTCCATTTCTTTTGGCCTCAGAGATTATTTCATTTTGGAAATCGTCAAGGAAAGCATCATAACCATCAGTACTGAATTCAGCAAAATTCAAATGAAGAACAGGATATTTCTCAAAAGAATAATCCGTCTTGTCTATGTACAACCCTTTAAATAGTTCCCTTTTACCCTCGAAGAGAGCCTTCAAGGTTGAACACATCAGGCTCTTTCCATAGCGGCGGGGACGTGAGATAAAGTAATAATTCTCCAACTCATTCCTCACAAGGCTGTATACATACTCTGTCTTGTCGACATAGATGTAATCACCTCTGGTTCTTAAGTCTTCAAATGAACGTACATTAACCGTTATTCTCTTCATGACTTAATAATATTCTATTTTCTCTATTTCCTCCACTCCGTTTTACTCAGAGCACACCCTCTACCTGTGTACATGATAAACGGTAACATCTTTTATAGTCTCACCGTCTATCTGCAGTGGTGTCGGACGCGAGAATTCGACTGTTATGTCCTTTCCACTGTGAAGTGCAACAATACCTTTTTTGTTGACATGCTCGCCTTTGAAGATTGACGAAAATGCCGCAAGGGTCGCAAGCTTACCCTTACCGAAGAAAAGCATTGCTGTAACAGTTCCCTCTTTATTGAGTCTCTTCTGATTCGGCGCCGCCATCATACCGCCGCCATAGTAACGACCGTTCATCACAGGGCATAGCCAAACCTTTTTGTACTGGTATTTCTTACCGTCCACGGTTATTGTACAATCGGTCGGATGGTAGTGGAACAAAAGCCCTTTAATTGCAATGGACGTGTAGTTTATATCCCCCACCTTCTTAGCCTTCAACTCGTCGCCCACGAGGCAGCAATAGCCGTCGATTCCGAATCCAATGCCGTTTAAGAAGCGGTAGCTCTTACCCTTCACATCGACAAAAGGGAGATTTGTGATGTACTTGTTTATTTTTATCGGAGCATCCTTTTCACTCTTCTCGATATCCCTCAAAAAGTCGTTTCCCGTTCCGGATGGGTAGTAATAAACATCATTTTTGAGGGCCATACCGTCTGTCTCGTTTATAAACCTGTTAAGAGTGCCGTCTCCTCCCACAAGATAAATTCTATCTCCTTCTTTTATCACAGCGAGCTCTTCTCTGTAGCCTGAAAACTTCGTGACATCGAGTACCTGTACATCCTCACCCTTAAGAAGGGATACCAGCTTATCTTTTGCCCCGCTTCCTCTTTTACCTGACTTTGAATTGTAGAACACATAACATAGAGCCACTTTTATCTTCTCCTTTCTCCTTAAACCTCTCGTCCTCACACCCGACATTCAATCCGGTTTTCCAGCATCTTTATCAAATACCTTTACTCTTCAGTTCTACGCTATAAACTTCCCTCATTGGGGCGTCTAGATAATTCAATCAGCCCATAAAGAAAACAAGTTCCGGGCGCATGAAAAATAAACACAAAACTTCGGTCATGTGCTAATTCTATACTATTCTTCAATCAATTGCCGAGACGTTTTTTATCCATTCAATACTCCTCATCATCGTCGAGAAAGAAATCATCGTCGTCATCGTCCTCATTTAAGCTCCGCCATAGAAAATCATATTCATTTCTAAGCTTTCCTCGTATATACTCAAGTGAATCTTTATACCGCCCTTCTTCCACTTTGGGGCAGAGCCAATTTAGATACTCATACTCCCACTCGCTGTATTCAGCAATTGAAAGATTAAGCAGTGCTCTGGCATATGTTTCGAATGCGTCTTCTTTATCTTCTTCTGTATAAGTCTCATCAAACGGGAACCATGACTCAAAGTTATCCTGCATTTCAAAGAGCACATCGAACTCTCTGTTCATCCTGTCCTGGTCAGGATTTCTTCTTGGAATAACAAACTTTTTCATACCTTCCTCCTTAGATGGCAATGTGCATCTTGTCCATAATCTTATCCAGGTTAGCGTTTCCGATTTCGTTGGCTTTAGTTGTCCCTGTTTTAATTATGTCTCTCACGTCGCTCATATGCTCTTCGTAGTAGTGTCTCTTCTCCCTTATCGGATTCAGGATTGCATTCATCTTCTCGTTAAGGATTTTCTTGCACTCCACACATCCCATGCCGGCTGACGTACACTTACATTTTATCTCCTCAACATCTTCTTCGTTGAAGGCCTTATGGTAGGCGTAGACGGAGCATACATCGGGATTCCCGGGGATTTTTACGCTTATACGGTTTGTGTCAGTCTTGGCATTACGTATCTTCTTCCATACTTCGTCAGGGGTATCAGAAAGGTATATGGCGTTCCCCAGACTCTTTCCCATCTTGCTGTTGCCGTCGAGACCGCATAGACGTGACACCTGACTGAGCTTATATTCCGGCTCCTTGATTGATGTGCCATACATCTCGTTGAATTTTCTCACAAGACGTCTTGAATACTCAATGTGCGGAATCTGATCCTCTCCTACCGGAACAAGGTCAGCGTTACAGAAGGTGATATCTGCTGTCTGGCTTACAGGGTAGCCCAGAAAGCCGTATGTAAGCTTTGAAAAGTCATATTCCCTGTTGTCATCCTGAAAGCCGTAGGAGCGCGCCTCAGTCTTGATTGTCGGGTTAATCAACAGGTGGTTACATGTTGTAATCATAGAGTAGAACATTGTAAGGACATGTATTGACGGCACCTGTGACTGCTGGATGAAAGTAACCTTTTCGGGATCCAAACCTACCGAGAGGTTATCCATCGTAATCTGGTAGATTGAGTCGTAGATGAGCTCGGGCTTTTCAAAATGTGTTGTGAGAGCCTGCACGTCGGCAATGAGTATAAACTCTTCATAGTCGTTCTGCAGGGCAACCCTGCTTTTGAGAGAGCCGCAATAGTGACCAAGATGAAGTCTTCCCGTCGGCCTGTCTCCTGTAAGTATCCTCTTTTTTTCCACTTTTAATTTCCTCCTTTGCAGGAAGCACAGTCGCATCCTTTTTTGTGGTCGGTACAATAGTAGCCACTGCCTTTGTAGATTACGGCTCCCGGCTCGGCAATAGTGCGCTTACTCACTCCTCCGCACACCGGGCATACATCATCGCTCTCAGAGTCACTGAAGCTCTTGAAAGCGTCATACTCCTTTTGGCACTTAGTGCATTTATAACTATATATAGGCATTTATAATAACCCTCCAACATTGCTTTCAATCATAGTTCTAGCACTCTCCTTCATCTTTCCAGTGAGAATATAGTCTGTGATAACAACACTCTTATCTTTCACAACAAAGACAGAAGAAAGTGCTTTTGTGTCGAGCGCTTCACCCTCTCTCCTCTTATCCTGAATAATCTGGTTACGGAGAATTGTATTAAGAGCACGCGCTTCGCTCTGCCCTTCGGTCTCGATAAAGCCCGACATCTTAAGTTCTCCCTCTTCATTGTTAAAGAGGAAACATACTTTTTCTATCCCATCCATTACAGAGGAGGGAATATCGAAACCGAGAGAGGAGAGACTCTCGGGCTCGTAAATATAGACGGATAAGGATGAAGAGGCCATAAGAGAGGCCGTATCATCATCTATAAGTCTCACCCTCTCTCTATATGTGCGGTCATAGAAGGAAGAATAGTCACCGTTCGAAAAGAGGAGAATGCCACTCTTTGGAGAATAGAGCGAGTAGACAGAGTCAGTGTACCATTGTTTCCCGCTCCCGCTCTCCTTCACCCTAGAAAAAGCGGATAAAAGGGAAAGGAGGGTATTCGTCCCCCATTTTGATATATCTCCTTCCACCGCTCCTTCAATTTTTTCTCCCTCAAGCGAAATTGTTATTCTATCAGCCTTCTTGATTATGGCATTTTCCTTTACACCGCTTGAGATAATCTCATCAGCATCCCCATTCTTTATGCTCTCCCCATCGGCCGTGAAAACCACCTCCCCTTCTCTTCCCAGAGCCTGGAAGTAGTATTCCTCTCTGAAAGGAGAATGGTGGACACACGATGTCAGGAGAAGAGAGGTAAAAACAAAGAGTAGGATACGCTTCAATTTTATTTAACCTTCTCTACAAGAACCGAGACCTCACTCTCGTTGACTTCAGCCTTTTTGCCGTTGTTTTCCCTGATGTAGAGGGAGGTAGCAAGAGTCTCCTTCATAATGAAGTCTCTATGTGCTTCAACTGCACTTCTTACCGTCTCGTCTCCCCAGAGTGCGAGGTTGATATGGTCAGCTACATCAAGTCCTATGTCCTTTCTTTCTGTCTGTACCAGACGCACAATGTCGCGGCTTATACCTTCCAAGAGCAAGTCCTGAGTTACCTCTGTATCGTATCCGACAGTAAGTTCGCCCTCGTTGAGAACTTTCACGTGTTCCTTCTCTGTTCTCTGGATGACAAGATCTCCCTCTGTGATGTCGATTTCGCCGTCCGAATACTTAATCTTCTCGCTCTCTCCGCTGAGGATGCTGGAAATCCTGCTACCCACAAGGCTCTGGATGTGGGATGCAACTTCCTTCATCGACTTACCCAGCTTAGCACCGAGGACCTTGAAGTTAGCCTTGGCAGAGTAAGATACGAGGTCCTCTTCATTCTCACGCACAAAGACGTTCTTTACGTTGAGCTCTTCTTTGAGAATGTCGATATCTTTCTCGAGGATGTTTCTTGTGTCCTTATTACGGCTTACAACAACAAATTCCTTCAGTGGTTGACGGATTTTGAGGTTGGATGATGCTCTGAGAGAGCGTCCCATCTCGACAGCTTTCATGACAATACGCATCTCCTCTTCCTTGACTCTGTCGCGTTCACTTTCGTTGTAGAGAGGATAATCACAGAGGTGGACTGAGAGTGGCATATCATCTGTCCTGAGATTCTGATAGATAGTCTCTGTAACAAACGGAATCATAGGAGCAGCAACCTTACAAAATGTAAGAAGAACTCTATAGAGTGTGTTGTATGCATCCTTCTTGTCGCCGTCGTTCTCACTTCTCCAGAATCTTCTGCGGCTGCGTCTGATGTACCAGTTGTTCAAATCATCGATGAATGAGACAACAGCACTTGTTGCGTCGCTGATCTGATAGTTGTCGAAGGCTGTGGTCGTCTTTTCGATGAGGGCCTCGAGGTCGGAGATAATCCACTTATCAAGTGGGTTCTTGAGGTCCTTTGTCGCTGTTTCGGACGGTTCATAGCCGTCGATGTTTGCATATGTGACAAAGAACGAATAAGCGTTCCAAAGAGGAATGAGGAGCGACTTCAATACATCCTTGACAAGGTCATCGGAGTACTTTACATCATCTGCCCGCACAAGAGTTG
>CAVFNE010000124.1:0-6741 GCA_963623755.1 Muribaculaceae bacterium | reverse complement strand
CTGCAGGGTATTGTTATGCTTTCCAATCCTGAAAACTCAAAAGCGGCTTCTCCTATGCTTGTTACTCCCTCTGGTATTTTTATGCTCTTTAAACTGAGACAATAATTAAATGTATATCTTCCTATGTTCTGCACTCCTTCTGGTATTTCTATTTTATTTAAACTGGTGCACCAGTAGAAAGCATTATCCCCTATATTCGTCACTCCCGGAATCTCTATGCTTTCAAGGTTTAAGCAATGAAAGAATGCATTTACGCCGATACTTTTCACACTACTAGGTAATTTTATGTTTTTTATATTTTCGCATGTATCAAAAGCCTTATCCTCTATACTTATAATGGTACTTGGTATTGAAATGCTTTGTAGACTTTTACAATCAAGAAAAGCTTCTTTCCCTATTACTGTTACAGCTTTTCCGTTATAAGATGCGGGAACATCAGCAATGAATATATCTTTTTGAGTACAGGTCACCGAATAGGAATCACTACTTTCTATATACGTGAAACTCCAATAGTTCTCCACCCAAATTGCATACAAGGTAAAATTACTATCAACTTGAATTTTATTCCCTGCTAGATAGGACTTTCCCCTTCCATCTTCTCGAGTATTCCAATGACTGAAAAGAAAATCTGTTCTTGAGGGAGAATTCTCTGGAATTTCAAAGGTATTTCCGGTAAAAACAGTTTCAGTCAGGCTGGAGCCTTCTGCCCAATTTTCATCAAAAGTAATTGTAGAGACCTTTTTCCATGTAGCTTTATAAGATTTATGTCCGGTAGTCCCTTCTTCTATTGATATTTCCTCATTTACCTTTTCTTCAGAAGCGGAATCAGAAGTATCAATCCACCCCATAAACTTATACCCCTCTCTTACTGGATTTCCCAAAGTAAATGTTTTTGTTTCTATTGTATATTTTTCAGGATTATTCTTACCATCAGGAAACTTTCCATCAGCCAAATCATAGTGTATTGTATATTCTTCTGGTTCCCACTGTGCATAAAGTTCCACAGTTTCATCTTTGGAATATAAAGCTCCTTTATCATACTTCGTTGCTACACCAGCATCGTTTTTTGTTGCCCACCCAGTAAAATGATATCCGGTCCTAGTGAGTCCATCTCCGGTAGCTAAATTAATGGATATCCCTTCATATTTTTTTACAGCAGCGACAGCTCCGTTTCCGCCATTGACGTTGTATGTTATTTCATATGTGTATAACAGTCGCCATTGAGCGACAAATGAAAGAGTTCCGGTAGTACCTTTGTTAATTGTTACCTTTTCACTTGTAGTTTCTTCAGAAGTTTGTGATGGCTTATATTTCCACCCTAGAAACTTGTATAACCCCTTTTCTGGGTTTACCAAGGTAAATGAATCTTCTACTGTGTATTTCTCAGGATTATTATTACCAACCGGAAGATTTCCATCAGCCAAGTCATAGTTTATTGTATACTCTATAATTTCCCATTGTGCATAAAGTTCCAAGGTATCATCTTGGGTATATGAAGAACCTACACTATATGTAACTCCACTTCCATCTTTCTCAGTTGTCCATCCAATAAAAGTATATCCACTCCTTTCTGGACCTGAGATTATTTCAATAGGTTGACCTTCATCTTTATATTTTGTTTCAGATTTACTTGTTCCATCGTTTAAGTGATATATGATACTCATTTTTGTAAAATGAATAGTGCAATCTTCGATGCCGTTATCCCAGAGAAATTCCTTATTAATGGATTCCCATTTATTCTTTGATTCCGTGAAGATAATGGAAGAAAGGCAGGTACATCCTTCGAAGGCATTGGATCCTATGCTAGTTACACTATCTGGAATTATTATGCTTGTTAGACTTCTACAACCATAGAAGGCATATGCTCCTATTTTCTCCATCTTACTTGGTATTGTTATGCTTGTTAGGCAAATACAGCCAGAAAAAGTACTATCATTTATAATCGTAACACCTTCTGGTATTGTTAAGCTTGTAAGTCCGCTACAGTTCCAAAAAGCAGAAGCACCTATACTCGTCACACTCTTCGATATCGTTATACTTGTAAGATTACTGCAACCATGGAAAGCAGAGTCTCCTATGCTTGTTACACTGTCTGGTATTGTTATACTCGTAAGATTACTGCAACCATGGAAAGCAGAGTCTCCTATACTCGTTACACTGTCAGGCATAATAACAGAAACAATGCTTGCATTATAAAAGGCATGTTCTGGAATTTCCGTTATTCCTTTTTCAAGCTCAACAGAAAGCTTGCTGCAGCCAGAAAAAGCATAATGTCCTATGCTTGTTACTCCGTCTGGTATTTTTATGCTTGTCAGACCTTCACATTGAGAAAATGCATTATCACCTATAATCGTTACACTATCTGGGATTGTTATGCTTGTTAATGTACTATACAAAAAAGCAGAATCATCTATAGCTGTTACATATTTCCCTTTGTACGAAGAAGGTATGGTGACCGAGGATAGACCGTCTTTATACTGGCATGTCACACTGTATGAATCTGTCTCTTCCTGATAGGTATAACTCAGAGGATCCTTCCATATTGCATACAGCGTCATATCGGAGGTTACATTCTTTATTTCATAAGTATAGCAAATCCCATCTCCAGTTGGATTTTCACTCCATCCTGCAAATCCATACCCAGCTTTACGAAGTTCTCCACAGGAAGGAAGATAGACAGTGTAATAACCATCACTGTGATTATTTGCAATGATTTTTTCAGGGACTTGTCCATCTGCACCGTTTGCATTGAAAGTTACTTCATATGTCTTAAACTTTTCGCTAGGATCAGGACTGCATGATATGAAACAAAAGACAAATAAGATTACAGCATAAAAAAGCAGTTTTTTCATAAATTCCCCTAGCACACAGGAAATATTTTATATTCCATAATGCACAAATCCTCATCACTGATACTACCATAGCAACATAGTGTTAGCAAGTTCAGAACTTCTGTCGATTACTCGACGAAAATATTGTCGAGTATTAGACAATAGCTATATATCATCTTAAGATAAGACTGAGGACGAAATGGCTATTCCCGTAAATATTCAAGAGTTATTAGATGCAAAAGTTGTCGAGTCAACGCGGATAGAATACAATGCGGGGTTTAATCCTGCAGCAGTTGTAAGAACACTTTGTGCATTTGCAAACGATATTGATAACACTGGTGGAGGGTATATTCTCATAGGAGTTGAAGAGGAGAATGGCAGGCCGAAATTCCCGCTGAAAGGGCTTAATTTTCATGAAGTAGATGGCATCCTTAAGAAGTGTATTGAGTATTGACGATACATTGAGCCTTTATACGAGCCTCTGGCAGAGCCGGTGGATTATTTTGACCCCTCGGATAACAAGACAAAGAGTATTGTAGTCATCTGGGCTCCTGCCGGCTACGGGAGACCGTACAAAGCTCCGAAGGATGTGCTGGATAAAAAGAGTATAAGGGAATTCTACATCAGAAAGTTCAATTCAAGCGTAGTGGCTTCAGACTTGGAGACGAAGGAGCTTTTCTATATTTCTTTGTCGATTCCTTTTGATGATAGAGCTTGCCTTCCGGCTTCAGTTGATGATTTGAGTAAGGATCAGATAAGAGCTTTCCTCTATGAGAGCGGGAGCCGACTATATGAAGAATCAGATAAGATGGACTTATGTTCTCTTGCCGGAGATATGAGACTTATTTCAGGTAGTCCCGAGAACATGAAACCTCTTAATGTTGGCATCCTTATGTTTTCAGACAAAACACAGGACTATTTCCCATATGCCCGTATTGAGGTCGTATCCATTCCAGACCCTACTGGAACAAACATGATTGAGAAGGTTTTCACAGGAACACTTCAGAATCAGCTGAGAGTGGCATTGCAATATATAAAGGACAGTGTAATCGAGGAAGTTGTAATAAAGCATTCCGACAGGGCTGAGGCCGAGAGATTCTTCAACTACCCGTATGAAGCTGTTGAGGAGATTCTCGCTAATGCTGTGTACCATAGGTCTTACCAAAGACAGGAACCGATTACTGTAAGGATAGAGAAAGAATCAATTGAAATCACATCAACTCCGGGTTTTGATAGAAGCATTTCCGATGACGCAATAAGAACATATAACCTGAGAGGAAGAGTATACCGTAATAGGAGAATAGGGGATTTTCTCAAAGAGCTTCATCTGACAGAGGGTAGAAATACAGGATTCCCGAATGCATTTGCCGCCCTTGAAAAAAATGGCTCGGGTAAGCTTGAATTCCTGATGAATGAGAATCGTGATTACCTGAGCGTCATAATACCGATTCACCCATATTTTGTATCTTCGATTGAGAAAGAGAAGAATGCTGTTTACTATGAAAAGATTCTCTCTGCTCTCAGTAAAACGATGACGCTGACACAGCTTGCACATGAGATGGGATATAAGGGAATCAGTAAAAAACTGCGCAAAAATGTGGATATCCTTATAAGGAAAGGGAAGGTTGAATCCTTAATAGAAGATGGTGATATTAAATACATCAGAAGGTAGTGTGAGCAGAATGGCGCAGTCTTAAGATATAAGCATAGATAATTAAGAGTCGTCTATATTCGAGTACTATATTGCCCATACGCTTTAACAGACGGAAAAGAGCTTTTCTACAATATCATAGGAAACCTGATGTCTCTATTCGAGCTTAACGCCCTGATGTGTGCTTAACCTGTCCGTTCTCCGTCTTGTCACACCCTTCGGATTTAGTTTTTATTGGCTCAAAATAACGATGTTGCTGTTATCTTTCCTTATTCCACTTGTTCTCCAGTATCTATATTTGTATTAGGAAAACAACCTGCCTTGTATAATTCATTCGTGGTCTGGTGCCACAGCCCCTCATGCAGCCTCTTCTTCAATTGAGGAACCCTATAAACTCTCCGAGTCCTTCTTGCATCTCATCCTTTGGCCCATAGTCCTTAAGGCCACATGCATCTAAGAGAAGCCATTTAATAAAAGCCAATCTAAAAACAATTTCCCTCACAACAAGAAGTTGCAAGGGGAGGAATACGAGAATCCTATTGAGCTAATCAAAAAGGGGACTTCTTTTGTTACTTCTTATTTTCAAAAATCACTTGCTTCGAGAGTCCCATCTCTACATATGACACTTTCAAATTCATTAGCAAACCATTTTGTACCGTTATTCTTAACATTAGTCACAGCCTTCCAAGCCGCCATTGTTCCACCATAATAGATTGTTTTTAGAGAGGTACACTGCGTGAATCCCTTATCACTAATCCAGCGTATAGCTTGTGGTAGGTACACAACTTGTACAGAGGAAGCTATGAAGTTTGAAGAAACTGAATCAACTAGTCTATCATTAATCTTACCCGCTACATAAAGCTCTGTAGGGCTTGAAGAAATATTCATACAGTTTACTATCTTGCCGTTATTACTACCATCCGTATAGCTTAATTCTGTTGATGAATTTACCAATCTCGCATAGAGGGTTGTATCGGCTGATATCTCAGAATCGAAATTAAAATATTGAGTACCATCTTTTGTCGTTACCCAGCCGAGGAATGCCTTGTTGTTCTGAGTCGGATCTGTTTCAGGTCTTGTAACTTTTTCCCCATCGAAGACATCTTTCGTTTCCGAAGTACTTCCACTGATGATGAAGGTAACTGTCCACTTTATTTGTTGCGTTTCGTCGGAACTAATCGTAACCTCTCCATCACTACATATGACTTTAGTCAAAATAGTGCCACTAGCCCAGCCTGTACCCTTTTCTATGGCTTTCCACTCTGTCGTAGTTCCCCCATAGTAGATTGTAGAGAGTTTAGTACAACCCTTAAATGCTTTGTCTCCAATGGCTACGATGCTCTGTGGCAGATAGACGTTCTCCAAGCTTGTAGTACTAGCAAATCCACTTGCTTTGACAGTATCTACCGTATAGATACTGTTACTGAAAACTGCTCTAGATTTACCGTTACTAAAAGTTGCTTTGCCTGGGATATAGAGGGTATCGCCGGAGAAAGTACTAATTGCAACAGAAAGTCGGCCCTCGGTACCCGTCTGACTATACGAGAGCCCCTGAGATGAGGTCTCCTTCCACTCTGCATAAACTGTCGTGTCTTCTGTTATTGCTTTAGTGAAATCGAATGAAACATCACCATCATTTTCTGTTACCCATCCAATGAATGCGTAATCAGCCTTAGTCGGATTTGTCTCAGGTCTCACGGCTGTTTTTCCTTTCTCGACACTCTGCGGCTCTACAGTATCTGCATCGTCTCCAGTGGAGAACGTGACAGTATAAACTTTAGGTACATTTGAACTGTCACCACCGGGATTTGAACTATCTTCTCCGGGATTTGAGCTGTTATTCTCTATCAAGTCGTCATCACATGAAATGAAGAGGAAAGCAGAGAGCAATACCATCATCATGATTATAAGAGTTTTCTTCATAATAATTATCCTTTGCAAGACAGATAAAGTCTCACAGAGTGGCCATTATACCCCCCCCGTTTATATTGTCAAGACTTTTTATTTCCTTGTATTATAATGAATTATTCTGATTTATATTGTTATTCGCTATTAGCAGTGGGTAACTTTAAGCCATAATCTTCACAACTTGAAAGTTGAAACCAACACAAAAGATTTTGACCTTTTTCCCCATAATCTTCCTTTTTATCCCATTAAGAGAATTGCATTTTAAGAGAGATTTTTCAGTCTATGAGTCTTTTTAGAGGTAAGCGTAATTTCGTCTGAAATATGAATGCCAATAGGCTTTGGTGTAGTCTA
>CAVFNE010000123.1:0-6978 GCA_963623755.1 Muribaculaceae bacterium | reverse complement strand
ACGAGAGTTCTTTGCCTTCAAAACGCCGGCCTCAGGCTACTCTATGCTGTAAGGCTTGAGAACTGTCCACTCTTGAGCAAATTTATAAACCGCGGATAATAGATTTTTTTCATGGCTTCAGCGATTTATAGTTTTTTATTAGTGCATATGTTCGACAATTTGGGATATTCGATGCATTCTTCCATTGGATTTTCTGTTAGAATGCAACTCAGGTGCCATGCTACAGTTTGTTAAGGATGTAGACAATAAGTCTCTCTGTATTGCGCCGGTTTATTCCTTTACAGCTCCACTTGTTAAGCCGGATATAAAATATCTCTGGAGGAAGATGAAGATGATTGTCACGGGTATTGACGCAACGATAGAGGCACTCATCATCGCAGACCAATTTGTGCTTGCCTCTCCGAGAAATGTCATGACAAGTCCCGGAGCAAGTGTTCTTCTACTTGGATCAGTGACAAGTGTCATTGAATATAACAGGTCGTTCCATGACCATACAAAACCGTAGATGGCTATACTAATCATTCCCGGCACAGCCATGGGGAATATTATCTTTCTCATGATTGTCAGGTTCTTTGCGCCGTCAACCTTCGCACTCTCAATCAAGGAGTCCGGAAGTGCATCAAAATAGCTTTTAAGCGTCCATGTCCCGACGGGAAGTGTAAAGACAACGTAACTTATCAGGAGAGACCAATAGGAGCCGAGAAGTCCAACCTTCTGCATCAAAAGGTAAATCGAGAGCAGAAGAATTGCCTGCGGGAAGGCCTGGCTCATCAAAAATGCTCCCATAATCAGCTTACGTCCCTTATAACGGAACTTTGAGAAACTGTATGCAGCAAATGAGCTTACAAGAGTTGCAAGGAATGACGAACAGAAGGATACGAAGAGCGAGTTCATGAGGTATCTCATAATCGTTTTGTTTGTCATGATTCCCCATATATTCTCAAGTGTCAGTTTCCCTGTGAAGAAGTAGAGTGTGAATGTTTTATCACTCGGCTTGAGAGCTGTGTTTATAAGCCATAGAAGCGGGAAGAAAACAAATGTGCCGATGAGCACTGCTGATGTAACCAAGAAAATCTTATAAGCTTTAGTCTTCTGAAACATAATTCTTTCCCCCTTAATCTGATTCGTTAACCTGTTTGAGATAGATCAGGCTGAAGACCATGAGCAGGAGTGCCCATACAGTGCCGACTGTTGCAGCAGCACCGAGTTTCCAATTCTTGAATGCTGTCTTATATACCTCTATCGAGAGTGTTGTTGTTGCCCTTGCCGGTCCTCCCTGAGTCATAGTCCAAGGTAGATCGAAGTGTTGCAGATTGCCGATTGCTCCAAGGGCAAGCACAAGGAAAGCTATCTGTTTCATCGAAGGTATGACGATTTTCCAGAATGACTGCCAATTGTTAGCTCCATCTATTCTTGCTGCCTCTATTCTGTCCGATGGAACACTCTGGAGTCCTCCAAGAAGGAATGCCATGTACCAGGGAAGCATCTGCCATGTGCGTGCGACAATCACACACACCAGAGCTGTAGAAGATTGCCCGAGGAATGAAATCCCTTTATCTATCAAACCGAGTTTGAGTAAAAGGCCGTTTAAAACTCCGTACTGGCCATTGAATATCCAGGACCACAGGAACCCGATTGCAGTTCCGGGAATAATCCAGTTTACAAGTGTGACGCCCCTCAGAAATTCAGAAGCTTTAAATTTCTCGTTCAGTACAATTGCCCATATAAGACCGAGTGTGAAGGGAAGTATTGTCGAGCCCAGAACAAAAATCAGGGTGACAAGCATTGTCTTTAGGAAGTATGGGTCTCTAAAAAGTTTTATATAATTATCGAATCCGACATATTCGGAAGTAGGACTCAGAAGAGTCCGAGATGTGAATGACATCGCAATCGCGCTGATAAAAGGGTACATGATCACAGCAATGAAAATTGCGAGCCCAGGAGTCACAAGAAGAAAACCAACTTGTTTATCTGTCAACATGCCATGGTTCTTAAATTGTTTCTGCATATCATATACCCCTTATTAAAGTCTCAGAGAGAACCTATTCTTCTCTTCATAGATGCAACAGCATCTTCTGCACTCTTCTGTCCCAGCAGTGCCGCCTGGAGCTCTTCAGTCATAATCGATTTGATTTCGCTTGCATTAGCAAGGCGTGCTGTCTCCTCGAGTTTTGCAGAAGCTGTAGATTCCATGAAGCCCATGAGATAAGCATCGTTTTTTACTTTGTCGCTTTCGCCTGCGCTCTTTGTTACTGGTGGCATACCGTTCTTTTCGAAGTATTCAAGTGCGATATCATCACCCACGAGGGTCTTTGCAAATTCCCCAGCAGCACTCTTATGCTGGGACGAAGAGAAGATAACAAGCATATGACCCCACATAGTCGATTGGCTCTTGTCTCCACTCTTCAGAACTGGTCTTTTCATTGCAGAACACACTTTTACAACATCATCGGGGCTTACACCGTTATTTACAGCCTGTCCCTTAGCGACGACAGCGTCATCATAGAAAGCCATTTTGCCCTGGGCGAAGAGCTGGCGGGCGTCACCTCTGCCTATATCCATTTCTATGTATCCTTTCTCAAGGAGTTCCTGATACCACTTGATTGTCTCGACAGCTTCTTCTCCAAGATTGACTGTTCCGTCCTCATTGAATACCGATGAACCGAATGTCCAAAGCCACGGCATCAAGTCGCCTGCTGCAGTTGCATCCTTTGTAGAAACTCCGTATGGCACGATATCTTCATCGAGAGCCTTGATGTCCTCCAGACATTTCTCAAATTCTTCCACTGTCACAGGGACAGTATCCCAACCTGCCTTTTTTAATATCTCAGGGTTGTATACCATTGTGATGGAAGCCATAGACCATGGAAGTGCAAGCTGTTTTCCGTCGATATTGCCCACTTCAAGGGCTGACTGAGGGAATGTAGCTTCGAGCCACTCTCTACCAAATATATCATTGAGATCAGCAAGCGTCCCCGTCTGTGCTATTGTGTTGAATATTGAGATATCAACCTGTGCGATATCCAGCTGTTCTCCACCCTGAAGACGAATTAACAGCTGCTGCGCAGTGTCCGCCCATGTCCAGCCGACCCAGCTTACTGAATTTCCACTCTTTTCTTCATAATTTGTTCTCATCTTGGAGAAGATTGCTTTTGATGCTTCTTCTTCACCGGACCAGCCAGCCCAGACGATTGTTTCTTTACCTGTCACTTCTGCTTCTTTTGCGCCACCGGCAAATATGCTGAGTGCAAGAGAAAGAACCAACAACAATGCGATAATCCTTTTCATAATTTCCTCCATTCTGTATTTAAACGACTGTACTACCAGCCTTTTTAACCTCTTTATTCGGAATGCTCTTCAAGAGTGAGATGAACTCATCAAGATGTTTCTCATATATATCACGTGGGCGGCAGGAATATTTCTTTGCAAGGTATGCAGCATATCCCACAACTTCTCCCATAAGCCCGCCTGTCCTCATAACTCTTACTGTTCCCGAGGCATCGTGGGATGTACTTGCGCACCTTCCCGCCATGAACATATTTTTAATGTTTCTTGAATACAGAATTCGGTAGGGGAGAAAATATGGCCAGTCCACAGGTTCCCTGCAGTCCATAGTAAGAAAGGCATCACCTTCCTTAAAAGCCTCATAGAAAGCCTTGTCAGGGTAGTGAACGTCAAAGTTCCAGGTAGTTGCAACGCAACCGTCGGGGAATTTGTATTTGAAGTCTGCCTTTGTCATCACAATGTCCCCCATGAGTCTTCTCGACTCTCTTTTTCCCGCTATAGGACTGCACCATGTAAGCTCATATCCATCATAGTCCTTATCAACGTTTTTCAGTGTGTCCCATGCTCCATACATAGCGCGGAAGTTTATATCACGTATCTTTTCTGCCTCTTTTATTGGATCTTCCGTCATGCCACTCTCCCAGAACCAGCATCCGAGTGAGAATTCACGTTGTTTACCGTAGATATCGAGAGTGTCTCCACGGCCTGGAAAACGTGATGAGGAGAGATCTATCGCCCACGGACAGCGTGGAAACGGGACATCCTTTCCTGTCTTTTCTATATGCCAAAGATTGCTCGCCCCCATATGGCCGTTGGTTGTAACTTCATAATCTGCTCCGGCTGCAGAGCCGAGGTTCCCGTCTCCCGTTGCATCTACAAAGAGCGGGGCGGATAGATAGAAAAGCTCATCTTTTTCTATATCGAGTACCGTAATGCCGGTGATTTCTTCCTCAAATACTGTGGCATCCACCATGCTTGACGAAAGATAGAGCGTGAGATTCTTCTCTTTTCTCAGCACATCAAGTTTCTTATCGTCTTCGTAGAGGTAAGCCTGGTTTACAGCTCCATAGTGGCCGATTTTCTCCTGCTCGAACTCTCCCACTATGTTTCCGATTCCCTCAAACGGAGGATAGTTGGTTCCGCCTCCAAGCCAGACTCTTATCTCGCTTGAATTATTACCTCCAACGACACCTCTGTCTTCTATAAGCGCAGTCTTCAGTCCTGAGCGTGATGCGGTAACGGACGCGCACATTCCTGCAAATCCTCCTCCGACGACAATTAAGTCATAGCTCTCAGAGCATCTTATTCTATTCTTGAGAATCATCTCATGATAGAGGCGCCATATTCCATCTTTTCCCGAAGGAAGAGATTTCTTCTCTTTCGATATGAATATGTAAGCGCACCTTCCTTCAAAGCCCGTGGAGTCGACAAGTTCTATTGTGTTGACACCTTCTTCAAGGTACATTTCTCCACACTCTTCCCAGCCCCAGCTTTCTCCTTTTCCGACTTCCGGACTCATTTGAAATCCAATCTTCACTCTGAAAAGTCCTGGGTAGATATCATTATGCCATAATGAACACCAGTTATATGTATATACCTCGACATGATAGTAGCCACTTTTTTTTGCGACAATTGTTTTTTTTGCGTTTTTGACGGGTTTTCCGAGTCCGTGTGCCAGAAGGTATGATGCACCTAGAGTCAGAATGAATTCATTATCTACAATCCAACCTCCTTTTTCAGGAAATGATGATGTTGGTAATAATAATTCATTATCTAATATATCTTTATTTTCAGGCATTATTCTGTCTCTTTCTTTATTTCTTTCTACAGTGTAAGGTTGGTATATTCAAAAATAAATGTTGTCTTTTCTAAAAAAGATGTCAAAATTGATATATGACTGACTACTCATGGATAGACAAGTACCCAACACTTTTTGCCTCCACTCTCGATGGTGCGCTCTTTATTGGAATTTCAAGCAACACAGAGAGTATACACAGAACAGCCAAGATGGGTGAGGGGATTCTTCTTACATGGGTTATAACAGGAGAGGGAAGTCTCTCGGCAAACGGTAATAAATACAAAATAACCGATGGAAGCATAATATTCCGTCATCCACGTGTCGACTACACACTCACTCTTTATCCATTCTGCCATCACAGAAGATGTTATCTCTCGATTCCGAGAGACCTCATAAATATATTTGAGAAGATATATCCCAGAATGGATGATATTCCTTCAGTATTTCAGGTCGACTATGGCAGCGACAAGCTTGAGGAGTTTTTATCTCTCTATAAAGAGATCAAGAATGCCGATAACTCGGACTTCTTTTCGATAATGCCTGCTGTTGAGAAGTACATGCTCTCTTTTTTGTCCCCTTATCTTACTATGGGAAAACAGACACTTTTGAGAAGAGCCAAATACCTTTTGGAGAAGGAATATACGATGAGCCTGCCTCAGATTGCATCGGAACTTGGACTGGCCTACAACAGTTTTCGTAAAGAGTTCACAACAGCTTATTCGATATCTCCATCGCAATACAGAATACAGGCGAAGATATCGCGCTCGAAGCAGCTTCTGTCGATGGGACTTTCGTCGAAGGAGATAGTCGGTCAGCTCGGCTATCAGGACACATATACATTCTCTCATCAATTCAAGAAGATGACAGGAATGTCTCCAAGGGAATACAAGGAGAAGAATATCCTTTAGTCCAAACGCATAATCCTCTAACTTTTCCACTCCATCTGATAGAATTGCGAAAAGTGATCAAGGTTTCGCTACTTCCTGGTTGACACGTACAACTGTATCAGGCTCTAGCGAAAAGGAGGTTTATTATGAGTTCTGTTAAAGTCTCTGCATACCGAGTAGGTGTTGGTTTACGCCCTGCTTTCTGGTATACGTGGGAGTAGTTCAGAATCCAAGATTGGGAGGATAGACTGCTTCTCATCTCTCCCACACAAAGGTCTTCTGCTCGCTGGGGGCTTTTCTTTCAGATGTAGAAAATAAGGTATTGCCCTTCAAGTAGCCTTCGGACGGCTTTTTGTTTTCTGCTGTCTGTACTCAAGTTGTTATTTATCTTTCACTTGATTCTGCGTTCTGAAGAGGAGTCTGTATTGGTTTGGAGATACGCCTTCGAACTGGGAGAATATACGGGAGAAGTACAATGGGTCGCTGAAGTTCAGGTTCGCGGAAATGAGTTTGATAGGGATGGATGTATTTATCAGATCCTCTTTTGCATATGCAATCTTAATCTCATTCATATAGCGGAGTGGACTTGCCCCGAGCTTTTCCTTGAAGATGCGTGTTAGATACGAGGATGATATATTCAAGTCATCGGAGAGCTGGGAAATCGAGTATTTGTTTTTCCTGATGTTCCGGTTTATAAGCTCTGTTGCCCTTGCGATTATATCGTCGGTATTGGAGCCCGGCTTTGTGACATCGAGGATGTTGCCTTTATTCATATGATAGAGGACACCCTGGAGGTATATCTTTATCAACTCATCTTCATCGTGCTTTGAGGACGAATAGATGCGGAATATCTCGGAGCATAGGAATCTCACAGAGCCGTTGTTGTCGTGTAGTTTTATAAGGACCCCTTCGAAAATATCCGCTTAATTTGACTCTTCCTCTTTCTTGGTATACTTCCTCTTCACACGCGTTTGTTCCTCGAGTAATTCCTTGCTATCCATTTCTTTT
>CAVFNE010000122.1:0-7194 GCA_963623755.1 Muribaculaceae bacterium | reverse complement strand
CTCTTTAATCAAAGTATGTCCTCAACTTAAATGAGTCCTTGAAAACGAAGTGACTCTCGAGAGCGGAAGATACAAGAGCTATTATCGAGCCGTTGACGAGGGCGCAGATAACAGTGCCGAGTTTAACGCCTTCGAAGTGCCACATGCCGAAGAAAGCAAAGGACATTATTATGGAGACAACACAGCTTGTAGAGTCGTAGATTGTCTTGAACTTGTTGATATCCATCCCGATTTTTGATGATACTTCCTTGACAAAGAGTTCATATACCTCTGGAGATATATAAGAATGGAAGAAGAAAGATATTCCTATTGAGCAGAGAACCATCCCGAGGATGTACATAACTCCCCTTACCCATATATTATCTGATGGTAGATTTTTCACACAAAACATCGAGAAATCGAGCATAAAGCCGTAGATTACGGCAGTGACGAAGGAAAACAGATAGGAGAGTCTGAATTTTCCGAGGACAATCATCATAACAATCAGAAGAACTAATTGAAGTGTATACTCCGCCATGCCGAAGGTGAAATATGAATAAGTGGGTGACAACTTCAAATACAGTAGGTATGCCGGAGCCACTATCATCGAGACTCCAAAATCCGCCTTCTCCATAAACGCCACACCGAAGGCTACCGTTATGATGCCGACTACATATGCCACCTCATTAGAGAATACCGGTTTCTTTACATCATCTATTTTTTTATTTTCATCCATAATTGAAATTATTCTCAGGAGTATCCACTCTCCTTATTTAAAAGTCAGATTCTTCCCCAGACTATCATCTCCGTGGAGGCACTAAATATTAATCTTCTTGCTCTCATAAGCTTCTTTAAGCCTTTCTTCCTTTTTGCCCTGAAGCTCAACAACCCTCTTCTTCGACAATGGATAGAAGACAAATAGTATGAGCGCCATAAGAGCGAACATCAAGGCAGGAATCAGCGTTGCCATGTCATACATTCTCTTGAGATTCTCAAGTGTCTGCACTGCCCCCTTTTCATACTTGTAGCTCATTGCTATCAAGGCCCCGTTGACAGATATAGCAGCAATTACCTGCCCCATCTTCCTAAAGAAATTGAAGACTGAATATGCTGTTGCGTCTTCTCGCTCTCCGGTTGTCACCTCAATATCATCAATGCTGTCTGTTGCCATTGCCCAAAGAAGCATTACAACTGTTGTTAGTCCGCATCCGCTTATAAAGCACATAAAAAGGAATATCCACATAAGAAGCGACGGTTCTAAGCCTCGGAGTAAGAATAAGACGAGGTTAGCCAGCGCCGCAATTGCAACGCCCCATTGGCATACTTCCTTCTTTCCTTTTTTCCTCGAAAGCGAGGGTAGGATGAACATCATTATAAGCATGGGGGAGTATGTACATGCCTGGGTCGCAAGATTCATCCAATTTGCGTGGAAGTAGTCATCAAAGACATATGTGTAGAAGCTCTGTGTAAACATCTGTCCGGAGAGAAGAAGCATTGCCGTAAAAGAAATCGAGATGAACGCCCTGTTCTGAATCAGTGTTTTCACGGCCGCTACTGTTGCACCCTTCGTCTTCTCCTCAGGCTTTGTCTTAACTCTTTCCCTATTTAAAAAATAAGAGCCAATGAGCATTAATGCAGATATTACACTCATAATGATTACCCCGATAATCACCGGTTTATATTGCAGGTCTGTTATTGCCTTTCCGTTCTCCCCGATTACAATATTGCCTCTTTCGTCTATTCTTTTAGCATAGGCAAAGGAAGCAATTAAAAGAACAGGAATTGATCCCAGCGCTGCTCCGATAGATCTATATAAGGAAAGCTTATTTCTCTCCCCGTCGTCCGTTGTCACAACAGAGGCAAGGGAGCCGTAAGGAATCTGGAGAACCGTATATGCCATGCCCCAGAGAATGTATGTGACAGTTGCATATACACAAGTCTCGAGGTAATATCCGTCGTCCCCCAAGTGAGGCCATTTGACAAACATCAATATCGAGAGAATACAGAGAGGGAAAGCTATATATAAAAACCATTGCTTATACCGTCCTCCCTTTCCCGGCTTAACAGTATCTGCAATGCGCCCCATCATAGGGTCATTTACGGCATCCCACACACGTGATGCGATGAACATCACCATAATGAATGACGGACTTATATGAAAAATATCGGTGTAGAACTTCTGTAGCAGTGTTGTTACGAGGCTGAAGACAAGACACCCTGCAGCATCTACCATTGCGTAGCCTAGGTAATCCTTTCCCTTTAGACCGCTTGTCCGCTCGATAAAGCTTTTACTCTCCATTCTTCTCTTCCTTCTTTTATTTACTTTCTGCTTTCGGATTCTGACGGTGTATAAAATTACGTGTCATTTTAAAGTATGATGGGTGTCCCATCTTTATTCCTTTTCGAGTGATACAAAGAACACCATTCTTTCTCCATTCGGGAAGTCCCACAATATTGGGGTTTCCGTTTTTTGCAAAGGATGCAATGTATTTACTCAATGCGTCACTCACCTTCGAGTCTATTTCGTCATAAGGTCTCCAGGATGAAGAGAGCGTTGAGAAGATGTATCTGAGATCACATGAATGGAAGGCTCTGTTGTCGTCTCCCGGTGCGTCGATATCGAAATAATAAGTGTAAGCCCCAACATCAGATGCAAACTTATTTGATATATAAGCCAGTATCGGTGCATACATATCGCAATTGGTGTAGCTCACAATATAGTCAATTTTTAAAGGATGGGAGTATGCCTTATCAACAGCTTCGGGGATTAAGAGGCCGTCAACTACAGGCATTGTCGCGTAAAGGTTGTCCTTTCTTGACAGAGTATATTCTTCAAGCACTTCAAAGACTCTCTTTATGTCGAGTGCTCTCAATTCATCGAGGCTGCTGACACCTGCCTTAGACATAAACTCTTTCCAATAAGTGTGGTTTTCCTCCGCTTTTCTCGGCAGTGCGAACGACGGAAAGAGCCCGGCGCCGGAGAGCATGATAGCCCTCTGGAATAAACCCTCATTCTTTTTATCGAGTACAAGGTATTGTATCTGCATCGCCCCTGCACTCTGCCCCATGAGCGTTATGTTATCCTCGTCTCCCCCGAAGGATGATATATTTCTCTTCACCCACTTGACGGCAGTTACTATATCATCCAGACCGAAGTTGCCGTCACGGCCGTATTCGGAGTATATATCGCTGTGACTGAGGTAACCCAGAATCCCCACCCTGTAGTTTATAAACACAGTAACAACCCCGTTTTCCGCAAGCCTGCTACCGTCGAATGCACTCTCCGAGTTTGCGCCGCTGTTGAATCCACCGCCATGAATGTAGATGATGACGGGGTGTTTAGCACCGCTTGAAGGCGTATATATATTGAGATTAAGGCAGTCCTCCGAGTAGTTGAAAGTAATGCCTTCTCTGAATTCATTATGGTAGAAGAGCCTCTCACTGTTTTCCAGGTGCTCGAAGTATGTTCTAGTCTGCACACAGGAGTGGCCGTAGTGTGTCGCGTCATATATTCCATCGTAGGCATCAACACTCACGCAATATCTGAAGCGGGATGCTGTTGCGTACTTCAGAGCCAAATACTTGTTACACACCTTAGTGTGTATTCCCCTTACCTTACCAAGCTTTGTTTCTATTGTTATCTCTTCTTTATTATCTGACATGTCAACTTTCTCTAATCATTAAATAGGATTCATGGCAATAATTCCGAGAGAGGCAATCCTCTCCATTGATTCATCGATACTTTTTACGCCGAGTTTCTCCTCTGCTTTTTCCTTACCAATCCTGTTAATTTCATCAATCTTGTCACCGGCGTAATCGATGTAAAAAAGACGAAGTATTTTAATGTCATCATCCTCGAGTTGAACATCAGGATAAAAAGATGTGATTAAAATCCTGTCGATTCTCGATTTGTCCTCAGCTTCTACTAGGGACGCTATCAAATCGGAGGCACAAAAAATTTTTTCAATGTTCAGGTACGTCTCCCTCAGTCCTGTCTTTCCGTTCATCGAATACTCATAGATTAATCCTATCCCGTCTGTTATAGTATCCCGATTCTGACAGAAGAGTTTCTTCTCTCCCTTTTTGAGTTGACTATATATTATGTCATACATCATTGCGGACGATTCTTTACGTAATATTGAAAAGAGTGCTAATTGATCAACTGTCATTTTTCCTCCCCGAATTCCTTTTTCACAAGACTCAGTGCACTCTCGACTGTTTTATCCATATCATAATATCTGTACTCGGCGAGCCGGCCCCCGATAATATACTTATCCTTCTTCTGAACTTCTGCTTTGTATACAGCATACAGGTCGGAGTTCTTCTTATCATTAATCGGGTAATACGGCTCCTTAGTCTCTCTGTAGTCTACACTGTACTCACGGCTTATCCAGGTAAAAGGAGAAGTATTTCCTTCAAAGTGCTTATGCTCGATAACCCTAGTATAAGGAATAGAGCTATCTGTGTAATTCATCACAGCCACCCCCTGATGATTTTCCTCTTCAAGCCTTTCATGCTCGAACTTCTCACTTCTGAACTCAAGCTCTCCCGCATTATAATCAAAGAGTGCGTCTAACGAACCTGTATAGAGGATTCTGTCTGCCTCTTTCTCCCACTTCTTTCTCTCTTCGTTGAAATCGGATTCGAGAACAACGGTAGAAGAAGAAAGCATTTTCTCTATAATCTGTGTGTATCCCCCTATAGGTATTCCCTGATAGAAATCAGAAAAATAATTGTTATTGAATGTGAAGCGTAGCGGAATACGTTTTATTATCTCGCTCGGCAGTTCTTTTGCCTCTCGCCCCCATTGTTTCTCCGTATACCCCTTTATTAATATTTCGTAGATATCCCTGCCGGCCAACGAGAGTGCCGTCTCCTCGAGGTTTGCGGGATTCTCGACTTCAATGCGTTGACTTTCGATTTTTCTTTTTGCCTTCTCCGGCGTTGAGGCCTCATCCCCCCAGAGCTCATAGAAGGTGTTCATGTTGAAAGGAAGGTTATACAGCCTCCCTTTATAGTTGGCAACAGGGCTGTTTATATAGTTATTGAAGGACGAAAATGAATTGAAATAGTCCCAAGTACTCTTATTTGAGGTGTGAAATATATGTGCCCCGTAAAGATGGATGTTTATACCGTCTCTGTTTTCAGTATAGAGATTGCCACCCACACTCTTACGCTTATCGAGGACAAGACACCTTTTTCCTCTTTTTGATGCTTCATATGCAAAGACAGAGCCGAAGAGTCCGGCTCCTACAACTAAATAATCGAACATGAATGCATTATAACCGTTAATCAACATAATTGAACAGAAATATTGAGAAAGTGTATCCTTTCTTTATGATTGAATACGACTTTAAAAGAGCAGATAACCTATCCTCTGCATTGGATAATCTTTACACCATAATTAAACTCCTCAGGTCACCCGAAGGCTGTCCATGGGACAGAATACAGACAAATAAAAGTGCAACCGAGAGCCTCATCGACGAAAGCTACGAATACCTTGACGCAGTTATAAAAAAAGATGTTGCCTCAGAACGTGAAGAGATAGGAGACGTGATGATAAACGTCTTTATGAATCTTTATATCCATGAGGAAAACAAAGATTTTCTGCCTCAGGACGCAATAAATGAAGTGGCGGAAAAACTTATAAGGCGACACCCCCATGTATTTGGGGAGGCGAAGGCTGAGAACGCAGGGGAAGTGTTATCACTATGGAACTCCGTTAAGGAAAATGTTGAAGGCCATAAAGAAAAAAAGGATGATTTCTTCGGCCATATTCCGTCATCTCTTCCGCCTCTTGAAAAAGCATACGAGATACAGAAGAAACTCAAGAAAGTCGGCTTCGACTGGAGTGATGTAGGCGGTGTTATCGAAAAGGTCAGGGAAGAGCTGAAAGAAGTCGAGGATGCAATAAAAGAAAACGATGAGGAGCACATTGAGGAAGAAATCGGAGACCTACTCTTCTCTGTTGTCAATCTCTCGCGCTACTTGAAAATCCGCCCGAACACTGCCCTCTACAGATGCAACAATAAAATTAAATCCAGGTTCCAGCGCTTATTTGATGAGGCAGTGAAGGAAAATATTCCACTGGATAAAGATCACGTTAAAGAGATGAATGAGCTCTGGGATAAAATCAAAGAGGACGAAAAATGATCAGACAGAAAGGACAGCTCTATTGGAATGACGAAGTAGTCAATTTGAGTGACGATGTATTATCTATAATGCTTTCAGATAAGTCTGAAAATATGCACAAAAAAGGCTCTGAGTTTTTCTCATCTCTCGGTAGATATATCGATTTCGAAATTTTGAGGAATTTCAAGTGGCTTAAATCGTTATATCAAATACCATTCTTCATGGATCGCTGTTTTATGTATAAGAGTACAGTTTACGGCGTAATTCTTGCCTCGATGAGGGATGACGGGATGCTTGAGAAAACACCCCTTATTGAATTGCAGATAGAAATGTGCAAAAAGTACGACATTATTCCGGTCATCCTGCCGTTCGACAGGAATGGAGAGGTAATAGTGACTAAGAGGAGCTTGTTTTCTCTTATCTATGCTGAAAAGTACTACAACGAGGGGATAATAGAGGACGTAGATGTTAAAGAGGCCTCAAGTAATGCATTCAAGGAATGCTCAATGTGGGAATTACTCAATACTTCTGTCTCTGCTCTTGCATTAAGCCTCGAAAAAAGAGGAGTGACCGAAATTCTATACCATACATATCCGGGAGTGTATCCCCAGATATGCTATATTGATGAGGATAAAGCTTTCAATTGGGTTGCCGTCGATATCGTAAAGGAGCGCGATGAAAGACCAATAAGAGATGATAATCTTCTTTCTGTTATACATTCAAAAGGAGGAAAAGGAGTCTATGCATTGTGTGAACTGTCGAATCCCTATGCCCCGAATGTCTTTCCGCGGGGAGAGAAGTTTGATATAAGGTGCGAAGTAACTCAAGTATAAATAACAAGCCCCGAAATGGGGCTCAATTAATAAAACCAGGTCTCAGATAAGCCGAGTTCTGTTTATGTAATCATCTATCTAGGATTTGGATTACTCCAAATCTCAAGCGGTCTACCCGTAAGTATAGCCGAACAAGCCACTCACATACTTGACCTTGCTCCCAGTGAGGTTTACCCAGCCTTTCCTGTCACCAGGAAAGCGGTGGTCTCTTACACCACCCTTTCACCCTTACCTTGCGGCGGTCTGCTCT
>CAVFNE010000121.1:0-7266 GCA_963623755.1 Muribaculaceae bacterium | reverse complement strand
AAATCTCGTAGAATAAGCAGTGATGAATTAAGAAAGTTGAAAGCTATCTACAGCTAAAAAGAGGTTAACATTATATTTCGTAACAAAAAAACAAGAGAAGATGCCTCGTGAAACCACCTCAGAAGATTTTGACCCATTTTTCTTTCATGGAGTTAAAAACGAGAACATCGTATACCGAGGAAGTGACGATATAGTCAAACTTGGAAGGCAGAGCTAACTGCAACTGAAAGCTCCTGACTAAAATACCCTATAAGGGTAATTCCTCTTTAGGCGAAAAGCAAAGAATCTATGGCCCAAAAGTGTTCCATTTTAACCGGAAAAGCCGTTCTCCTAAGCCGAAATTTGCAGATTTTTCTTCAATATGCGCACATATAAGTTAGTCTTTGTCTTTTTTTGCTTAATTTCTGTTATACAACAAAAAGGAGAAGACTGCTATTGCTGTGTTATATTCTTTCAGTCCTCGCAGATCTCGTGAAGGATTTTCTTCACTTCTTCATCTGTGTAGACTTCTTCTATCTCATCATGTGTCAATCCGATGAACTCGTGGCATGTGTAGTGTATCCAGAGATAATCGTCCTTGCTCTTGAGGATATGCTTACGGCAGTAGTAATCGGGCTGCACAGGAAGTTCAGGCTTTCCGTCCTTCCATTGATAGAGGGAAACCTTATAGTCATATACAGCAACCTTTATATCCTCACGGGGAATGCCGTTAGCCATAATCGTGTCGCAGAGGGAATTGACAGTAAGGCCTGTATCGAAGATATCGTCGACGATGAGTACCTTCCGTCCCTTCTTGAGGTTCTTCGGGGACCATGTCCATCCGTCTATATCGACCTTATTGGTGTGCTCAACAAGTTTACCGTAGGAGCGTGCAACTACTGCAGCATAAAAAGTCGGAGTGTGGTCAATCTTGGAAAGCTGAAGTTTATAGTATTCGCTGATGACGTTAGCTAGGTATGCTCCACCCCTGAGTGAATCATAAATCACGTCAGGAATAAACTTATCTTCTGTATACATCTTATGGGCAAGCTTGATGCCGGCATCGCGGATCATATCACATGTAATAAAGTCTTTCTTCGGTTGTTCCATCCAATTTCCCCTTATAGCTCTGTAAGTATTTCCAAACCCTTATCTGTTATTGCAACAGTATGTTCCCAATGGCAGCCGTATGAGCCGTCTTTTGTTTTCACCGTCCAATTATCATCGGTGACATAGAATTTACTGCTTGAGCCCATCATAAGCATAGGCTCGATAGCAAATACCATACCCTCTCTTATTCTGGGATTCGCAAGTTTTCTATCAATATAGTTCGGAACTTCTGGGTCTTCATGTAGTTCAAAACCAACTCCATGACCACAGTAATCTCTTAAAATACCGTAGTTGAATTTCCTCGCATGATTCATGACCGCTGCTCCTATATCCTGTATTCTTGCGCCTTTTTTTGATGCCGCCTCGATACCCAAATATAGTGCACGCCTTGTTTCAACGTTGAAACTATGCACAGCACTTTCAACCTTTCCTATCTCATAGGCATGTGTCGAGTCCGAGATAAATCCGTCAAGCATTAAACATACATCGACCTTCAATAAATCTCCATCTGAAAGGATTTTTCGCTTATTAGGAATTTCGTGAATTATCGAATCATTGACAGATGTGCAGGAAACATATTTGTAACCTTCAAATCCTTTACACGGTCCTTTGGCATGGTGTTTACGCATAAAGTCTTCGCACATCTTATCGACATCCCAGGTCGAAACCCCTTCCTGTATATTCTCCCCGACAAACTCGAACATCTCAGCAAGGAGCTTTCCCGATGAACGGATTTTATCTATCTCATATTCATTTTTATATTGAATCATTTTTGCCTCTGACGAAAGTATCCAATATTCCATTTATAAACTTGAAGGATACATCGTTGCTCAATTCCTGTGAGAGCTTCACAGCCTCATCGATTACGATTGTCGGATGGGTCTCCCTGTCATATAAAAGCTGGAAGAACGAGAGGCGCAATATTGCCCTGTCGACAGCATCAATCATCTCAATAGGACGCTTGGAATAGGTCTTTATAAGCGCGTCACACTCATCTAGGTGAGCAATTGTTCCCTCGATGAGAAACTGTGCATAAACCTTGACTCCCGTCTCAAGTGAGTCAATCTCTTCTTCATTCAAGCCCTGGAAAAGAAACCAATCACCCTCCGGAGGGAGATTGGCTCTTATATCCAATGAATATAATGTTCCAACAGCTATTTCTCTTGCCCTGTGGCGTTCTACTTTAATACTCATTGTTCTTTATACAAAATATTTATTTTAGCCTGCGTTCTAAGCTCTGCAACTAATGCATTGTATGCTTCAATGTAAGCATATTGACTGTTCTGATAAACAAGTCCCTGATAGATGTAATCGTAAACTGTTATATTGTAGTCCTCGATTGTATCTGTTAGTGCAAGAACCTTCGGATCCTGATGGACTGTACACTTGACAATACAATAGAGATAAGGTGTTTCAAACACTCCTTCGATATCACCAGCCTCCATGAGCATGACAGCGTCCACAAATTCGTCTCCCATGCTCTGACGTGTAGAATCGGAGTCACTCATAAAGCCCCAGTCTCCGCCTGATGATTTACTTGACTCATCCTCGCTGTAGCTCTGAACTGCCTTTTCAAATGATATAGAGAGGGATGTAATCTGAGAATAAACACTCTTGAGTGTACTCAATTTTTTAGAATTCTGAGTATCATCATCTGTCTTTTCCACAGCAATAACAGAAAGACGTACCATCTCCGGCATCATAAATGTGGATGAGTTCTGTCTGTACCAGGCTCTTATTTCCTTATCTGTCGGCTCTGTTACATCCGAGAGGATATCGCTCTTGGAGCCCTGTACATACTGCTGCGTAAGGTATTGAGTCTTGAGATAGCTCTTATAATCAGCGACTGTTCCATAGTTTTCTTCAACAAGAGACGCAAACTCATCGTCTGTTATCGAATAGCCGAGCTGGGATTCAATACTTGTCTTCTGCTGTGCATATAAAAGCTCAACGTCGCTGTCGGAGACTGAATAGCCGTCCCTTGCCGCACCCTGCTCGACAAGAATCTCATCGATGAGGGCATTAAGAACATCAAGCTTTGTCACCGTTGTATAACCAGCTTCCTGATAAGTTGTATACTCGCTGTTGAGAGTATCCATGGTAATGACTTTGTTCTTAGTCAAATTCACAGTTGCTGCAGGAGAACTGATTGTTGCAGCACAAAGTGAGAAAGAAACAAGAAGAATAAGTGATACAACGAATAATAATCTTTTCATAATTTCAATAATTCCTTTCTACATTAATTGTCTTTATAAATGCCTCGATTTCCTTAGAGGAAGATACAATAAAGCTGGTTTTCAAAATAACTCCCTCCCCTTCAATTTGAGACATGAAAGAACTCATAGCTCCACCTTTGAAAAGCGTTGAGGAAGAGAGAATAAGACAAGTCCTCTTACCAGAAATATTCCCGCAGTTCTTAAGGTAGGTTCCAAGCGAAGGCCCAAGCTTTTTACTGAAGAATGAGAGTGTCTCCGCTAGGAATATAAGATAATCGTAGAATATGAGTTTTTTATCAGCATCTAATGAAGTGTTTATGATATCTGAAGAATAACCCCTCTTTTCAAGGGAGGAGGAAATAACTCTAGCATATTCCATAAGGCGTGTACTTTCCCTCTCTTTAGGAGAAACTACTATACCTACTTTCATCTGATACTCCTTAAAAGAAAAAACCGACTCCCGGGTAAAGGAGCCGGCGAAAAACAACTAAAATCAGTTAGATGATGTGCTTTCTGTCTCTTCAAGCCAGGTTGTACCTTCAACCTGAGTTGTTTCTGTTGCCTGAATCATCGACTGGATTTCATCTTCGCTTGACTTGTTGACAAGTGCAACCACAAGAGAAAGAACCATAAAGAGGATAGCCAGAATAGCTGTAGCCTTTGTGATGAATCCTGAAGTTCCACTGCCGAAAGCAGAGTCTGAATTACCACCGAAGACACTTCCAAGTCCTACACTATCCTGTCCCTGAATTGTAATAAGGAACAGAAGAAGGAGGGCAACAATACAAAAAACAACAATTAGGACAATTCCTAAAACACCCATTTCTTTACCTCTAGTTACTTGTTATAAGCCATGATAGGGAGAAACTTATCAAGTGTGAGGCTTGCACCTCCGACGAGCGCGCCATCGATATTTTCCTTAGCCATCAATGCCTTAACATTTTCTTTCTTTACTGAACCACCATACTGTATTATTGTCTTTTCTGCAATATCTTTTGAGAATAATTGAGCGACAGTCTGACGTATAAAGAGGTGTGCATTGTCTGCATCCTCTGGGGTTGCAGTCTTTCCAGTTCCGATTGCCCAGACAGGCTCGTAGGCAATTGTAACAGAGCTCATCTTCTCTCCTTTTACATCCTTGAGACCTACAGTAAGCTGGCGTGAAAGTACTTCTTCAAGTTTTCCACTTTCCCTTTCCTCAAGTGTTTCTCCAACGCAGAGAACAACATCCATATCATTCTCGAGAGCAAGAAGTACCTTTTTGTTGATAATCTCATCGCTCTCACCGTAATACTGTCTTCTCTCGCTGTGTCCCAGAATTACTGTGTTTACACCGAGGTCTTTAAGCATCAGTGGACTTACCTCTCCTGTGTATGCGCCTTCTGTATGGTCAGCCATATTCTGTGCAGCAACAATAAGCCCTGTTCCCTTTACAGCCTCTACAATTGCCGGAAGGTCGACAAACGGAGATGCAACCATAAGGCGACAATCACAGCCGTGCTCATTATAGCTGTCGATAAGAGCACGGGCATACTTTCCAGCCTCGGACGGGAGGATATTCATCTTCCAGTTGCCGGCTATATAGATTTTTCTAGTTTTTTTTTCCAGTGCTGCGATTCCGGGAAGTGTTTTTCCCTCCAAGAACTCAAGGCTTGCACCGCCACCGGTGGATACGTGGCTGATTTTGTCTGCCAGTCCGAACTTGTTGATTGCAGCAACAGAGTCACCGCCGCCGACAACAGAAACAGCAGAGCTCTCTGCAAGTGCCTTAGCAACAGCTTCGGTTCCCTTTGCAAACTCGGCAAATTCGAAGACGCCCATAGGACCGTTCCAGACAACGTTCTTAGCGTCCTTAAGAGCATCGCAAATTAAATCAACTGTCTTCTTTCCGATATCGAGTCCCATAAGAGAAGATGGAATGTCGACTGAGTCGACGTAGACAGGCTTTGCATTTTCATCGAAGTTTTCAGCACAAAGATGATCGACAGGGAGGATAACCTTGACACCCTTATCTTCTGCCTTCTTCAAGAAGTCCTTTGCAACTTCGAAATAGTCCTCTTCAACAAGACTCTTTCCTACTTCATGTCCAAGGACTTTGAGGAATGTGTATGCCATACCGCCGCCGATTACGATTGTGTCACATGTCTTGACGAGGGACGAGAGAACACTGATTTTACTTGAAACTTTACTACCTCCGATGATAGCAACAAACGGATGCTCGGGGTTCTCCAAAAGAGGAGCCATGAATTTGACTTCCTTCTCAATCAAAAGGCCTGCGTATGATGGAAGATAGTGTGCAACCCCTTCAGTTGAAGCATGCGCACGGTGAGCTGTGCCGAATGCGTCGTTTACATACACGTCGCCGTAGGAAGCGAGAGTTTTAGCAAATTCTGGGTCATTAGCCTCTTCTTCCTTATACCATCTTACGTTCTCAAGAAGAAGAACATCACCCATTTTGAGAGATGAGACAAGCTCTTCAACTTCATCTCCGATTACGTCCGGAGCAAGAATGACCTTTCTGCCGAGTTCTTTCTCGAAGACAGACGCAATCGGTGCCATCGAGAAATCGCTATTCTTCTGTCCCTTGGGTCTGCCGTAGTGTGACATGACAACAAGGCTTGCACCTTGGGAGAGAATATATTCGAGTGTCGGGAGAGCCGCCTTAATTCTTGTATCATCTGTAACAACACCGTTCTTTACAGGAACGTTGAAGTCAACTCTGCACAGCACTCTCTTACCTTTCAAATCAGCTTCTTTAACTGTATTTAATACCATAAATTACTCCTATTTTGGATAAAAAGGCCCGCTCGTAAGAACAGGCCCTATAGAGAATCCAACGACTCTATAATCAGCCGTTAACCTTCTTCATATGTGCAATGAGGTCGAGAACCTTGTTTGAGTAACCGATCTCGTTATCATACCAAGATACAACCTTTACAAATGTATCTGTAAGAGCAATACCAGCCTTAGCATCGAAGATACTTGTTCTTGTATCACCGAGGAAGTCGGAAGAAACAACTGCATCTTCTGTGTAGCCGAGAATACCCTTGAGTGAGCCTTCACTTGCCTTCTTCATAGCTTCACAGATTTCTGAATATTTAGCAGGCTTAGCGAGGTTGACTGTGAGGTCAACAACAGAAACATCAAGAGTAGGAACTCTCATTGACATACCTGTGAGCTTACCGTTGAGGGAAGGAATAACCTTGCCGACAGCCTTAGCAGCACCTGTTGAAGATGGAATGATGTTGCCTGATGCAGCGCGTCCGCCTCTCCAATCCTTCATGCTCGGGCCATCAACTGTCTTCTGTGTAGCTGTTGTTGAGTGAACTGTTGTCATGAGACCGTCAACAATACCGAAGTTGTCGTTGAGAACCTTTGCGATAGGAGCAAGACAGTTGGTTGTACAGGAAGCGTTGGAGACAAACTGTGTTCCCTTTACATATGTATCTTCGTTGACACCGCAGACGAACATCGGTGTGTCATCCTTGCTAGGAGCTGACATAACGACATACTTAGCACCAGCTTCGATATGAGCCTGTGCCTTTTCTTTAGTAAGGAAGAGTCCTGTTGACTCAACGACATATTCAGCACCAACCTTGTCCCATGCAAGCTCTTTAGGATCCTTGCATGCTGTAACTCTGATTCTCTTTCCATTAACAATAAGTTCAGACTTCTCGACATCAGCATCGATTGTGCCTTCGAACTGACCGTGCATTGTGTCATACTTGAGCATGTAAGCCAGGTAATCTACCGGGCAGAGGTCGTTAATACCGACAATCTCAACATCCTTGCGGCTCATAGCTGCGCGGAAGACAAAACGACCGATTCTTCCAAAACCGTTAATACCAACTTTCATCTTTTATTTCTCCTTAAATAGAACAAAGATATTCGATAATAAACTATCGTTAACAAGCAGAATATGTTTTAACTTATTTACATTAAAAATGCAATAAACGGAAAG
>CAVFNE010000120.1:0-7313 GCA_963623755.1 Muribaculaceae bacterium | reverse complement strand
GTATATAATCTCTGCACTCCTGTTTTTCTTTTTTATGCTCTCATCGGAGTAACCATCGGTGTGGGAGCCAATGTAAACATCATCAGGCTCCTTGGAGAGGGTAGCGAAGAGGAGGCGAACAAAGTCTTCCACGCTGAGCTCACGCTAGGTCTTTTTCTCAGCCTGTTATCGCTCTCTCCCCTTCTTTTCGAGAGGGCATACGCTTCATTTCTTGGTATAACGGATGAACTTTATCCCCTTTCGCGAGAGTATCTCGATATTGCAATGTGGGCATCTCCGGTGTTCATCATGTACCACATACTCTCGGCGTCAGTGCGCTCTGACAGTGACCCGTCACTCTGTGCGCGCGCTTCTCTTGTCGTATGCGTCACAAGCATTATACTTGATATAGTCTTTTTGAAGATTCTGGGTATCGGGTTAAGGGGGGCAGTCCTCTCGCTCACAATCGGCGAGACGCTTGGGCTCTTAGTTCTTTTAACGCACTTTTTCAAGAAGAACAGGCTCCTTACTCTTTCGTTGAGACTGCCTTCGATAAAAGAGGTTTGGTCATTCATCTCAGGCGGTTTCGGCCTAGGATCAGCGTATGTCTTTTCGGCCGTTGTCATCCTTTTCTTCAATAACATGCTTCTCGAATACGGCGGAGAGAGTGGCACTATCGCTGTTGCAGTCTATGGTGCAATCTACACAGTGAATTCGTTTCCGTATGCTTTTTTCGACGGTAATGCGAGTGCAATGCAGACTGTCATATCATTTCTGGTGGGAGAATCCGACAGTGATGGTATATTCGTAGTCTTGAAAAGAGCTCTTCTTATCGTATCGGTTATAGGCATTATCTTTGCTCTTCTTTTCTCGTCTCTATCCTCTAATATTATCTCGTCGTTCGGTATAAAGGGTGAAGAGGCTGTGGCGGAAGGAGCCAGAGCTCTCTCTATATATATGGTGAGTATTGTACTTGCGGGTATAAATACAACCTTTACTACATTCTGGCTCAGTATAGGGCGTACAAAGCTCTCTTCTTTGATGTCGGGAGTAAGAAATTGTGCCCTCCTTCTTTTATTCGGCCTTATTCTCGTCCCGAGTAGGCTCACCACAGGGCTGGCACTTACATGCATAATTACCGAAATTGGTGCACTATTGATTGTACTTGCTGTTCTGCGTTTTATGCCGTCCAGACGCTATGTGAAGAAAACGTTTCCCGAGGTTTTCAGGTCATTTGAGAAGACATATCCTATAAAGAAAGAGAGCATGAGTGAAATCTCAGAAGACCTCGAGCGTGTAACAGAGGAATGGGAAATCGATGCCAAGCGTTCGTTTATGATTAACTTCATCAGCGAAGAGCTGATGCTCAACATAATCAAGTTTGCCCTCGATGAGGGACAGAAAAGTGGCTATTACATCTCAATCAAACTTATCGACAAGAAGGACGATTTGGTGCTTCGAATCCGTGATAATGTCAGGGAGTATAATCCATTTGAAGCAAAGGGTGATGAAATAGACTCGGGTGTACTTCTTCTCATAAAGAAAAAGACAAAGTATGCAGACTACCAGAGGAAGATGGTTTTCAACTATTTCTATACAGTCATTTAGGGGAGAAGTATGGTCAGTCAGCATATTTTTCAGGATAAAAAAGAAATTGCAAGATTAAAGACGCAGCGTAATCTCCTTCTCGGGTACGAAAGGCCTGTCATCGACAAAATATTGAAAAAGAAGGGCTCTTCCTCCATCTCTGTGCTTGATGTGGGCTGCAACGGAGGAGAGAAGACGGTGGCCCTGTTTTCTTCAGATAATGTGAAGAAGGTAATAGGAATTGAGTATAACAAGAGCCTGGCAGAAGAAGCTGAAAGAGAAAGAGGAAACGACATCTTTTCTTTCTTCAATCTCGATGTCGAGAACTCTGATTTTCTCCCACAGCTGAAGGGGATAATGGAAAAAGAGGGCGTCAAAGGATTCGATATCATATACCTCTCGTTTGTCCTTATGCACCTGAAAAATCCCGAGTCACTTTTGTTGAAGCTGAAAAAACTGCTTAAAGATGATGGCACTCTCGTTGTAGTTGAGCCTGACGACTCTCTTTCTTTCCTCTGCCCTGATGACGACGAGCTCTTGGAAGGCTTCATGGAGATATTGGATGAGGATAAGTATTCTGGAAACAGAAGACTGGGAAGAAAAATCGTGAAAATTCTTATAGATTGCGGCTACCAGGTTGCTCTACCTTTATACTCCATCAAGTGTGAATTCAGTGAAAAGCAGAAGAAAGATGATGTATATACAGTATTCTTCTCATACCTTGAGGACGACATAGCAATACTAATGAAAGAAGACGAGAACAACGAGGAATATAAAGCTATGTCGAGGTGGCTGGAGGAGAACATGCCGACTCTTGAGAGGATTATCAAGAGTGATAAATCATTTATAAGCATGGGCCTGAGGATTCTGACGTGCACTAAAGGATTGGAGAAAAATGGTTGATGGAATAAGTATTGTCCCTTTTGTTGAGTCTGATATTCCTTCCATCTTAGCACTCGCCGATGAGTGTGTCGGGAAAAATCTCTACACCCAGAGTGACTTTGAGAGTGCGCTTGAGGACAAGAATTCCTTCGTTTATCTCTTGAAGAACAGCTCTGGATGTATTGTCGGCTATATCTACTTTTTTGTGACAACAACGAAAGAGGTTGCATCCTCGTGCGGCCTCGATGAGCCACTGTTTTCTTCTCTAAGCGACGGGCGCTGCGCCAGAATTCAATCTGTGGCAGTTAAAAGTGAATACAGGGGACACGGCTTATCCTCCACAATGATGGAGTATGCCCTTGATGCGCTTAGAAGAAAGGGCGTAGATACCGTCTTCATCGTATGCTGGAAACCCGGAGGTGTGGTCAATTTGAAAAAGGCCATCACTGAACTGGGATTTTCTTTTTTGAAGGAAGTGGAGAAAATGTGGTGGAACAACACCTCTCTTTTCTGTCCCTACTGCGGGGGGCGGTGCTCATGCAGTTCAGAGATTTACTATAAAAACATAAAGGAGAAGAGCAGCAATGAAACTTAAGCTTCTTCCTAAATTCATTATTTCACTATGTATTGTAGGACTTGTACTTACAGTCTCTACATCTCTTTTCAGTTATCTGACAAGTAAGAGCTATCTCGAGGAGCTTTTCTCCGAACGTGTTATGACTAACAGTAACGCAATTGCGACCCTTCTCAATCCGGAGGATGTGGAAAAAGTCATATCGGACGGAGGAGATGAGAGCGAGGAATACAGAAAAATGAGTGAGCTTTTCAATTCACTCAAAAAGGACGGCGAAATTACCTATCTCTCGCTTGTTGTGCCTCATGAGGACAGCGTCACATTCTACATCGATGCCTTTGTCCCTGAGATGGGCGATGACCCGAACTCGAAAATCAACTACGGCGACAATATCCTCTACACAGATGCAGCCAATCCCGACGACCCGAAGGACCTGGAAAAGTATTACACAATCTGGAATGCATATAAAGAGAACAATGGCTTGGAGACGCCTATCGTCACAGATAACAGCTACGGCTACAACTACACCGGCATTTCCGTCGTGAGGGACGAAAACGGGAAAGCAATAGCCGAGGTGCAATACATTCTCGATATGAGTGAGGTAAGAACCTATCTTATGTCATTCCTTATCACTATGGTGCTCATTTCTTTTGCTGTCATTGCTCTCACAATAATCGTCTACATCGTCTTTGTGAGAACGATGGTTACCAAGCCTATCGGAAAGCTTACCGCATTCACAGAGGAGATAACTTCTTCAAATGAATTTGAAGGAAAACATATAGATATAGAGACCGGAGATGAAATCGAGACGCTCTCTTCTTCCTTCAACTACATGCTTAAGGAGCTTGAAGAATATATAGCAAACCTTTCGAAGATTACAGCTGAAAAGGAAAGAATAGGTGCCGAACTGGATGTTGCACGTCATATCCAGGCGAGCATGCTTCCATGTATATTCCCAGCATTCCCGGACCTTCACGAGTTTGATATCTACGCAACGATGACGCCTGCGAAAGAAGTGGGCGGTGACTTCTACGACTACTTCCTCGTCGACGATGATCATCTTGCACTTGTAATTGCCGACGTTTCGGGTAAGGGGGTACCGGCTGCTCTTTTCATGATGATAAGTAAGACACTTATAAAGAGTGCCGCACAGAACGGATTGAGCCCGAAGGAAGTTCTTGAAAAGGTTAACAATCAGCTCTGCGAGACCAACGATGCGGAGATGTTTGTTACTGTCTGGATTGGCATCATGGAGATATCTACAGGTCTGATGAAGTGCGCTAACGCGGGTCACGAATTCCCTTCTATTCAGCATAAAGGCGGGCAATGGGAGCTTTTCAAGGACAGACATGGTTTTGTTCTTTCCGGAATGGAGAACTCAAAGTATAAGGAGTATGAGATTTCTCTCAAACAGGGCGACAGGCTGTTTGTCTATACAGATGGAGTTGCAGAGGCTACCGACAGCAATAACAACCTCTATGGTACGGACAGGATGATTGATGCTCTCAACAGGGCCGGAGATGTCGACTGTGAGGGACTATTGAAGTATATGCGTGAAGATATCGACGCATTTGTAGGAGAGGCCGATCAGTTTGATGACATAACAATGCTTACAATCCAGATTACAAGTCCACAGTATGAGAAGGTTCTTACAGTTGTTCCTACTTCCGATAAAATCGGCGAGGTCACACAGTTTGTTGAGTCTGTCCTCGAGGAGAATAACTTCCCTCTCAAGACCATTGCGCAGGTTAATATTGCCATTGATGAGATATTCTCGAACATAACACTATACAGCGGGGCAACATCCGCCACTGTAAAGTGTCTTGTAGAAAATAGAGAAGTTATTGTAGAATTCTCCGATAACGGAAAGCCGTATGATCCTATGACTGCGCCTGAACCCGACACTACGCTTTCTGCCGAGGATAGAAATATGGGAGGCTTGGGGATATTTATGGTGAAGAAGACTATGGATGATGTATCATATACATACAAGAATAAGAAAAATATTTTGACCATCAGTAAGGGGTGTTGAGGTATGAATGAAAAACTTTTTAGAAAGTCGAGTGTTGACAGAGTAAACTCTCCGGAGCAGCTGAATGACTACATACGTGTGGCTAATCCAAGTGTGTGGATTCTACTTGCTGCAATCGTTATTCTTCTCGTAGGTGTTGTCATATGGGGGATCTTCGGCACAATCGAGACAAAGGTTGAAGGGACAGCCGTTGTCTCTTCCGGCACGGCAATATGCTATGTAACAGACCCATCCGATGTGAAGGCTGGGCTGGAGGTCCGTATAGATGACAAAGAGGGAACTGTTAAGGCTGTCGGGTCCAAACCTGTCGAGATAACAGACGATATGGGCTCATACTTCATGTTCCTCTCCTCTCTCTCGAGCGGCAGCTTTGCATACCCTGTCGAGGTGGAAGTTCCATCCCTTGAAGACGGCGTATACAGCGCAGAGATTGTTGTTTCGGATATAAACCCGATTTACTTTGTAATTCACTAGGAGGACTAAATGTCTGGAATAAAGAACAATCCTTCTCATTCAGTGAAGAAAGGAGTAGCAAAGGTTCCCGTTGTCATACAGCTCGAAGCACTCGAGTGCGGGGCGGCTTCTCTTTGTATGATTCTTGCCTACTACGGTAAATGGGTTCCCCTTGAAAAGGTCAGATCCGACTGTGGAGTCTCGCGTGACGGTTCGAACGCAAAGAATGTTCTGAAGGCGGCAAGAAGCTACGGCCTCGAGGCCAAGGGTTATAGATATGAGCCTGCAGACCTTAAGAACAATGGGAATTTTCCATGTATTATCCATTGGAACTTCAACCACTTTGTAGTGCTTTGTGGCTTCAAGGGCAATAAGGCGGTAATCAACGACCCTGCCAAGGGAACATATTCTGTCAGTATGGAAGTCTTTGATAAATCCTTTACAGGAATTTGTCTCATGTTTGAGCCTGGGGAGAATTTCAAAGCTGAAGGTAAGCCGAAAAGTGTGATGAGCTTTGTCAAGAAGAGACTCAAGGGGACAGGTTCGATTTTCGCCCTTGTTGTCATAACAACCATAATCTCATCATTAATCGGAATCATCACCCCAGGATTTTCAAATATCTTTGCAGATCATCTCCTCAGTGGCACTAACCCTGAATGGTTCAAGCCGTTCATGTGGGGTATAAGCGCTCTGGCGGCTGTGCAGATAATCGTCCAGATAATCCAGACGACATATTCACTCAAGGTCAACGGAAAGATGGCGATAATTGCGAACAGTGAATATATGTGGCATGTGTTGCGCCTTCCGATGGAGTTCTTCTCCCAGCGTATGGCAGGAGATATACAGTCAAGAAGAAGTCAGAACGAGACGATAGCGAGTAGCATAATCCAGACATTCGCTCCGTTGATTATCCAGCTCTTTATGCTCTTCTTCTACCTCTTTGTAATGTTGAGGTACAGCATTGTGCTGTCCTTTATAGGAATAGTTTCAGTATTCCTGAACATGGTGGCAAGCTCGTATATATCGAAGAAGAGGATTAATCTGACACGTGTCACAAGCAGAGACAGCGGTAAACTCGCGGGCGCGACAGTCGCTGCAATCGAGATGATTGAGTCCATAAAGTCTTCGGGCGCTGAAAACGGATTCTTCGAGAAATGGTCCGGCTATCAGGCAGCAGTTAATTCCGGCAGCGTTAAGTTTACGAAGATGAATGCACTTTATGGAATTATCCCGTCTGTTATCTCGACAGTGACAAACACACTTGTATTCATGGGTAGCGTATATCTCTGTCAGAAGGGAGAGTGGTCGGTCGGTATGATAAGTGCATTCTCAGGCTTTTTAGGTTCGTTCCTGTCTCCTGCAATGCAATTTGTATCAGCTTCCCAGACACTTCAGGAGATGCGTACAAGCATGGAGAGAATCGAGGATGTAATGGAGTATCCTGCAGTTGTGCCGTACTCGAGTGAGGAAGTTGCACAGGACGAGGAATATGACAAGCTGACTGGTAAAATCGAGCTCAAAAACGTTACGTTCGGCTACTCCAGACTTGCCGAGCCTCTCATCAAAGATTTCTCGATGACTCTCGAGCCGGGACAGCGTGTTGCATTTGTCGGTCCTTCAGGCTGTGGTAAGTCAACTCTGAGTAAGCTTATTTCCGGGCTCTACAAACCCTGGAGCGGAGAAATTCTCTTTGACGGGAAACCTATTGACAGTATAAACCGTGCTGTTTTCACAGGCTCCTTATCTGTTGTCGACCAGGATATAATTCTCTTTGAGGATACGATATCGAATAACATAAAGATGTGG
>CAVFNE010000119.1:0-7379 GCA_963623755.1 Muribaculaceae bacterium | reverse complement strand
AAGAAATTGCAGGGAGATGTAATGCAATAAGCGTTTAATTAGCTAAAAGTTTGGGTATATACGGCCGTTTCAGTTTCTCTGTTAGAAAAAAACTTTATCAATTATTGCTTCGTGCCCTCTCTTCACAGTTATAACATCTTCCTCTATAACGGCCTTTTACCGGCGCCAAATAATTTTCACTACCACAAATGGGACATCTTTTCTTGCTACATCCTCCACCTACGCTATCCAATTCATCTTCGTTGAGCTCTCCGTCTTCTTTTTTCATCTTATCTTCGTCCATATTTATTCTCCTCCATCGTTCTGATTCACAAGCTCATACATTCGATTGAATTCTCTGTAGAGAAAAATCGCTGGCGTAGAACTTGGTTTATTTTTCCCTAAAACCTTTCAATATGACTGACATGCGGTTTTCTACCGTCCTTCGGTTCAACCCTGTAGTTCTTATCATTGATATAGACAGCACCTGTCTTGAAGACATTTGCTCCCTTCGGTATTGAATAAAGATTACTCTCGCTCTTCTCAAGAGTAGCCATAATGCATACGCCTTATAACAAGAAATTATTAGGCAAGCATGAAAGAATGCATAATTTAGCGTAAATACGGGGGACCATCCCACCCACAGTCAATACAATGTCCTCCTTTTCCATACTTTGTATAATCCCAACTACCACAGCGGGGACATGGTGTTATTTTACTTGCGTTGTTGCATCCTGCGGCTACATTATCCAATTCATCTTCGTTGAGCTCTCCGCCTTCTTTTTTCATCTTTTCTTCGTCCATATTCACTCTCCTTTATGGTTTCTATTTATAGTATATACGGCCTTTTCGATTTTTTGTTTGAAAATTTTCTATCCGCGCCGATTAAAGGGTAGAGAGCATAACAGCCTTTATTGTGTGCATTCTGTTCTCCGCCTCGTCAAAGACAACGGATTGACTGCTCTCGAAGACTTTGTTTTCAACCTCCATCTCCTTGAGCCCGAACTTCTCTTCTATCTCTTTTCCCGTTGTCGTTTCAGTATCATGAAAAGCCGGAAGACAATGCATGAAGATGGCATTTTCTGATGCTTTTTCCATAAGAGATGTTGTAACACGGTAAGGTGTGAGCTTCTCTATTCTCTCCTTCCAGACTCCCGCGCTCTCCCCCATACTGACCCATACGTCGGTGTAGATAACATCCGCTTTCTCAACGGCACTATCGGGGTTGGAGGAAAGAGTTATCTTTGCTCCGGTTTGAGAAGCAATTTTCTCACATACCTTAACAAGATCTTGAGGCGGAAAGTAGCCATCGGGAGCACATAGAGTGACATCAAGCCCCATCTTTGCGCCACCCACCATCAAGGATGAGCCCATGTTGAACCTAGCGTCCCCCATATAGCAGAGCTTAATGCCTTTGAGGAAACCGAATTTCTCCTTTATAGTCATGAAGTCGGCAAGAATCTGTGTCGGATGAAATTCGTTTGTCAGTCCGTTCCAAACAGGAACTCCTGCCCACCGGGCGAGCTCTTCAACCCTCTCCTGACCATAGCCGCGGTATTCAATACCGTCGAACATGCGCCCCAGGACCCTTGCTGTATCTTTAATCGATTCCTTCTTCCCCAGCTGGGAGGATGACGAATCAAGATACACCGAGTGCATACCGAGGTCGGATGCAGCAACTTCGAAGGCACAGCGTGTGCGTGTTGAAGTCTTTTCGAATATTAATGCTATGTTTTTTCCCTCGCATTTTCTGTGTGGAATTCCTTTTTTCTTTTCGTCTTTGAGTTCAAGTGCCAAGTCGATAAGCCCCCCAATCTCTTCGCTCGTGAAATCCAACAGCTTTAAAAAATTTTTGTTCTTAAGATTCATGTTTTCTCCTTAAAGTACTTTTGAGAGGAATGACTTCAGCGCATCGCTTTCGGGGTGCGAGAATATCTCATCGGGCGTTCCTTCCTCTCCTATTACGCCGTCATTGAGAAAGACAACTCGCGAGGAAACAAACTCGGCAAACTTCATCTCGTGTGTAACAACAACCATAGTCATTCCGCTTTCGGCGAGTTCCTTCATAACTGTCAATACTTCCCCCACCATCATCGGGTCGAGGGCCGATGTCGGCTCATCAAAGAGCATAACCGACGGCTCCATCACAAGGGCACGCACAATTGCAACCCGCTGCATTTCACCTCCCGAAAGAGATACGGGACGCACAAATGCCTTGTCTTTGAGGCCGACTCTCTCGAGAAGCTTTATGCTCCTCTCCTCTGCTTCCTCTCTGCTTTTTTTCTTCAGCATGACAGGAGCAACCGTCATATTTTCAAGTACCGTCATATGAGGGAAAAGGTTAAATGACTGGAATACAAATCCCATTTTCTCCCTGTATCTGTCGATTTTTGTTGCCTTGTCCGTGAGCTCTATGCCCTCGAAGAATATCTTTCCACCCGTTGGTTTTTCCAAAAGGTTGAGGCAGCGGAGAAACGTCGACTTACCGCCCCCCGAAGGTCCGATAATTGAAATGACATCACCTTTGTTTACGGTATAATCTATGCCCCTCAGAACATGATGAGTGCCGTATGACTTTTCGAGGTTTTCAACTCTAAGCATTCTTCCCCCTCCTTTCGAGTAATCCCATCAAACGGGAAAGAAGCACGACTATCAATAGATAAGTCAAGGCTACTATCAAAAGCGGGTTGACGGCGTCGTATGTGTTATTCCTCACAAGATTCCCAGCCCGGGTGAGGTCAACCACAGCTACATACCCTGCAACTGCCGTCTCCTTCAATAGTGCGATGAACTCATTACCCACGGCAGGAAGGATGTATCTCACAGCCTGCGGAAGCACGATTTTACGCATTGTCTGAACTCTTGAGAGCCCCAGACTCCGTCCCGCCTCCGTCTGGCCGTAGGGAACGGCGTTTATGCCGCTTCTTATAAGCTCGGCCATATAAGCGGAGGAGTTTATTCCGAAAGTAATGGATGCAACAAGAAGGCCGTCTGCACTCTTGAGGATAATGAAGTAGAAGATCAAAAGAAGAACTACTACAGGAATCCCCCTGATGACCGTCACATAAAGCGAACAGAGCCTAGAGAGAATCTTCATCTTGTCGTTACCCTCAGAGAGGTACCTCACAGATGCAATCAACGCCCCCAGGACTATTCCTATGATAAGGGAGAATACGGTGATTATCCCCGTATTACAAAGGCCTTCAATCATAAGGGAGTAATACCCTGTGTCGATGAAGGTCTCCCTCAGTTTTTCAAGCCACGCCATCATAAGCTTGATTCCGGCTTTGTATACGGAGCATCGTACTTCTTGAAGATTTCCTCGATAGTGCCGTCGGTAAGAAGAGAATCAAGGACTTTGTTCACTTCTTCAACCAGTTCTGTGTTATCGAGAGAGAAGGCAAATGCATAAGGCTCCGTTGTCATTGCGTCATCAAGTATCACAAGTTTTGTACTTGATGTGGCATTATATGATTCAACCATCTCATATGCTGTTAAATCGTCAATTACCCATGCATCGACCTTGCCCTGTACAAGTGCTGCCTCTGCGTCGCTGTTAGCTGTGAATGAAGAGACTGTGTAGCCCATCTCCATTGTGTAACTCTCGGCTGTTGTTCCCGTCTGAACGGAAATCTTCTTTCCCTTGAGGTCATCTTTACTCTTAATCGAACTATTCTGTATTACAACGATAGCTTGAGCTGCAAGACAATAGGGAGAAGAGAAGAGTACATTCTTCTTCCTCTTTTCCGTTACAGATATTCCCGATACACCAACATTGAACTTTCCGCTCTGAACGCCCGGAAGGACGGAATCGAAATCCATCTGGTTGATTTCAAGTTCCACGCCAAGTTTTTGGGCAACGAGTGTGAGGATATCGACTTCGATACCGACAACCTTTCCGTTCTCGAGATATTCAAAGGGCGGGAAATCAGGGCTTGTCGCAATGCTCAGCTTTCCGCTTGATTTGACGCTGTCCAACCCCGAGGTCTTTTTCTGACATGATGCAAAAAGCACCAGAACCATTAAAACGACAGTAACAAGAATGTGTGTTTTCCTAGCTTTCATTGTTTTTTCTCCTCACATAATCTATTTCCTGTTCAAAAGCACCGGGACCTCCGGGGCATTTACGTTTCTCTACACATTTCTTGAGATCTATAGCCTCATAAAGAGATGAATCGAAAAGAGGGGAATGCTCTCTGTACTTCTCAAGTGGATAGTTCTCCAGGACATACCCATTTCTAATTGCATCAGCAACTATTTCTCCCACAATTTTGTATGCACTTCTGAAAGGAAGGCCTTTCAGAACAAGGTAGTCGGCAAGGTCTGTTGCATTTATAAAGCCTTCCTTTGCCGAAAGAAGCATTTTCTCTTCGTCGGCCTTAAGGGAAGCTATCATACCGGTCATGACGGAGAGGGACATCGAGGCCGTATCCAGGGCGTCGAAAAGCCCCTCCTTGTCCTCCTGCATATCTTTGTTGTATGCAAGGGGAAGGCCTTTAAGAACAGTTAAGAGCCCCATCAGAGAGCCATATACCCTTCCCGTTTTTCCTCTGATGAGCTCTGCCATGTCGCTGTTCTTCTTCTGCGGCATAATCGAGGAGCCCGTTGTATACTCAGCCGCCAGAGAAACAAAGCCGAACTCCCAGCTTGTCCAGAGAACAAGTTCCTCCGAAAGCCTGGAGAGATGCATCATCACAAGCGAAAGATCAAAGAGCATCTCCAGCGCATAATCCCTGTCAGACACCCCGTCCATGCTGTTGAGACATATTCCATCGAACCCCAGAAGCTCTGCTTCCATCGCTCTATCGGTCTCATACGTTGTGCCGGCAAGTGCGCAGGAGCCTATTGGAGAAATGTTAATTCTCTTCAAGCCGTCTCTGAGTCTCTCTCTGTCGCGCAGGAACATCATGGCATAGGCAACTAGGTGGTGGCCGAATGTAACGGGCTGTGCTTTCTGAAGGTGTGTGTAACCCGGCATTATCGTATCTTTATATTCCTCGGCGCGCTTGGAGAGAGTTGTAATGAGAGAGGAGAGAAGAGAATCTATCTCCCCACTTCTCTTTCTGAGGTACATTCTCAAATCCTGAGCAACCTGATCGTTGCGGCTTCTGGCTGTATGGACCTTTTTCCCCACATCTCCCACACGCTTTGTAAGCTCCTCCTCGACAAACATATGTATGTCTTCGGCATCGAGAGAGAGACTCAATTTCCCGCTCTCTATGTCCTTCTCTATCTCTTCCAGTCCCTTGACAAGAGTATCACACTCGCCTGGGGTGATGATTGAAACGGAAGCGAGCATCTTTGAGTGCGCTATACTACCCTCTATATCCTCTTTGTACATCCTCGAGTCAAAGCGAAGGGATGAATTGAAAATGTCTGCCGTTTTATCTGTCTTACCGTCAGTGCGGCCAACCCACATCTTTGCCATCAGAGCTTTCCTTTCTCCCTCAATGCCTCAACTTTGGTCGGAAGTCCCCAGAGATTAATAAAGCCTTCAGCGCCTTTCTGGTCATAGTCGCTCTCTCCGAATGTAACAAGGTTCTCCGAGTAGAGTGAGTATGGGCTTGTCATTCCAGCGGGGATGATATTTCCCTTATAAAGCTTGAGTTTTACTTCTCCTGTGACAAACTCGTTCGATTCATCTGCAAAAGCACAGAGCGACTGGGTAAGTTTTGAATACCACTTTCCGTTGTAAATCTGGTCAGCCATAACAACGGCAAGTTTCTTCTTCTCGTGGAGAGTATCCTTGTCGAGGGTGAGCATCTCTAGCATTTCATGTGCAAAATACAAAATTGTGCCGCCGGGTGTCTCGTACACTCCCCTGTCCTTCATGCCGACAAGTCTGTTCTCTACTATATCGATGATTCCGATACCGTTTCTGCCTCCCTTTTCGTTGAGAGACGAAATAATTGCACTTGCCTTCATCTTCACGCCGTCGAGAGATACGGGGGCTCCCTTCTCAAAGCCGAGGGTTACATACTCAGGCTTATCAGGAGCCTGGAATGGAGATACTCCCATCTCCAGAAATCCTTTCTTGTCATAATCCGGCTCGTGTGACGGATCCTCTAAATCCAGTCCCTCATGGCTCAAATGCCATAGGTTTTTGTCCTTCGAGTAATTGGTCTCCCGGCTAATCTTAAGAGGAACGTGATGGGCCTCGGCATAGTCAATCTCCTCGTCACGGGACTTAATGTTCCATTCCCGCCATGGGGCGATTATGGGCATGTCGGGAGCAAAGCGCTTGATTGCAAGCTCGAACCTCACCTGATCGTTTCCCTTACCTGTAGCACCGTGGCAGATTGCATCTGCACCCTCTTCAAGCGCAATCTCGGCAAGCTTCTTCCCGATTACTGGGCGCGCAAATGCAGTCCCGAGCAGATATGTCTCGTACTTGGCATCCATCTTGAGAGCAGGGATTATAATATCGTCAACCATCTCATCGACCAAGTCTGCGACAATGAGCTTACTTGCTCCAGTAGCAAGAGCCTTCTCCTCAAGTCCATCCAGTTCATCGTTCTGCCCCACATTACCTGCCACTGCGATGATTTCAGGATTGTTGTAGTTCTCCTTAAGCCAGGGAATGATTATCGATGTGTCGAGTCCACCCGAATATGCAAGTACTATTTTCTTAATTTTTGATTTATCCATTTTTATGTATACCTCTTTAAATAAATTTGCATTAATTATTAATAAATATGCATTGTTGTCAACAACTATTGGATATTTTTTGTATTTTTATCCAGATTTATGGATAATTATTCCCCACTCATCGATATATATTCTGTTTTCTACATTTCGAAGTCAGTATTCTTCTATTTTTATACCTTTATTCCCCTTCTTTGTGAGAATAGCTTTATTCCCATGGCAGAAAAGAGTGGAAAGAAAAAGAAAGAAGAAAAGAAGGAAGCAGAAGGGAAAAGTCTTAAGGAGGCCCTTTCTGACCTTTCCACAAGAAATAGAATTGTCCTTGCGCTCTTTACTTCCCTTACTGTTGTAACCCTTATTTTTCTCTTTCTTTTCGCCCTCATCAATGCCCTCACTCCCGAGAACGTAAAGGAAGAAGACTACGCGGCGGTACTTTCCGCCCTCACAGATAGGACATGGACGATAAAAAAGGGAGACGAAAAGACACTTTCTCTCTTTCTTCCGGGCTATAAAGCGACGAGAGCCAGAAGTGGCAGGAGCGACGGCACTCTTACCCTGACGCTCCTTAGCGAGAGTAATGAACGCATTCTTCATTTCGGCTACAGAAATAACAGAATCCAGGGCTTTATCGGCTCGACTCTATTCTCTCTTTTTCCGTCTGTAGGAAAAGACGGTAAAAACTATGTCCTGACACTCCTATCCGATGAGACGAAAATCGTTTTCTATGAAGAGTAGAGGTTTTTTTTTTTTTTTTA
>CAVFNE010000118.1:0-7390 GCA_963623755.1 Muribaculaceae bacterium | reverse complement strand
CTATGGATGACTTATTAACACTCTGGAACGATACAAAAGAAATGCTTAATAACACCCTTCCGGCTTCAGCGAAGGCTTTTTTGAGCAACCTCAACATGAGTAATATGACACAAGGCGAAGTAACTGTTGTCGCAGATTCAGATTTTGCCGTAAGCATGGTTAAGGACTACAAGGCATTAATCGAAAACTATATAAGCGAAAAGACAGGCGAAAACCTTAAAATTAAATTTGTAGTCGACAAAAATCTCTCTAAAAATAAAGAGAGAAAAGCACCCAAAAAGGAAGAGAGTGCCAAATCCGAAGTAAAAGAAAAACCATTGAAGTCGAAAAATCCGACCCTGAATCCTAAATACAAACTCGATAACTTCATTCAGGGTGATAACTCCGACATTGCCTACAAAGCGGCGAAGGTTATTGCAATGAATCCCGGAACAACATCCTTCAACCCATGCCTTATATACGGCGGTGTAGGACTGGGTAAAACACACCTTTTACAGGCTATAGGAAACTACATAAGCGAAAACGACCCTTCGATGAATGTAGTATATGTAACAGCTGAAACTTTCACCAATGAATTCATCGATTCACTGGGTAATACAAGTGACAGTGTAAAGAGCAAATTCAAGCGCAAATACAGAGACGTAGATGTACTCCTCATTGATGATATCCACTTCCTGCAGAAGAAAAGCGGAACACAGGAGGAACTCTTCCATACATTTGTAGAACTTCATAACAACAACAAGCAAATTGTCTTCACATGCGACAGGCCCGTGACCGAGCTTACAGATATCACCGACAGACTCCGTTCACGCTTCTCAAGCGGTCTTAATGTCGATTTGAGACCACCTGAGTATGAAGTGAGACTTGCTATTGCCAGGCAGAAGAATAAAGAGGAAAATCTTTCTCTCGAGGAGCCTATACTCGACTACATAGCACAGAGCGTACGCACCAACGTCAGGGACCTCAACGGCGCACTCGTGACTGTGAGCGGAATATCGAAGCTGGTTGGCTCTCCTGCAACAATTGAAATGGCTAAGGAATCGTTGAAAAACCTTATAATCGAGCCCCCTGCCGTCAATGTAGATTTTACAATCAACGATGTATTTACCGCCACTGCAAACTACTTCAACGTATCTCTTGTCGATATGAAGGGAACAGCACGTAACAGAAGTATAAAAATTCCCAGGCAGATAGCAATGTATTGTGCTTATCACTACGGCCACTTTACACAGAGTGACATAGGAAAGTACATAAACAAAGACCATACTTCTGTTAGGTATTCGGTTCTACAGACGGAGGGTATAATCGACAGCGACGAAACTGTCAGGAAGGCAGTTGACGGAGTTGTTAAATTATTGACTAAAGGTAAGTGAAAAAAACTTTAAAAACCTGTGGAAAAGATGTTAAAAAAATGGAAGAAATTGTTAAAAACCTTTTTCGTTTTCCACAATCTTTTTTTATTGTTAAAATTCAAATTGAGTTTTTAACATAGTTTTTAACACTCTAATTTTTTATAACATCTGGATAAAAACGAGTTTTTAACATTTTTTGTGGTACTATTTCTACTACTAAATTTAAATATTTATGTTATTATCATAATATTAGGAGCTTGAAAAAAGTGAAATTCATCTCATCATGTGCATCTATAAGAAGGGAAATCGAGCTGGCAGTCTCATTTACAACTCTCAAAAACTCTCTGTCAGTGACAAGTAATGTCCTTCTGGAAAACCAGAACGACACTCTCACAATTAAGGCCCAGGACGGCAAGGTATCGTTTGTGTCGACAATTCCCGTCACTACTATAGTTCCCGGCTCTACAACTGTTTTCTGTTCCAATCTCAATGATGTATTGAAGAACCTTCCTGATGAGGATATGGAATTCTCCGAAGAGGATGAAAAACTTAATATACGTCCTGTCAGCTCAAACAAGATAAACACAAAGCTCAAGACAATGGATGCATCAAAGTTTCCTGAGATAAAATACTGTATGGATGACGAGTACTTCTCTCTTCCCCAGAAGTCATTCAATGATATGGCTGACAAAACAAGCTTTGCAGTTGCAGAGGAGACTACAAGATACTTCCTTACAGGCGTAAGAATCGAGAAAAAGGATGATAAGGTAGTTATGGTTGCAACAGACGGCAGACGACTGGCCTATGTTGAGAATACCTTCGAGCAAGAAATACCTGACTTCATGCCTGCAATCCTTCCTGTAAGATTTCTCCAGTTATTGGAAAGAATATCTACAAACGAAGGACTGTTATCACTTGCAATTACATCTGACACAGTTTATGCAAAAATAGGTGACAGAGCCATCAGCTCGACTCTCATTAACGGCAGTTACCCCAACTATGAGAGGGTTATTCCTGTAAACCTTGACTATGAATGTAAACTTTCTGTAGAGGAAATGGTAAAATCCATTACACTTACTTCAATATTTACTGAAAGTAAGTCTAAGAAGATATTCTTCGATATAAATGTTGAAGGCGTTATGATAAGCGGTGAAAACAACGAAGTGGGCGACTCAAAGCAGATTATTCAATGTGAGTACAACGGTCCATCAATGAAGATAAGCTTCAACTCAGCCCTCCTTCTTCCTTCTATAAAGAAAATCGACACCGAATTTATGAAGATAAAACTCCAGACCCAGAACGGCGCCATGATTTTCTCTCCGGAGCCTGAGAAGAATTACTTCTATGTATTAATGCCGATGCAGGGATGATTTTCAATTCTCTCTATTATGAAAACTACAGAAACATATATTCCACGACTGTAGAAACAAACAGCAGGAATATACTTCTCTATGGCGCAAACGGCCAGGGGAAGACTAATATCCTCGAGAGTGTTTATATTCTCTGTTACGGCTCATCATTCCGTACCACCGCACTTAAAGAGTGTGTAAAGAATGGAGAGGAGGGATTTAGTATAGCCGGAAATTACATCGACGGTGATGAAAAGGGAAAAATTGTTGTAAAGTACTATGATAAGAGTCGGAAAATTATATTGGACGGAAAGGAAATAAAGGACCGTAAGGCACTTATATATCAATTTCCATGTATTGTTTTTTCTCATGAGGACATCAATTACATAAAAGGAGAGCCTGAGTACAGGAGAAGGTTCTTCGATCAGATGATGTGTCTTTACTCTCCCGATTTTTTTGATAATCTACGCTCTTACCGTGCTGTTCTCCAGCAGCGTAATGCAGCTGTTAAAACAGGAGAAGAAGATATTATCTTTCTATATGACGAGCGCCTAGCTCAATATGGATTGAGAATAATGGAGGAAAGAAAAAAGGCTGTAGAAGAGTTCAATAAAATATTTCCGTCTCTCTTTTCATACATTTCAGATACAGACTACAAGCTTGAAGTTTCATATCAGCCATCATGGAAGGATGAGAGCAGAGATAAGATAGTTGATTACCTGAGAACTAACATCGATCGCGATAAAAAGATGATGACGACGACAAGCGGTGTTCACCGCGACAGGTTTTCAGTTCTCAGCCAATATGGTGTTTTCAATCAGATGGGGTCTACTGGGCAGTTGAGACTATGCTCCATTATCTTCCGCATTGCTGAAGCAGAATACTTTACATCCCTTACAGGACGTAAGCCCATCCTTCTCATTGATGATGTGCTCTTGGAACTCGACAGCAAGAAGAGAGGAAAGGTTCTTTCCTCCCTCCCTTCCTATAGTCAATCTTATTTTACATTTCTTCCTGATGAAGAGTACAACGAAAAACTTGAGGATAAGATAGTGAGAGAAGTAAGGGAGGGACGGGTATGATAAAGGAGAAAAGTCTATGGGAGGCCATCGAGGAGTCTCTTAAAGAAAGCAATATAGACTTAAGTTTTTTTATCTACTACAAGGCCTGGCCTGTAATAGCAGGAGCCAGACTCTCATCATCGTTGAAACTCACATCAATAAAAAATCTAGACAAAAAAACTATACATGTAACTCCGTCATCGATTTCAGTGCGTTCTCTCTTAAAACTGGAGGAGAAGGGAATAATAAAAAGATGGAATGATATGTTTCCTGATAAAAAAATAGAAAAAATTATTGTTTTGCCGTGCAAACCGTAAATCTATTGACAAGAGGATTTATAGATTGCTAAACTTTTGAAACTGGACACTATGTCCTTAATTTTTTTATAAATCAACAGCTGAAAAGCTATAAAAATTGGAGTTTTAAATGAGCACTAAAGGTATCAGAACTTACCAGCCAAGTAAGACTAAGAGAACAAGAAAGTTTGGATTCCGCGCTAGAATGGCAACAAAGGGTGGCCGCAAGGTTTTGGCTAGAAGAAGAGCCAAGGGTAGGTACAGCCTTACTGTCAGCGATGAGAAGAAACCTTACTAAGACAGAAATTATTAGAAAAAAAGATGATATTGATCGCATTTTTAAGGCAGGCAAAAGTTATTCCTGCTTTGGAATGCGATTAATCTGTCTCGATAATGAACTTGGTTATGACAGGATTATCGTAATTCCCGCAAAGCATTACGGCAGGGCGGTGGACAGGAATAAACTCAGGCGCAGAGCTAAGGAGATATTCCGGTTATATGAAAAACGCTCATCCAGTCAGGAGAAAAGTCAATTATTTACTAAGGACTATGCCCTCATTGTATATCCTGGGAAGGTTTCCTCTTTTTCCTTGCTTGAGTCTAATTTTATTTTTTTGTTAGACAGGTCGAAGGGGAGATAATTCCATTTCTTCTCATCAGCAGAGTTCCTATTCCATCTTTCCAGGCATGAAGAATTAGATCCATTGGAGTTATAAATGGATAGGAATACTATCATTGCAATTATTTTAAGTGTAATTGTCATAACAGTTGGTATGACAGTGCAGCAGATGTTTGTTTCGTCTTCCAGCGGGACGGAAGAGAATGTAGTTGTGACAGAAGAGTCTCTTCCTTTAGAAAGTGTTTCATCTTCGTTCTCTGCTTTAGGCGACGATACTTCTTCCGACATTTTCCATGTGACAACGCCTTCGTTAAGAGTAAGTTTCAATCCGAAGGGAGGAACAGTCGAGACAATCTACGACGAAAAGAACGGGGTAAACCTCATTCTCAGGGAAGAGAGAGACAACGAGACATTCATGCTCTATTGGGGTGATGATTACTCCATGCCCATTGATGATGTATTTGCCTATACTGTTGAAGAAAAAACAGTCAGCGGTAAGACAGATACAATTACACAGGTTACATTTACACGTTCATTCATGGAAGAAAGTACAGGGCGTGTATTCACCATTGAAAAGAGATATGCCGTTCCGAACAACGATGAGTACATGATTCAGCTTGCCGTAACTGTATATACAGAAGACGGAGAGAGTATACCAATCAACAGCGACAACTCTATGTACACAATCTCTGTCGGAAGTCAGGTTGGTCCTGAATTCGAGTCCCTCAACGGCAACTACGACTACAGAAGAGTTATATACAAGAATGAAAACAAGAACAAGAAAAAGACTGTCTCGAGTGGCAATTTCTCCTCGTCCGACGCTATGAGCTGGGTTGGAGTAACAGGTAAGTATTTTGCTTATCTTCTTATTCCCGAGACAGAGAATGTCATCTCATACAGTCAGACAGTACGGTCAACAGGTGATACGATAAGTCAGAAAGACACTATCTACATGACACGTAAGGCATCAGGGGAGAGCAGAACGACAGATGTTTACTCCTTCTACTGCGGCCCGCAGCTCTCGTCGACGCTTTCAATTTACGACAAGGCTAAGGATAATATCTTCGGACTTGCGGACCACAACCTCAAGAAAGCTTTGGATGTATCGTGGCTGAGCTGGCTTGAGACACTTCTCAAGTGGGCTCTTGAAGGCTTGTATTTCCTTATTCCGAACTATGGAGTTGCAATTATCCTCCTCACACTCATTGTGAAGGCACTACTTATTCCTCTTTCAAAGAAGGGAAGTGACAGCACAGCCAAAATGAGTGCTATCCAGCCGAAAATCCAGGAGATACAGAATAAGTATAAGGATGACCCGCAGGCACAGAATGCGGCGGTATCGAAATTGTATAAGGAAGAAGGTATCAACCCGATGGGATCGTGCCTGCCGATGCTCATACAGTTCCCGATATTCATTGGTCTCTACGGCCTTTTGAACAAGGATTTCTCACTCCGTGGCGCTATGTTCATCCCAGGTTGGATTAACGACCTATCAATTCCTGAGACAATAGTTACACTGCCGTTCAACCTACCCCTATTGGGTTCTCAGATTCATCTTCTACCGATTCTCTACACATTCTCGATGATTTTCAGTATGAAGATAACCCAGAGTGCGACTGCTGCATCTAATTCGGGAAACAAAGGAATGACATGGTTCATGACATATGGTATGCCGCTCATTTTCTTCTTCGTGCTCTATAATGCACCCTCGGGACTTCTCGTCTATTGGTCAATGAGTAACCTCATCTCGATTATCCAGCAGATTATAACCAACAAGAAGAAGGTTGCAGGATATAAGAAAGAGATAGAAGAAAAAGATGCAATAAAGGCCCAGAAGAAGGCTAATAAGAAGAAAAAATAATAGAGGATTAAATATATGTATAAAGACTCTGAAGGAAAAACTGAAGAAGAAGCAAGAAATAAGGCAATCGAAGAACTTTCTCTTGAGGGAGCAAACTTCGATGTAGAGGTAATTGAAAGTACTAAAAAGGGACTCTTCAAGAAATCCAGCTGTAAAATCCGCGTTTACTACGGTGAAGATGATAGCGAAAGAGATGTAGAGGAAGACGAAAACTTCAAAAAAGAAAACACATCTCTTGATGCTGAAAACGATGTTGAGCGCAAGGTATTGGAGTTTGCAAATACCCTTATCGAGAAGATGGGATATGAAGGGGAAGCTTCAATCAGCTACCGCAACGAAAGCAAAATTGGACTAGATATCGTAAGCCCTGACTCATCCTATATTATAGGACGCAAGGGAAGAAACCTAGACGCCATTCAGCTTATTACAAATGTCTATGCCGGCAATCTCGATCCGGATATCAAAATCGTTGTCGACAGCGAAAACTACCGTATGAGACACGAGGAGCAGATTATCCGCAATGCTTATAAGACAGCAGACCAGGTAATAAGAAGTGGCAGAAGCAGACTTCTCGACCCGATGAACCCATTCGAGAGAAGACTTGTTCACACTGCTCTCAACGAATATGACGGCGTTGAAACAAAGAGCGAGGGAGAAGGACTCTATAAGCAGGTCAGAATCATCCCGACAAAGAAATGACCCATGCCGCCCAGAAAAGGGCGGTTATGTTTACAGAAATAGAAAAAAAGAGTATATTCTTAATAGGATTAAATCCTAATAAACTTAAAAGAGGAAAAAATGGAATTAAAAGGATCAAGAACAGAGAAGAATCTCGCTGCAGCATTCGCAGGT
>CAVFNE010000117.1:0-7395 GCA_963623755.1 Muribaculaceae bacterium | reverse complement strand
GACTGAGGTTCTCTGGTTGATTTCAGGCTTTAAAGGCTCCAATAAACTACTAGATATGAGAGTAGCACGTTCCTTAAGACTAAGATGTTGTTTATTATCGATGAAGCATTCTTCAAAATTTGGATTATTTGCCAAAGTCTTTTGTTTTAGGATATTTTTCCAACTTTCAATTTCAGTCTTATTGTATCTGAGATTAACAAATGGAACGTCTCCGTATTTTGTTATCAAATTTCTACCGTGTTCATTATAAAGTTCAAAAGTATACCGTTTCTCCAGCATAGTAGACTCAATATTCCATTCTTCTTCAGATTCTCCTAGCTTTCTCGTGACAGAAATAATTGCACGAAGAGTTCTTAAAAGCCATTTTGCTTCTACAGCATTGCTACTAGAATGAGCTGCCATATTTCTATATATATTAAGTTCATTGGTTCGATAGCGTTTAATCACGTCTGACACATCCAAATCTATGCCATTTATTGGCATATACAAAGAATTGTCTTTCGAGAAAAAGTTAATAATATTAAACCAAAATTGAATATCTCTTCGCCATAAATATCCGCATAAATATTTGTAATACTGTTCATTACTTTTATCTGGTAAATTCAAGTATTCTTGTGCTTCCAATGACTTATCACATTTCTCTATTATTTCATCTCTAATTATATCCAGCCATTCTTCTGGAAGAATTTCCTTTTCAATTAGTTTCTGTCTAAAGAAAGATAAAAGAATAAATACAAAAATGTCATTTATGTACGAAGTTATTTTTTCATTTGTATTTTTTGTTTCACTAATTGTTGAAAGAATATTGTTGAAAAGAATGTGAACTTGGTTAATCTTGAAATCATTACTACAAATGAGTGATGATACTTCGCTTTGATAATTCTTTTTTACATAACTGTCGTTTCTATCTTTGTTTTCTTTTTGAATACCATAGCAATCATTTAGTAGTTCTGTATAACATTCACATACTTTTTCTCTTTTTTCTTTAATTGTTTTTGTTTTTCCTTTTGGATAAACTGATTCAATAAGACAATCAAGAGCTACAATAACTTTGTCATACGCATTGAGAAGTTCTTCTTTATCTATTTCTTGAAACTGCATTTCAATCAGATTCGATATGGTCGAATGAATGAGTTTCAAATTATCATCTTCTCTAAAGTCTTTTTTATCGTATCTCTTCTTTATTTTCTCTTCAGGTTCTTTTGAATAGTGGGGGTTGATTACAGTAGAATATTGGTTCTGATTATTTTTTACCAAGTATGTTTCTAATTTTCTTGTATCACTTTTACGGGGATAAAAAAGAAATTCCCTCAACACAAATGTGAACTCAGATTTGAGTTCGTCGAATTTTGTTTTTAAAGCGTCACCAGACATGTCTTTATATCCCACCCTATCCATATTTAGTAAATTATCCACCATATTTCCGTGCTTTTCCATGTAATTTGTAAGCCTTTGCTTGTTGATTGAACTTTTAATATCATTTCGATATATCCCCAGTCATTATCTGCCAATTCCAGAATAGGCACTCCCCTCTTATCTGTATTAAATGATAATGATGCCATTCCCCGATACCAGCCCCCCTGAATATTGGGACTTTCATGCCATCCATATTGCTTTAATTTCTCTTTAAGTTTATCAATAGTCACTGACATCTCCTCTTAAGTAATATTGTACTTAATACAGAAAGACATAACTCCAGCTGTCTTGAGACGCACTGGAGTATTCAAGCTCTACAGCGTAATCGGTGTATCGCGAGAAACGAAGTATTCTGTCACATATGCCTCATTCTCATTGGCCGTTATATCCAGATATGTAGCAGCGAGTAAGTTTATAGACACCTTTTCATCTTCGTGCTCGCAGTAGAAGACAAAGAGACCCAATGCCTTTGCATAGACAGAAAGTTTCCATAGGAGCTTACTTACTGTCGCTGAGAGCTTTCTGCTCATGAAGAAGAGCAGTGTCGGCTTCATCTCATCGTCTCCGGTGTGAGTAAGGTTGTACTCAAAGAAATTCCTGCTGTTGCTGTCTGCAAGTTTCTCCATACGCCTTTCTATTTCCACATCGGAGAATTTTCTCAGTCCTGCTACTGCTTTCCTTTCACCACCTACATATTCGGCACCGTCAATCGGAGAAAGAAGGCCGTCCCTATCAAGAATAACGGAGGCATATTCCCTGTTATTCTCGACGATTTTCTTCACTATTCTGCCCCTATCAGTTCCTTTCAGTGCAATTACTGGATTTTGAAACAGATTGTTATCCATCTCCTCAGATATTCTCAATGTGTAGTTTTCTTTTTCCATGTCTACTTCTCCTATTCATCCATCGAAGATTTATTATTCCACATAGTCCCCCGGAGCTGTCTTATCCGTAGAGGACAGCTCTCGGTATATATCCTGACCGGGTTACCAGAGATCGGCGTCAGTACACCTGTCTCCTGGCTCATTCCCGTTATGGCAACCGTAGTAGTCATCCCAATATGAGCAGTTGGGGCAGCCCTTCCAGACATACCTGGCATTATTGCTCCATGGGCTGACATAATCCCTGCATCCCTCCGATTCAGGACACTCGTAACAAGGTCCGATGTAATTCGACTCTGTAAAATAACAATCATGCTTTCTTCTGCCCATATGCGTCCTCCTTACTACTTGTTTTAATGATGAAAGTATCCTATCACACTTTTTGAGACTCTTCGTTGAAGAAAAGGTTCCACTTCTCAAAAAACATCTATATCTATCCATCCGTTGTGTACCTTCCTGTGGCAGTCATGACAGAGTGTGACAATATTGTCTATATGAGCAGCTCCTCCAAACGAGTAGTCGAAGATATGATGCCCCTCGACAGAGTGTGTGCTCCCGCAGATCTGACATGTGTTGTAGTCTCTGGTATGTCCCATTTTCTGTGCATTTTTATGAGCAATTGTTCTGTGTCCCATACTAATCCTCCAATCTCTCTCTGCTGTAAGATGCAAGATGCTTACCCATATCACAAGTCCTTCCGGAGAAACTTGTTCCCCTTCCGTTACGTGCATAACGGTTCTTGGCGTGTCTGCACGCACGGGCAAGATTCTCCGCCTCCCGGCTTGTGATGTTCGAAACATGGAAATAATATGAATTGTCTCTGCTCATAACGTCCTCCTTAAAATGTCTCAACCTTAATGTTGTCACTGCCGCATACTTCAACCGAAGAGTTACCATATCCGATTGTCAGCGTGTTCTCATCATCAAGTCTTATAAATCCGTCCTCATCAAGATATACTCTCAGTACGTCAACTTCTCCATTAACTCTCTCAATAACCACATGCTCTCCGTCGACTGAAAGAACATGATCTCCTTTCTTCATGATGTTAAGCCGGACTCTGCTCATTTTTCCTCCCTATCAGTTCCAGTTGGACCTGGAACTGTAATAAGCTCTGTTGTTAGGGTTCATCTGATTGGACCTGTTGTTTTTTGCAGCCCGATAATTCCTGTTATTCGGATTGCATTGATTTGCATGGTGATTCATCTGACTCTGTGTGTGATTGTAGTTTCTGTTCCAGGACATAGTTTTTCTCCTTCCAAATAAATTTTTCAAACTTCAGCCGTACGGCTATGGAGCACGAGGGAGTCGAACCCTCCTCGAAAGGTCTCCTTTCCAGGCCTTACCTTCCTCGAATCCTCATATGCCCCGTCTTCTGATATCCAAAGCGTAGCAGACCCTTTTATAAGAAACGTTGAAGAAATAGTTCCATTTCCACAGAAGAATTCTCCTCTTTGTATTTCGAAACTCTTTCTCATTGTTCTTTTCCTCCTTTGAAGCCTGCTGCTCCGTTTTTTGATATAAAGACAATAGCCTGTATCTCCCGCCTTTTCGTTGAAGAAAAGTTTCCATTCGCGGCAGTATTGAAAATTATCCTCCGTCTCTGATTAATCATGTATAATACTCTCGAGGGAGGCCTTTCTGTGGGATACAGTGAAAACGTCAAGAATTACAACTCGATACGTTCAACCCTGCGGGAACTATATGTAGACGGATATAAAACCCGTAAAGATTACATCTCTGATAGCGCTGACAAGGAAAGCTCTAAGAGTGTTGATTCAAAAAAACGACGGGTCTTGAATATCATCAGGGATGTTTACTCGGAGTCTACTTTCTCGGAAGAAGGAAAGACGTCCTACATATCAATCGATTCCAGAGCCGACAATGCCAACCCTCTCTACAGAACCTTCGAAGCCAGGTCATTCGATACGGCCGGATTAATTCTTTACTTTCTTATCATCGAGCTACTATCGGACGGCAGGAAATATCTTCTCACAGATATAGAACAAAAACTCTTCAACGAAAATGTCCATAACGTCACTTATTGGGGAGGGCTGGCAAAAGATGAAACAGTCCCTCATAGGGACACCCTCAGAAACTGGCTCAATAAGCTTGTCGACTGCGGCATCCTTCAAAAAACAAAAAAAAGCAACAGGGATGCCTACTGCATATTCCCATGTAACATAGACTGGGAGGATTACAACCTTCCTATCTCCTTCTTCTCGGAGACGGCCCCTCTGGGAATATTGGGTTGTTTCATAAGAAAGGACATTATCAAAAGAGACGAAAGCTCAAACATCATATACAAGCATCACTTCATCGTGTCGGCAATGGAGAGCGAGATTCTCGAAGTCCTGCTGACAGCTATGAGAGAGCATAAATCAGTTTTGATTAAGCTGTATAAATATGATGACAAGTCCCAGGAGGCCATCTCGTGCACGCCACTTAAAATATATTCCAGCACTCGTTCGGGAAGGCAGTATGTGTTGGTTTACAACAATAAATCCGACGCAGATATAAAATTCCAGTTCATCCGTCTGGATAAGATAAAAACCATCCACATCGACAAAATGGATTCTCAATTTCCTCTCCATATTGCGGAGGCAGAGGAGATGATGCCTTATATCTGGGGAGTCAAACTCCCGGGAAAAAGGATATCTCCTTACACTGTATCGATGACTATTGCTGTCAATTTATCAAACAATCGTCCTGAATACTACATTGTGGACAGACTCAAAAAGGAAGGAAGAAGCGGCACAGTAGAGATTATCGACGACCAAAGCTGCAGATATAAGAAGAAAGTCTTCTGCCCGGAAGAAATGCTTCCCTGGATAAGAACATTCTATGGAAGGATCCTCTCCTTTGACTGTGATAATCCATATATGAAAGAAGCCGTCCTTAACGACATAAAAGAAATGTACGGAGAAGAGCAATGATTTTCAATGAAGTATACGGAGCATATATAAGAACAATAGGACTCATCATAAACGAAGCCATCAAAAACTCTTCTCTTACCTGGAAGGACATCTCTGATATAACCACAGCTACTGCATTCTCTGAATCACCCGATTATATCAAAGAGCTCTTAAATCCCTCAGAGAGTACACCTGCCTTTCCTTTGATAAACAAAGACCCGTCAACAAGAAAATATACAACCATCCTGTCAAAACCATACAACAGACCCATTACTATCTATGAGCTGAGATGGCTCAAGGCTATATCGCAGGACCCAAGGATTAAGTTGTTCTGTGATGATTTTCCCAAGCTGGAGGAAGTTGAGCCACTTTTTAACCCCGGTGACATCATATACTATGACCAGAATCTCTCAGGGGATGATTTTGAAAAACCCAATTATATTGCAGTTTTCAGAACAATAATAAAGGCACTTCACGATAAACGGGAAATCGAAATTACAAAAAACGACAACACCTCTTTCCCTGCAATTCCAAAAAAACTCGAATATTCTCAGAAGGATAACCGCTTCCGTCTTGTTACAAGGCCGAAGGAAGGAAAAGAAAGTAATTGGTACGTGAATCTTTCAGCCATAAATAATGTTAAGATTACAGACAAAGCTATCCCAACAGGGGATACAGATACAGAAAAGAGCGCACAGACTGTCGTGTTGGAAATTACAGACGAGAAAGCTGCGATGGAACGTATCTGTTTAAGTTTCTCCCATCTTGAAAGAACAACGGAACGAATCGACAACTCCCGCTACAGGATGACGCTTACTTATGACCAGAGCGATACTGCCGAGATGATTATCAGGATTATGTCATTAGGCAGATATGTCAAAGTACTAGAGCCGGAAGAGATTAAAGAAGAAATAAGGTCAAGGCTTAAATCCCAAATGTCTCTTTTCTCATAAAGCAGCTCTACTTGAACTCTATGTTCTTGAACCATCGAATAACGATTTTAAATGTCAGAAGTGATGCGGTCTGATGTGTACGGAAAACGGAAGAAAACCCGGGAGTGTCATTACGGATGTCTTTTCAGATTGACAGGAGTACGAGAGTATGAAACAACAATTGATTTAAGGGGATATATCCCTTATTATAGGAATAGGGAGAGTAGTTCTGGATGCCGACTATAAGCTTTTTCTACGGAATAATTATTGTCATGTATTTTAGGAACAAGGAGCATAATCCACCCCATATACATGCAATAACGCAGGATTTCGATGCTCCGTTTCTTATTGAAACAGGTGAACTTATGGAAGGTGAGTTCCCGAATAAGGCGAAAGTAATGGTAAAGGAATTCATCCTTAAATATCGGGATGAATTGAATGAGATGTGGGAGACTGAAAAATATAGAAAGCTTCCCCCTTTGAATTAATATGTTTCACAAAGCAGTCAATCTTGAGTTTATGGAAGGGACAACACTCCGAATGACCTTTCAAAGTGGCGAGGTGAAGGATTATGACGTGTCCGCTCTGTTCTCCAGGTATCCTCAGCTTCAGGCGTTGAAAGACAGAGAGCTGTTCTTAAGAGGGAAGCTGATGGGTTCATACGGCATTTACTGGAATGAAGATCTGGATCTTGAAGCTGAAACTGTTTATGAGGATGGAAAGACTGTCGGCAGGACAGAACTTCCTATCAATCTGACAGTGGCAGATGCTCTTAAGAGCGCACGAGCCAATGCCGATATTTCCCAAAGCGAGCTTTCTTTTAGAACCGGTATTGATCAAAGCGATATCTCAAAACTTGAGAGAGGAATCGGAAACCCATCCGTAGGAACTCTGGAGAGGCTGGCAAAGGCTATGGGAATGAAGCTTGACATTCAGATATCATTGTCTTCGAAGGACAATCCTGGCTGACAGGCTGTTATCGGTGCACACTTTCAGCTGTGTCATCAGTGATTCAACATTTAATTGTTGATATCAGGCTTTCCCTTTAATCGTTATGTGTTCCGATACGCTAGCATGAACTGACCTAAGCTGAAGGTTTATTAGTCACAATTACACCTTTGAACGATAGTTTTTGAACAAGTATTTGTGCGTAAAAATGTTATCCTGAGGTGTTCAGACTCTCGACATCAACACAACTGTCTCGATGTGGCTCGAGGCAACAGCATGCACGTCATATGATTTTTGCACCTTAA
>CAVFNE010000116.1:0-7417 GCA_963623755.1 Muribaculaceae bacterium | reverse complement strand
TGCTTCTTTCACCATATCATTGCAGGATTCCTGAAGCATATTTTCAAGGTAAATCAAGTGTTTTAAATCTTTCATTCATCACTCCCTGGGCAAAAGCTTTTCCAGTGCTTTTCCAACTCCCTTTACAATCTCCGAATCATCCGGAAGATAAAATACATTCTTGCCCTTGATGTCGTACTCCGCAAGCTGTGGATCCTGACCTATTGAGGCCAGCAATTCCAGTTCCCCCAGGTCGATATAATCCAGTACATTTTTATCCGGAATCCTATTGATTATTACCCCTGCTTTTTCGTACATCACAAGCTCATCTGCAACTGATTTGATTGTTTTTATCACGCTGATACCTTTCTTGCTGGCATCACTGACCATGATAAGATGTGTTACTTTCTCCATTACTCTGCGGTTTATCTGTTCAATTCCAGCTTCTCCATCTATAACAACGTAATCAAAATTGTCTGCCACCAGAGATATGATATCTTTCAGATATGAATTGATTTTGCAATAACAGCCCGCGCTCTCCGGTCTACCCACCGCTATAAACGAAAAATTGTCAGTTTCAACCATTGCATCAAAGATATGATACTTTGCTTCACCCAACAATTCGAGAGCTGATTTAGTATCTCCATCTTCTACTGTACTTATAACCTTTTTTCTTATGTCGTCTATCGTCATCTTCACTTCTATTCCGAGTGCCGTAGACAATCCAACTGCCGGGTCTGCATCTATTGCAAGGATTTTCTTATCCGGATATTTTTCAACCAGAACCTTTACCATGACGGCCGCTAATGATGTTTTACCAACACCACCTTTTCCAACTACCGCAATAATTTTTGTTTTTTCCATTTAAAATGCCCTCAACATATCTTATTCGACAAAATGATACCATTTAACTATATTTGTTTACAATTGTTCTAAAGAATGTAAAGTCCGGCAGACAAACTGACTGACTTAAGGCGCGGCTATTCCTAGCTGAGGATAAAAAAAGGGCGATTATTTTATGTTTAAAAATCATCATATGCTACTTATATTTGTGTCATAGATGTTTCTTGACAAAGGTTAAACAATTACCTTGAGTGTTGAGTTGGGCTTACCTGGGCTATGTAGTGTTATCGGACGTATAGCAAGTTGGGCTGTTTTGCTGTTATTTCCGGAAAACGGAGGGAGCGCTTTATGGCAAGTGTGTTTGATGTTGCAAAATATATTTTGGCCAAGAAAGGCCGCATGAGTACTTGAAAGTTGCAGAAACTCTGTTATTATTCCCAGACATGGTCGCTTGCATGAACTGAAATTCCTCTCTTTGAAGAGGACTTTGAAGCTTGGAAGAATGGTCCGGTCTGCAGACAATTGTTTTGTGAACATAAAGGTCTGTTTTTTGTTTCTGAAGATGATTTATCAAAAGGTGATTTCAGTAGGTTGGACTCTGCTCAGAAAGAAACAATTGATATAGTTTTACGTGACTATGGAGACATGGAGCCATTCGAGTTGAGAGAACTTTCCCACAGTGAAGAACCTTGGATAAATGCTAGAAAAGGAATAGCTGATGATGAAAGTTGCAGCAATGTTATTTCAAAGTCTTTTATGGGTAGTTTTTATGGTAGCCTTTAGCGTCAAGAGAGAAGAAGACTAAAAAGAACAAAAGTCCGATAGAAAAGAAAACAGTCAGGGAGGAAGTCAGCTGTGAAGGCAAAGTTCCGGCATGGATGTTTGACAAAATAGACAAGTCTGGAAAATTTGCTTTCGATATAAGCCGTCAAGACTTTAATCAATGAAAGTTCCTCGATAAAATGGTACCATATTCATCAATGACGTGGGCAGAGCTGAAATCTCAGACACATGATGGCGGAAAAATAGAAACATCATTTTCTTTCTGTTGATGATTTATCCTAAGATGCTTAAAAGCGGATTGAAGCCATGCATTTAGAGGAAGATAGTGATCGATTGTATTCTATAGCTATGGAGAATAAACTCAGGGTTATCGGATTAAGAGAAAGGGATAGGTTTCACGTCCTTTGGTATGACCCTCAGCATGATGTTTGTACAATCGGAAAAAAGCATACGTAGAGGATGTGGCATAGTGCTTACAGATGTTTTTGATGGATAACACTTGTATTCAACGAGATAGAAATAGATTTTCATGTCAACAACAGGTGACTGGGATGCTACGGAAACAGAAAGTAAGCCAGTAATATTAAAACAGCTTAAGAGGCAGTCTTTATCAGAAGTGCAGAATACTATTCGACAATAAAGGATATCTGAGTTTTTTAGAAAGCAATGAAGGCCTGGAGATTTCATTTTTCATTGAGAAGCAGAAAATAGTGGTTATGTATGGGCTTAGGCTGTCTTGGGGGCTGAGCTACAGTCTCTTCGTCTCCTTCCCTTGTTCATTATACACTCAATGTAGCTGTTATCACTGATGGTTGTACACATGAAGATAGTGTTTGTATGCCACCTCATTTTGTTATAGTATGTTGTAAACAGATAGGAGGAAATAATGAAACCTACACTAGTTGTAATGGCTGCAGGAATGGGATCCAGATACGGCGGAGTCAAGCAGATTGACGCTGTAGGGATGCATGGTGAGACGCTTTTGGACTTCGGCGTATATGATGCATTCCACCAGGGTTATGGTAAGGTTGTTTTTATAATCAGAAAAGATATCGAGAAGGACTTCAGAGAACGTCTCTTTGATAGAATTGCAAGAAACATGGATGCAGAGTATGTATTCCAGAGTCTTGATAGCCTTCTCTCTCAAGAGGAGGTTAAGCTCAGTGCGGGGCGTGCAAAGCCGTGGGGGACAATTCATGCTGTTTTATGTGCAGAGAATGCAGTCAAAACACCTTTCACCGTCGTCAACGCAGATGACTACTACGGCCGTAGTGCTTATATAACAATGGGTGAGTATCTCGCAAAGCTTGAGAATGACGATACAACACATGCGATGGTCGGCTTCGAACTCGATAATACGATGAGCCCATCAGGCTCAGTAACAAGAGCTATATGTAACAGTAAGGACGGACATCTTACTTCTTTAAAGGAAACATTCAAGATTTTCTGGAGAGACGGTAAGGTTATTTCAGAGCTTCCTGATGGGGAGGAGGAGTTGACGGGCAAGGAACTTGTCAGCATGAACTTTTTCGGCTTCACACCGCGTGCATTCGAGAGCTTCAATGCTTATTGGGAGGAGTTCAAGGCCTCACACATCAGCGAAGCGAAAACAGAATGCCTCCTTCCAAGTGGAGTTGCCGAGATGATTGAGAAGAAAGAGGGTAGTGTCTCTGTCCTCTCTTCTCTAGATAAGTGGTTTGGTATGACATACCCGGAAGATAAGGCGCAGGTTATGGCTGCCCTCAGAAAGAAGATTGAGGAAGGCTATTATCCTGATAAACTCTGGGAAAAATAAACACGTGCTCTCTTCGGAGAGCTTTTTTACTGCTGTGTCACGTCCCTGTTCTTCGCAACTACATCCAGTGGAGTGTAACCTTCACCAAGAACATGATAGGTGTCCTGAACAACCAGAAAGGCATTGGGATCAACTTCCTGCACACACCTTGTGAGGCGTGTAAGGTCTTTCTTGGGGATGGTTGTCATCAGCATGTTTTTGTCTTCCTTAGTGAATAGTCCCTTTGCGTTGATGATTGTGCCGCTTCTGTTTAAATCATTTAGAATGAAGGCCCCGATCTCATCAATTCTGGGGGAGATTATGAAGACGTTCTTTGCATAGTTTGTTCCGAACGGCACAACAACCTTATCTATGATAAGAGAAATCATCATGGAAACAATGAATGCATAGAGGGCGTTTTCGATACCGAAGCTGAATGCTGATACAAAGATGATTATGCCGTCGACTATGAAGAGGGAGTTTCCGAGGTCGAGGGGCGTGTAGCGGGCGATTATCTGGGCAATTATATCTGTTCCTCCGGTGTTTGAACCCGCTCTCATCACAAGTCCCATCCCGAAGCCGTTGGTTATACCGGTAAAGAGGGTGCAGAGCCACAGCGATGACTCTTTCGAGTAGTCAATGAGCCCCTCGGGGAAGATGAGGTTGAACATGGATGTAAAGAGAGAGAGGAGTACTGTTCCCATAAGGGTCTTTACTCCGTATTCCTTGCCAAAGAGCCTCAGCCCTATAAAATAAATCGGAAGTGAGAGGCAGAGCATGATTATACCCAAATCCCAGCTCATTCCTGTAGCTTCAAGCACAATGTGATATATAAGTGTACCCAGACCCGAGACTCCTCCCGGGGCAAGTTTTGCGGGGTTCATGAAGACGGAAATGCCGAATGCCGTCAGCGCAGTTCCGAATACTATATATGCATAGTCCTGGATTATGTTCTTTATTCTATTCTGCATTTCTTCTCTTCATGAAAGCTTATCCGGCAGCTCCACTTTTCTCTCTTTCAATTCTTTGATGATAAAATCGCTGTCATCAGAGACTATCAAGAGGTCTCTGACTGCTTTAGAGACAAAGCCTTCCTGCACAGCTTTGTCCAAAAGTGCAAGGAACGGGTCGAAATACGAATCAACGTTATATAGTGCGATATTCTTATCTGTGTAGCCGAGCTGACGCCAAGTGTAGATTTCACATAACTCTTCAAAGGTTCCGATTCCCCCCGGAAGTGCAATGAAACCGTCGGCATATTCATACATCGTCTTTTTTCTCTCGTGCATGTTCTTGACGATTATTGTCTTTGTCGAGACAGCGCCGGTTGTGACACTCGCTTTATTCATAGCCTCGGGAAGAACTCCCGTGACAATACCGCCGGCAGAGTAGACTGTGTGGGCAAGCACTCCCATAAGGCCACGGTTGCCGCCTCCGTAGACAAGAGAAGCGTTATGGCTGACCAAAGCTTCTCCGAGCTCGATTGTCTTTTTCTTATAGATTTCTTTGCTTCCTATTGAGGAGCCACAGAAAACAGTTACATTGAAATTATCTGACATAGGTTATTAAATAGCATAAAGAAGGAAAAAGCTCAATGAAGTGTTATTGTAATAACAAAAGAGATAAGTTTAATCAAAATAATTGTGTTTACACCACATTTATATTATTCTCTTAATTGAGATGATTTTCTTCTTAGTTGATTGAGTAAAAATAGACAGGAGTATAAATAAATGAGGAAGCTTAATAAAGTTATCTTTATTGCGATATTGCTTATTACTGTTGTTCTGCCACTCTCGGCGCGTAAGGCAATGACTGTTACATGGCAGTGGGTTTTATCTGACAGTGCTGTTACAGCTTACAGGTATCAGATGAATGATGAGAAGGATGGAGAGTGGACTGTTGTCGACGGCACTACTTCTTCTTTTACTGCAATAGGGCTTGATCCTTATAGGGATTACACACTCTATCTCCAGGCATCCTATGACGGCCTCCATTGGTCTGAAAGTGCCACATGTGTTGCTTATGCAGTTTTAAGTGTTGACGATGTTCCTGTTGTCGACGAGAGTGTTGTTCTTCCTTACGAAGGTGAATTGAAAATAGATGAGGTAGAGCCTCAGGTAGAGGAGCCTGCTGTGGAGCCTGCTACGGAGCCTATTACTGAAGTTGAAGAAACACCTGAACCGAGTGTTGTAAGAACAATTTTCTATGTTTACGGGTACGGTGTAAGAAATGAGTGGAGTGAGGGTTACTTCAAGTCTGAGGTCATCGAGGACGGTATTGTTACGCCAAGCGATATTCTCGGTTTCATCGAATATGAGAAAGAAAAGTACCCAGATGTTTTCACATCAGTTAACTATGATTTGATAGATAACGGTTTTATCCTGACATTCGATAATGCTCTCTATGACGGCAGCTTGATTGTCGGACAGTACGGAGATGATCTTGAAGAGTACATCAAGCTTGTTACTACACCTCAGGAAGAAGCTCCTGTTGTTGAGAGTGCAGATTTCACAGTCTACGACTACACACTCCATAACACGTTTGACGGCACACTATTTACCAGCGTACTTGATGACGAGTACAGGGATATTGTCTACACAGAAGATATCGAGGCATTCGTTGAGTATGAGACGGAGAAGTACCCTGTGCTTACCGAGTGTTTTGCAGTTGAAAAGATTGAGAAAGGCATGCTTGTTCTCTCAGTTCCATCTGTTCTTGATTTCAATCTTTTTGTCGGTGAGTATAAGGCCGAGATTATTGAGTTTATTACATGGTACCTCACGACTCTCGAAAAGAGCGAGGAGACAGTAGTAGAAGTAGTGGAGGAGCCACCGGTAGTTGAAGAAGCACCGGTTGAAGAAGTACCTCTAGAGAATGTGGAAGTTGAGATTCAAATTGATGCTGCAGCAGTAGAAGAAGAGGCAAAGATTCCTCTCGCACCGAGCTCTGTTGGTGCAAGACTTCTCGAGTCACAGAGTCTTTCGTCTCTCAAGCCATCATTTACTCTCGGTTTCAATCTCGGCGCTGAGTGGGGCTTTGTTGACGGCTCTGTCACAGGCTTCCCTCGTTTTGCGCTTACACTCGAGGGACGGAATTTAATTAATACAGGTAAATTCGGATTCGGCGTCAGAGGGGATATCTCATCACTCTTGATACCTCATAAGTGGATTGAAGACGGTTACAGCTTCAACTTAACCAACCTCTTCTCCTCCTCCGAGTTCGGATTCGATATCACAGCAGATGTCAAGGCTATGGCTTACTATAATCTCGATAAGACGACCTTCTACTTCGGTCTTGGTGCTGGCTACACAATTGCAAGTGCTGATTATACAACAACACATACAATGCAGAAGCTTTTCTCTGACAAGTTCAACTCTGCTGTTGTCATGACTGGTGTTCTCGGCCTTGATTTGAGATTGGGAAATCACGCTGCATTTACACTTGAAAGTTACTCGAGAGCATTTATCTTCAACGATGTGAAGAGTGGCACTGTCGGCGCATCTGTCGGAATGAACTTCAAGTTCTGATTGACGTAATCAACTTTATATATACGGCTCCGTTTATGCGGGGCCTTTTTGGAAGCTATGGACATAACAAAAGAAACAATCGATGACTGTATTGCCTTTGTGCATGAACGCAATTGGGAGCAGTTTCATAATCCCAAGGATCTTGCTCTCTCCTTAAGCCTTGAAGCCTCAGAGCTCCTCGAGCTCTTTCAATGGAAGAGCAGTGAAGAAGCTGTCGAGAAGAACAGGGATAAGATGAAAGATGAGCTTGCCGACGTAATTGTCTACGCCATAGATTTTGCCTCAGTCATGGGCTTTGACCTCAACAAAATCATAAGAGATAAGATGCAGAAAAATAGACTCAAGTACCCAGTTGAGAAAGCGAAGGGCAGCAACAAGAAGTATGATGAGCTCTGAAAAGGCTTTGGCGCTTCTCAAACATTGAATCTAAGCTTACAACAAATTAAATAACTCTTTTAAATATAATGAAATAGGACGATAAAATATTTTTCTTGACTTCATACGGGGGGGG
>CAVFNE010000115.1:0-7475 GCA_963623755.1 Muribaculaceae bacterium | reverse complement strand
TTAACAGGCTGAAAGCTGTATACGGAGATGAGATGGTCGGTGTTACCTACGGCTACATTACGAAATCTACCCGCATAGCTAACAACCTACCGAAAGAGCATTACATTGACGCAAGGTGTATATCAGGTAATCCGACGGCTGTACCTAATTGTAAAGTCTGGCGGATGGTGAAGAGACGCTCACACAACCGTCAGCTTAAGAAGTGTACGATACTGAAATGCGGAGTGAGAAAGCTCAATCAATGTCCGAGGAAAGTATACGGATTCGGTCTCTTCGATATTGTTATGTATAACGGAGAGTTTTGCTATATACACGGAAGACGTACAAGTGGGTATTTCAATATCCGCAGATTCGACGGCACTGTGATAGCAGACGGTACATCATATAGGAAACTGACGCTCGTTGAGCGTGCTCACAATATAGATATTTATTAGTCAGCTCCTCCCACGGGACAAGTCCCAGGGGTCCCGCTGACAAGGAGTTTAACAATGGAATTCAGGGCACAACATATACTTCTCAAGGATAAGGATACGGCGGATAAGCTGTACGAAAGAATCAGGAAAGGGGAGAACTTCTCGTCACTTGCACACCAATATTCAACTTGCCCCTCGAAAGAGAAGGGTGGAGACCTTGGATGGTTCAAGGAGGGACAGATGGTGAAGGAGTTCGAGAATCAGGTGAGACGAATGGGAGTGGGGAGCATATCGCATCCGGTGAGGACTCAATTCGGCTACCATATCATTAAGAAAACAGGAGTGAGAGATTGATGACAATTTATACAGATGGGGGGTGCCTTGGAAATCCGGGCCCCGGAGGATGGGCTTTTGCTGTAGCCGATGGAGATGAAATAGTTTATTCCCAGAGTGGTGGCGAAAAAAATACAACAAACAATAAGATGGAGCTGACAGCTGTCATCAACGCGCTCAAGTATGTTCTCTCAACATCTGAGACTGAGTGTACAATCCTTACCGACAGCCAATATGTCAAGAACGGCATAACACAGTGGATTAAGAACTGGAAGAGAAACGGCTGGAGGACAAGTAACAGAGAGAGTGTGAAGAACGTTGAGTATTGGACTGAACTGGATGCTCTCAACAGTAAGATGAATGTCTCCTGGTCTTGGGTTAAAGGCCATGCTGGAATTGTTGGCAACGAGGAGTGTGACAGGCTCGTCAGACTTGAGAGTCAGAAATTTCTGCTCTAGAGGCTTCTTCATTAAGTGAATTAAGAAAGGAATAGAAAGAGCTTTCTCCAGCAAGTATGGAGATGGCTTTTTTATTTTCCGGGTAGTAGATAATCGTCTCTTCTGCAAATAGAGCGGCATCTTCTGTCTTTCCGTTTTCAAGAAGCGCATCGGTATATAAATCCCTTAATTCTTCGTCATGTGGTTCATAGTCCAATATCTCATTTAAAGAAAGAAGATACTTCTCTTTATCTCCGGTTGTTCTTTCACATAATGCTTTTAGCTTTAAAAAACGTGTGTAGCCGGAATACATAGTGAGGGCGTAATCGCATTGAGTAATACAGTTTTCGTAATCGCCCTCCAAGTATAGATAGTAGACATAGTTATATCTATTCTCCGTGCTCTCCTTACTCTCGAGAGCATTCTTGTAGTAGAGTGAGGATGCCGTATCGGAATCTGCTAGAACTTTTACGCTGCTGCAGGAGAATAGAAGAAGTAATGATAAACTAACCAAAAACAGTCTTTTCAATTTCAATCACCTGGTCGCGGTAGAGATTACAGATTTGTGCTCCATAGTCGGCAATGAGCTGTATCATATTCCTCGGCTCGGGGCCTTTGTCTATGCCGTTGAGTCTGTCGCCGGCGTCCCCCAGTCCGGGTAGGATGTATGCGTTCTCGTTGAGAACAGGGTCCATCCAGAGAGTATATACCTCTGCCTCCGGAATAGCGCGTGTAATACGCAGTGCTCCCTTGAGTGCGGAAATGACATTGATAAACTTAATCGAGCGTGGTTTTACTCCGTTTTCCTTGAGGTATTTCACAATTGTGACTAACGAGCCACCTGTCGCATTCATCGGGTCGGCAAAGATGAGGTCCTTGCCTGAGAGGTCTTCGAGGGAGAAAAATGATCTATCAAGGTCAAGAACATAGTCCATGTTGCTTTCCTTCTTGCTTTCGTCTCTCTTGATTTTAAAAAGTGCAAATGGCGTTATTGTCTCGTCGGAGGAGTAGTCCTGGAACTCCTTGCTGATAATCATACTTGGAAGAAGGGCGCCACGGAGCATAACGCACATTACAGATGAGTGTGCAAGTTCGTCAACATTCGGAATTCTGTGTACAGCGTAGTTTGTACATGGAAGTGTTACGGGCGTCTTTTGAATCATACTCCGCTTGTTATTGAGGTTCCTGTCGGCAAACGAGTGAGCGAACATCAATTCGTATGCCCGCTGAATGTAATAAAGAAATTCCTCATGCCCTGTTTCAGGATTACGCAACTTGGCAATTATTCTGCTTGACTCCCCGTGCTGCTGGCGTGGTGTTTCAAATGAATAGACGTGAATGCGTTCGTTATGTGAACAGACTTCCTTTAGGAACGCTCCTATTTCTCCGGCTGACTGTGTCAACTCTTCTGCTGCTTTTTCGTCTCTGCTGTCTTTCTCAAGCTTTGAACACGCATCAAGGCTTGTCTTATAGAGAGCGCGTACTTTTTCTATGTTCTGTTTATCTTCATCGAGAAGAAAACCATCTAAATCCTGGGCATGCAGAACTACTTTATTGTTCATGATAATCTCCTTGAGAAGAGGATAAAACAAAATGGAGAAAGTTAGTAGTCTCTTGAAACATCTTTCAATTTATATCTCTTTTTTGTTAGAATAAAATAAGTGAGGTTAATTATGAATCTTGTTTTTCTAGGCCCTCCCGGAGCAGGAAAGGGCACAATAGCAGCGGTTGCCAAGGATTATCTTGGTGTTCCTCATATCTCGACTGGAGATCTCTTCAGAGCTAATATCAAGACAGAAACGGAACTTGGTAAGCGTGTTAAGGAAATTCTGGCTTCCGGTTCACTTGTTCCGGATGAAATTACCATCGAGATGGTAAGAAACCGCCTTAAGGAAGATGATACAAAGAAGGGTTTTATCCTCGATGGATTCCCGCGCACAATTGCACAGGCTGATGCACTCTCCCTGATGACGGAGCTTGACGGAGTTATCAACTTTGTTCTCAGTGAAGAGGAGATTATCAAACGCCTCAGCGGCAGGCGTATGTGTAAGAGTACAGGCCGCACCTATCATATCCTTTTTAACCCGCCTAAAGTTGAAGGTAAGGATGATGAGACCGGAGAGGACCTCATTCAGCGCGATGATGATAAGCCTGAGGCAATCAAACACCGCCTTGATGTTTATAAAATGGCAACAGAGCCGCTCATCAAGTACTACAGGGATAAAGGGCTTGTGCTTGACTTAATGTGCACAAATGACCCGGAGGAAACAAACAGAAATTTCTTTGAATTAATCAAGAAATAACCTTTGCTTCTATCGTTTTCGACCCCATTCTGTTATACTCGGCATGGGGTTTTCTTATGATTAAAGTTTATTCAACATTTTCATCGGATTTTGTCTCGCCGCTCTTTCCCGGAAAGGGGGAGGATGTAGAGCTCAGTATTGTTTTTTCTTCTTCTCCCGAGAAGGTTATTCTCAAATATGACAGTGATACGGGGTTGGTTTTCAATAAAGAGATGGAGAGGAGTGGAGATTTCAACGGAATGATTAAGTATTCCGCTGTTGTCCCGGCCTCTCTTGATGAGACAAATTTTGCCTACTACTTTGTATTCTATCTTGACGGCGCGAGTTATTATTACTCAAGAAAGGGTGTGACACGGATAATTCCGTCAATCAAAAACAGATTCTCCCTTATTACCGGACTCAATGCGCCGTATTGGGTTGCTTCATCAACATGCTACCAGATATTCCCCGACAGGTTCTTTTCATCGGGGCTGTCGAGAGGGGCAAAAATGGGCGAATATGAGTTTGACGGTGGCTCTGTTACAACGCCGTTGTGGACAGATAAACCCCTTGAATGGGAAAAATCGAGATGCTGTGATTTCTATAACGGGGACTTGAAGGGAATAGAAGAGAAGGTTGATTACCTTTCTTCACTCGGTGTTAATGCCATATATATCAACCCGATATTCTCCTCACGCTCCGTTCACCGTTACGACACTGTCGATTTCTTCCACATTGATGAAAAACTCGGTGGCGATGAGGCCTTGATAAGTCTTGTCAACACAATGCACAGCCACTCAATCCGTGTTATAATGGATATTTCGATAAACCATACGGGGCTCGATGCCGTCTGGCTTAAAAAGGCACTCGAAGACCCGGAGTGCGATGAAAGGGGGTTCTATTATTTCAATGACGACGGCACAGTCAGGTGCTGGCAGGATGTAAAGACACTGCCTCAGCTTAACTACAGTAGTGAAAAACTGAGAGAGTATATGTACCGGGGTGAGCACTCGGTGATGAAGAAATATCTCGCTCCTCCTTTTAATATAGACGGCTGGAGGCTTGATGTTTCACCCGAAGTTGGAAGAAATGGGAAAATACAGCTCTGTAGAGAGCTCTGGAAGGACATAAATAAGGAATTGAAGCACTTCAAGAAGGCTTTATATCTTGTGGGTGAGGACTGGGATGATACAGCTCCTTATCTCGAGGGTGATATCTGGGACGGCACTATGAACTACTACGGCTCAGGACGCCCCATAAGATGCTGGATGGGTGAAAAAGATAGATTCCTCTCGGAGAAGGGGGAGGGTGGAAATCTCGGTGTTGATAAGAGCTGGAATGGTTTTGAGCTTTCAGATGCCCTTAATGAAGCATTAATGAGCCTTCCGGGACAGACTCCGTATTTCCAGATGAATCTCTTCGACTCTCATGATACCCCCCGCATCCATAACAATAAAAGGGTCTATGACAGGGATATCTATAAAGGGATAGTGATGCTTCAATATATGCTTCCGGGTATGCCGTGTACATACTACGGGGACGAGATACAAAACGAGGGTGATATTTCATCAAACGAAGGCGCAAGATATCCGTTCGAGTGGAGGGAGGAATATCAGGATAAAGATATGCTCTCCTTCTATCGTAAGCTCGGAGAAATCAGAAATAGTGACAATCGGTTATTCTATTCAGGAACGCGTATCAGAGCTCTCGACGAGGAGGCTGTTATTCTGGAGCGCATTGGAAAGGGCTTTACCTATATTGCAATCATCAATAAGGGCGGGGAGAGAACAATAGACATGGATGACATTATGCCGTCGATGAAGAAGTTTAGAATTCTTATTGGAGAAGGTGATGCTGAGATAGGATGTGGCACTTTGACACTCTTTCTCAAAGAGAAAAAGTCATTGTTAATGGTGCTTGAGCAATAGGTGGAAACGCCTCATTATTAAGACAAGGATGGAACAAACAATGAAGAAAATACTTTTGATATTGATTTTTACATTATTGCCTATTTCTCTCTTTGCTTCATTCAGTGCAGAGACAAGTGACTACTTTTTTTACAATGAAAACGACTATGAGAAGGACTTTGAATATCTGACATCTTCTCTCAAAGAAGCATCGAGCGACAGTGAGAAGGCTCAGATATTATGGAGATTGAGCAGAACAAAACTTACCATTACCGACGAAGAGAATGATAAGGGAATGCTGAATAAGGATGGCCTTCTTGCTTCTTACGGTGACTACAGTGCAAAGGATAAACCTTCACCTGATGATACGACATCAGCATTCTATTATGCCTATGCATCACTACTTCTTGAAGAGACTCCCAATGGCTACCATTGGCTGAGCTCTGCTGTCGGGCGTTGCGGTCAGGTAAGAGGCGCACTCAACAGTCTGGGTAAGGCAGCGGGAATGAGAGACCTCGAGATAAAGGCACTTGAGGACTTTGCATCATTTGACCTCGAGACAGACAGCTGGTATGTTTTATCTGTACTTTATAAGTCACTTCCAGGCTCTCCAATCAGCTTCGGTAACAACAATTCCGCTATTTCCTTCATGCGTAAATGTATCGCGACGATGGATCTTAAAAACAGAACAAACGGCACAAACTACCTAGAATTGGCCGAACAGCTGTATGAGAGAGGGTGGAGCCAGAGTAAGAGAAGTAAGGAGTTTCAGTCATTTCTGAAGTCATATAATAAGGCTCTTCAGAAGAACCTGGGATGTGTAGAAATCAACAAATACTACGAAGGTTATGCAAACGAGCTTGGTGAACCTTTCTATGTAAAGGCCAGACTTGACGAGATGTCTGATAAGAGCGAGGCAATAAGCCTCATGGAGTATGCTAAACTGGTTATCACATCACGTCTTCCATACGCAAAGAGCACTCTCAATAGAGAGAAGATGGAAGCTGAGCTTGAGAAAATCAACGCTAAACTTGAAGAATGGAAATAGATTTCATCTTCCAAAGTGGTGGGCCTTGTATTTATAGCAGGGCTCTTTTTTTAGCTGGAAGTTGAGTGTTATCCTGAATAGACTCTTGGAGCACCATCTAAAAGAAAACTGGGCTCTCACAAGATTGTTTTAGCCATTTCATTTAATCTCTCTCGATATAGGAGAGCGATAACCGATAGTTGATATAAATTGTTCTTCTTTCCTGTACTCATGATGATGGAGCTATTCAATGACTAGAAGATATCTCAACCCCTTCGTATCAATAAACGATCTTTACTACCTCGTAACTTATTCCGGCCTCCGCTCTCAGAAACAATAGATTGTGTTTCGACGGCTTTTACGCTTCCCACGGAGCGGTTCATGCTTGATTTAATCGCTTTTGTTTTTGCCCTGACGGATGTTCACCTTAAAGAGATGTCAGAGTTCCTAGATAATAGATAGTCATACTCAAGGGCTAAGTAGAGAGCTTTGTCAACAGGGCTGGTATTTATGCTCTCTGACGCAGTGCCCGGAAGCTGTAAATCTGCCCCATTCACATTCGGGAGGCATAACAATTGCTACGGTATATGGGGAGTCAGAATAAGTAGAAGCCCCGGAAATTTACTTCTTGTAATTTCTCAGCCTCATCACAGCTTGTCAGAGCAACAGAATTGTTAATTCCGTCAATGCTCCCGGCTTTTACTATTATAAGTAATAGGAAACTTATCATAACCATATGATTTTATAATAAAAGTGTTGCAAAGTGGGATAAAGTGGGATAAAGTGTCAACATAGTATACGGATAGGAAGGAACAGGGATGCAGTTTCTCACAGGAATGTATGATGGAAAGATAGACGACAAAGGTCGTTTATCTTTGCCGGCAAGACTGAGAACTGCCCTCTCTTCCGACATTGTTGTGATTCTTCCGGGACTGGATTCAAATCATTTGATGCTGATGACTCCCGACTACTTCGAAAATCAATTCTGCAAGCAGATTCTCTCAACCCCGCTTGCACTCATGGACAAGGAAAAGAGAATGCTCGTCAGGCGTCTTATATCACCGGCACAATATGTT
>CAVFNE010000114.1:0-7596 GCA_963623755.1 Muribaculaceae bacterium | reverse complement strand
AATACAGAAAACAATAGATAACACCCTCCTTCTTGACAACATCTCATTCAGCGTAGAAAAAGGTACCATCACGCTCATTGCCGGTCCCAACGGCAGTGGCAAATCACTATTACTTAAGTGCATCAAAGGCCTGGAGAAGACCTCCGCAGGGACGGTTACCGCTGACGGCAGAGAACTGAGAAAGGAAAAAGAGAGGATGAAATTCTTCGGCCTTGTCTTCCAGGACACTTCGCTCCAGATTGTAGGCTCGACTGTCGAGAAAGATATAGCCTTCGGTCTGGAGAACCAGAAAAAAAGCGTGGAGGAAATAATGAAGAAAACGGAGGAGATGCTCTCACTCTTTTCTCTCGAGAAAATAAGAGCTAAGGACCCGCGTGTTCTCAGTGGTGGAGAGCGACGGCGACTTTGTATTGCAGGAGTTCTCGCAATGGAGAGCCCAGTACTTCTTCTCGACGAGCCTTTTGCCAACCTTGACTATCCATCTGTAAAGATGGTCGTAGAAAGCATTATCAAGCTCAAAGAGAAGGGAGTGACAATACTTGTCGTATCTCACGAGGCAGAAAAGTTCCTTGCTCTTACCGACAATACGATAATTCTAAAGGATGGGAAAATCGCAGCAAAAGGAAAAAGCTGTAATATGATGGATGCTCTGCGCGCTAATGACATTTACCTGCCACATGTTCCATTCGAGGAGTTAAAATGGACAGGAAGATAAACCCAATTGTCTTTTTCACTGCACTTATTTTACTCTCCATTGCATCTTCATTTTTCTCGGCTTGGGGAAAAATCATTCTTTTTTCCGTTTCAATTATTCTCCCATTTTTCGTCAGAGTTAATACCTTCAAGCTATGGTGGAGAATGAGAATAATGCTTCTCACAGCCCTTCTCATACTTCTTTTTGGTTTTATTGAAAAAGAAGATCCCCTCTCCATCATCGGCCGGACTTCCCTCTTCATGGCCCTAGTTACACTCTATGCGTCTTTTGTTCTAAGCGCAGATCTACTTTCACTCTCGTCGACGCTTGGAAAGGTACTGTCCGTTTTCTTTTCGTCCTACGGCTGGAAATTCTCATCCTATCTGATGCTGAGCCTCTCGATTTTTCCAATAGTCTTTGAGTGCGGGACCCAGATGCTTGAGGCGCGCAGAAGCCGCTGTGGGACTTTCTTCTCTCACCCTGTGAAAAACCTCTCAGCATACACAATATCTCTCATAACACTGCTTTTCGACAAAACTCTCACTCTTCAGGATGCCCTATACTCGAGATCATTCTCGACTAAAGAGGAAAGAACTGTATATCCCCTATCCATAAAGGACCGGCTATTTCTAATCCTTTTTTTATCTATATTCATAGGATATATGCTATGGAAAAAGATGAGCTGAGAAAGATTATGCTCTCCCACCTACTCGCGTGTCAGGATAAAGCAGAGACATCGAAAATAATCGTAAAGAAGTTAATGAAAACGAAAGCATTTAAAGAAGCAGAGGTAATACTTGCCTTCTCTCCACTTAAGAGCGAGGTGGATATATCACAAGTTCTTGAAGACGAAAGAGTATTACTGCCCTTTATAGAAGACGGCGAAATGAAGTTCTCGAAAGGCAAACTTCAAAAGAGCGTGCTCGGTGTCATGCTGTCTGACTCCAAGGAAGAAGTAGAATACACAAAAGCCTTAATCCTTGTACCGCTACTTGCCTATAACAGCTCAAACTACCGCCTTGGTCGTGGAGGTGGATACTACGATAGATACATTCACAAAAATAGAGACCGCCTCTACTCAATTGGCCTTGCGTATCGAATAAGCTTTGTCGAGGAGCTGCCGATTGACGAATGGGACGAAAGACTGGATGAGATTATAAGCGAAAAAACCCCACTGCACAAAGCAATGGGGCATAAGGCATTATGTTAAGATTCTTCAATCCTAATTAGTTGATTTTTACTTCGATTCTACCTCTCTGGGACTTCTGAGTCTTGGGAAGTGTAATCTTTAGAATACCATCTTTGGTTTCACCCTTGATGTTCTCCTCATCTACATCCTCGGGGAGTGTGAATGAACGAGTGAATGTCGGGCGTGAGATTTCTCTGATGAGATAATTTCTCTCTTCCTTCTTCTCCTCTTTCTTCTCTTCTTCGTTAGCCTTCTTCAATTCATTTGTCGAAGCGATTGTGAGGACGTGCTTCTCAACTCCTACGGAAATAGCCTTTTCATCATAGCCTGCAACTTCAGCTTCAATTTCATAAGCCTCAGGTGTTTCATAAACATCTACTGCGGGAACCTTTGCTGAATAGTAGTTATCTCCAAAGATGTCTGAGAAGAGTGAGTCGATTCCACTGAGTGCCGGATTTGTTCTATTAATATAATATTTCATTTTTTATCTCCTTTGTAGCTTTTTCCGCTACAATTAGATCAATGAAATATGCGTGCCAATTTTATGCTATTTGTTATATTTAAAAGATTTATTTAATTTTTGCCTAGGATATCGCTCAAACCCAGATTGAGTCTTTTTGACACACGTAAATTTAATCAACCCCATTTTCGGCCATTTTGACCCATCGCGGGTGAAAGAAAGTCAAAGAGTGTCATATTGACTCAAGATAGGCCTGCATTGTTAATCTGAGACTCTCATCTGTGATGTATTCAATTTCTCCATCCCAAACAACTGCTATGTTGAAGGTGACAGAAAGGAAACTATCCTCACTTATCAGATAATAGTCCCCTTCACATCCATCGATAAGGAGAATCGATTCAAGAGAAGGAAAACGATAAGAGAGACTTGATGCTTTTTCGTACGGTATCTTTTCTATAGTCATATCTCAATTATGACACATCACACTCAGAATAGGAAAGTATGAGTTTGATCTTATCTATTGCCTTGGGAATGGAGGAGTATATACTCTCCCCTTCTCCCTCGAGAACTTCGCCGTATACACTCATGACGGGGATCTCATCCTTCTTCTTCTCGAGTTCCTCTGAGGATATATTTTTTTTACATTTTTTCCACTTACAGTCTCTGTAGACGGGCACCCCGTTTTTGTCGAGAGAGACCGAATCACCGAAGAGGCGGCATACCATGCTCCTCCCGTCATAAAGGGAGCAATGATTGCTTTTGTCCCGATTGTAAAGTGGGCAGATAGAACTTTCCCTCTCTGCGTTTTTCAATCGTGACATTATCTCATCTTCCCTGTTGTCCCTGATGATAATCGCAGCCGCTAGGAGAGCCTCGCTCTCGCTCAGGTACGGCACGTAGTGACAGCAGCACTCACCGCAGGACGGTGTACAGGAAATCGAGAAGTCTGATATGAAAGCCTTCTCTTTCTCTTCAAGTGAAGTATAAGCCGAGAGGAGTTTTTCCGTTTTCTCCCCTATGCTCGATGACGATATTATCCTCTTAAGTAACTCCGAATCCATGGTGTAAGCTTTTACACCCTAAAGAGGAGAAAAGACAAGTAGTAATTACGATAAATATAAAATTCGCCAACAGAAAATTACATTTACCCAATTAAGCATAATAAAGATATCAATTCAAGGAACAATGTGACAGGGGAAAGCTCCTTCTTAAGTCAGGGGAAAAAGAAGAGTGAAATATTTCATCAGGACGGGTTGGATAAAACCTAAGAAACAGCTAAGACTAACCCCCTCAAAAGGCCCCGTCTTGTATTTCTCTTTCCTTTAGTTCAAAATGAACGGGCTATGAAAATAATTATTCTGGGTGCAGGAAGACGTGGAATACGACTTGCCCGGCACCTCGTACAGGAAAAGAAAAGTGTCGTAGTTGTCGACATGAATTCAGAGCGTTGCCAGATGATAGCTTCAAAGCTTGACTGTATGGCAGTATGCGGGAGCGCTACAGATATAGACGTTCTCAAAGAGGCGGGAGCAGCGGAAGCTGGTGCCATAATCGCAGTAACAGACAGCGATGAGGTAAACCTCGTTGCATGTGGTATTGCATCCTCGAACTTTCCAAAAGCAAAGACAATAGCGGCAATCAGAAGCATATCGTACCTCGGCCACGAAGGAAACGGAAGACATAAAATACTCGGCATCGACCACATCATAAACCCTGAGGAAGAGGCGGCAAAGCGTATGGCATCCGTCATCAAGAGCAGGCTCTTTTCAGAGATTATCTCCTTCGACGATGCAGATTTCATTCTCTTCAGAGTAACTCTCACATCCTCCAGCCCCTTTATAGGAAAAAGCCTCATAGACATGAAGAAGGAACTCCAGGGGGAATACATAATAATAGGGATAAGACGAAGTGGTGAAACCATAACCCCCAACGGTAATACAGTTCTCCAAGAAGGAGATGAAGTTGCCGTCATGTCGGGTGATGAGGACAGCGAAGAAGTATACCGTGTTCTCTGCGGCGATAAGTCCATCATCAAACTCAAAAGGATAATCACAGTCGGAGCCACCAGAATAACTCGATATCTTTTATCGAGCCTGAATAAGACCATACTGAGACGAATAACACTCATTGAAAAGAAAGCCGATTTATGTCAGGAATTCTCTGACGAATTTCCTCAACTTCTCACCATCAACGAGTCCATAACAGATGAAAACATATGGGAGGACGAGAGGATGAGATTGGCTGACCTGATGATTTCGGTTACCGAAAACGACGAGCTGAATATTATAACCGCCTCGTATGCCAAGAGAATCGGGATAAAGAAAACGATGGCCCTTCTGAAGACCAACCCCAACTACCTCCAGTTTGCATCCAATATGGATATCGACGTCACCGTCAGCACGACAGAGGCAACAGTTGATGCTATCATGAAGTTTCTCCGCGGAGAAAGCGTTGTAACGCTGCACTCCATATTCAACGGAGAGTTGGAAGTATATGAATTTGTGCTGGGCGAAAACTTCTCCAAGCTCGAGAGGAAACTTATGGATGTGGACCTTAAGGGAAAATGCATCATTGCTGGAGTTAAAAGGAACACGAAGAGTGACAGCTTTGTTCCAAACGGCTCCTACGAATTCAAGGTTGGCGATACTGTCCTTGTCGCCTGTGCACATGAAAACTATGATGCAGTAACGGAACTTTTCAGATGAATATTAACTTTAAGTCTGTTTTGCGGCTCCTAGGCTACATCTTTCTACTTCTGGCATTTTTAATGCTAGTTCCAACCCTGCTTTCTGTTATCTACAATGAAAAGGAGGCTCAGAAAGCATTCCTCATAACGCTCTTTATGATGCTTTTTACATCATTGGCTCTTCTCATTCCTCTTTCAATAAAAAAAGAAGAGCTTAAGATAGGCCCCAAGGAAAGCTACCTGTTTGTTACCCTTGTCTGGATTCTGATTTCCCTCTACGGAGCAATTCCACTCTACCTATGTAAAAGTTACCCTTCCTTCGCAGGATGCTACTTCGAGACTATGAGCGGCTTTACAACAACCGGTGCCACTCTATTGGACAATATAGAGAGCAACCCCAAGTCGATACTCTTCTGGCGTAACATGACAAACTGGATCGGAGGCATGGGAATAGTCGTCCTCTTTGTTGCAGTACTGCCTGCATTCGGAGCAAAGGGAACAGCACTATTCGGGGCTGAGTCAGTCGGGCCAACAAAGGATAAATTGACGCCGAGAATCAGACATACAGCCCTTGCTCTCTGGCTCATATACCTCGGCCTAACAGTACTGCAGTCTCTGCTCTTGATGCTGGGCGGCCTCGATTGGTTCAATGCCGTGACTGTCACATTCGGAACTATGGGCGCAGCAGGCTACAGCCCCACAAACTATTCAATACAGTCTTATCATTCAACATATGTGGAATGGATATGTATCATATTCATGTTCCTCTCCGGCGCAAACTTCGCACTCTATTTCAAGCTTCTGAGGCGCCAGGTGAAAAAGGTAGTGAAGGACGGAGAGCTCAGAGTCTATTTCTCAATTGTTCTCGCCTGCTCTCTTCTTATCGCACTGAACTTATTCGTACAGACTGGAGAAAGACTCTCGGAGGCTGTCAGGGACGGATTTTTCCACGTAATATCATACATAACGACAACGGGATTCTACACAAAAGATATTGCCCTCTGGCCGGTATTCAGCCAGCTCCTTCTTTTCCTTGTGTCATTTGTGGGAGGATGTGCAGGATCTGCAGGAGGTGGCATCAAGGTCATAAGAATAGCAACTATCTTCAAAGTTGGAAAAGCGTCTATTAAGAAGAGACTTCACCCCAATGCCGTAACGACAATCAAGATTGGGGAGGACACCCTCTCGCCCGGCGTTGTCGAGTCCATATGCGGGTTTATCGGGCTCTATTTCATAACCTACTTCATAGGAGCATGCATTGTCGCACTCTCAGGAGTTGATGCCCTTACATGTCTCTCATCAACTATCCTTACGCTGGGTAATATAGGCCTTGGAATCGGAGGCATAGGAACCACATTCTCATTCTCAATCTACCCAGACTGGACACTCTGGGTCTTCTCATTCCTGATGCTTGTCGGAAGACTTGAGCTCTTTACTGTCTATGCCCTCTTCTCACGTGACTTCTGGTATAATTAGAGCACAATCAGAATGGGCAGAAATCGGCATAAGAGCCGAAACACACAGACTGAAAGATAGAAACTTCAAGATTTACATCAAACTCTTGAATTCTCTCTCTTGTGAGGGATTAATAGTAAAGAGTAGAGAACATGGGAAGATTTGTTAGTCCTGATAATTCAGCATTCAGGCGGGCTTTTGAAGACGAGATTTACGTTGATAAAAGCGGATTGATTAATTTCACCAACCGCGTTCTTGGAAAGAGTCGTGGTTTTATCTGCAACAGTCGTCCCCGTCGCTTCGGTAAGTCGATGGCTGCCAATATGCTATCCGCCTACTACTCTAAAGGGGCCGACTCAAAACAATTGTTCTCATCTCTCGAAATTGCGTCCTCACCGGACTGGGAGAAACATCTCAATAAGTACGATGTCATCCGACTCGATATACAGGCATGTTTGAGCAATGTAGAAAAAAAGGATGATGTGATTAGATATATAACGGAGAGTGTTGTCAGGGAACTCAAGGAGATTTATCCCGAAGAAGTTAAAGGGGATGAAAAATTCCTTTCGCCGCTGCTTTCAGAGATGTATATAAGAAAAGGCCATCAATTTGTATTCATCATTGATGAATGGGATGTAATTATCAGGGATGATTATGATACAAAACTGCAGGACGCATATATAGACTTCCTACGTTCCCTTTTCAAATCGATAGATTCAACATCTTATATAGTCCTGGCTTACATGACCGGAATCCTTCCAATTAAGAGAGAACAGGCCCAGTCTGCCCTCAATAATTTCAACGAGTACACAATTCTGGATGCCGGGCCCTTTGCAAAATATATCGGTTTTACGGAGGTCGAGGTACGGGCTCTTTCCATCAAGTATAAGGTCGATTATAAAGAAGTTAAGAGATGGTATGACGGATATCTTGTCGACGGCTTGAATGTTTATAACCCACGTGCCGTTGTGAGTGTCATGCTCAGCGGAAAGTTCAAGAGCTATTGGTCAAACACCTCTTCCTATAAGGCTGTAGTACCTCTTATAAACATGAATTATGAGGGCCTCAAGGAAGATATTCTCGAGGTAATTGCAGGAGGAGAAGTTGCTGTA
>CAVFNE010000113.1:0-7604 GCA_963623755.1 Muribaculaceae bacterium | reverse complement strand
GAATTCATATATATCCGTCTCTATCTCAAATCACGGGAAGGATATAAGTGAGGACTCCATCAAACACATCTTCACTAAGTTCTATCAGGCTGACGAATCCCACTCGATGGAAGGTAACGGCATAGGGCTGGCTGTCGTAAAAAAGGTATGCGCTCTACATAGTGGTGAAGTAACAGCCAAAAGCAGTGACGGGACAACAACCTTCCTCGTCACCCTACCTGTCAATCATTGATCAGAGCCTTTGCATACTCATATCTTTTGTTGAGATTCTCCATACCGTTGGGTCGGCTCTCACTCATGCCGTTACCATACTCGAATTCTCTTATATCGTAGACAAAAGGTCTTATCGGTGCTTTGACATTTTTCGACATTTCCCTTACTGCCTCATCTTTAATGCTCATGAATGAGAGGAGCGTAGTGAATGGAAATCTGTAGCCGCACGTCCATTCGTATCCGTCACGATAAGGATTATTCTTGATTGTCGAAAAGATGGAGTCGAGGTAAGCCTTATCACCTTTATAGACAACGCCGTCCATATCGCCGTTGTAAATCTGAACTTTATTCAGAATATCGACATCAGAAGGGGTGAGAGTAATGACTTTCTTGTCGGGAGCAACGTAAATGCTGCCGTCAAAGAGCATCAGGGCCCTCTCAGGAGTAAGCGGAAGAACCATCACGGTTCCTTTCATGTCATAGTTCTTGTCAACAAAGCCAGTCTTGACAAAGCGTTTCTCAAAATACGGGTTCATCAAATTAAATGGAGAGCCTCCGATGACAAACGATAATCCCACGGGTGCGTCAAGAAGAACAGGAGTCAGGTCCATAATTTCGATTGAATCAAATTCCACGAAGTTGATTACACGAGAGTAAAACTGGCCTGAAATCTCGATATGATAATCATCTCTTTCAAAATAGGAGCGGCCTTTTAGACCATTCAACTCCTTTAAAGAGTTGTTATAACCGTATTTGATGTAGTCAATCTTATTGAAGAAGGGAAGACGTGTATGCTGGAAAAGAAGGGATTGTCTTGCAACCTCTGTACCTTCTCTGAAAAGATTGACACTTCCACTCTTTAAAGACGAAAGTGTCAAAGCAAAATAGCCTTTTAATCTCTCGACTGAGTCAACATCGCGCTGGGGAAATGTCGGATAGTCGTAATAGAAGATAGAGTCTATCCTCCTCTTTCCTCCGTCTTCTTTTGTCAACGGATTATAATACCCGACAGTCTCTCTGTCATCAGACCATGCACCTATGAGATTGGAATCGAGGTAGTAGTTTCTATACATTTCTTACCTCTACTTCTTCAAACTTGTGGTCTGTTCCCAAAAGAGCGGAGGCATAGTTCATTCTGTCGAGCATTCTCTGTCCATGGTTCATGTAGTGCTTGTATTCTTGTTTTTTCTCGTGCTCACGGATTTTCACAACATATTCCCTCAGCGGCTTCTTTGCATTCTTCTGCATCTCTTTCTCTGCGCTTTGTTTTATCGTCATTATAGAAAGAAGCATGCTCACGGGGTACCTGGAAGACGTAAACCATGCGTAGCCTGAGCGGAAAGGAGTGTCGAAAATTCTCTCTTTGAGGGAATCCAGATAGCCTTTAGTTACATCTCTGTAGACAACGCCTCCATCTATGTCACTATTGTAAATTTGAGCAATATTCAATAAGTCGACGTCTTCTTTTGAGAGTATTACTTTTCCTTTTTCAGCCGTAACATCATATGTAGTCTTATCATAAAGCATCACAGCCCTATTCGGAGAGACGGGGAGAACCATCACAGCTCCTTTGATATCATAGGGCTTATCATCCATCTTTGTTGAAGCATAACGCTTTTCAAAATAGGGATTCATCATAATGACGGGAACAGCGCCCACAACAAAGGAACTTCCCTCGGGAGAAGATAGTATAATCCCCTCGAGATCCATGGTTTCCAGCGTTGCACCAAGGGTAAAATCCCCCATAGTTCCAAGATAATCTTTTAGAACTTCAAAATCGTTCTCAACAACGGTAAAATACCTTCTGCCTTTGAATCTATTTAAAAATTCCAGCGTCTTCGGCCCCATGCACCTCGCGTAATCTTCCTTGAAGAATGACGGTGTCCTCAGATATTGAAACATGAATGATGTGCGTGCCTTCATATTGAAAGAATTACTTTCGAATGGATTGTCACCACTGGATATCTCTCTCAACGTTTCCTCAAAATAGCCGTCATGATTGGAGACCACAGCAGCGACATATGATTCGATTGAGTGGAAGTTAAAGTAGTAGAGGTCATCTATCTCTGTCTCTTTCAGGCCTTCTTTGTCTACCGGATTATACCAGTCGACTACTCTTCCATCCTCAGACCATCCTCTGAGAAGATTGTGATTGACATAGTTGTTTTTAAAATCGAATTTACCCATAAAAATCCTCTCCTCTATGATAGATGAAGGTGAACTCATTTGAGAAGAGTAAAAGTTATCCTTCGCGCTCAAAATTGAATAAAAAGCGACTTAAAGAGAGGAGAGAGAGCTTGTCATCTCTACACTATTGGGTCTACTATTATCCGGCATCTACCATCACTAGAGATATGGAATATACAGTGAAAACTACACATTAACCAATGATATCATACAAAGTGGCGTGTGCCGTATTCCTCATTCTCTTCCTGTTTTTCCAACAAAGTTTCTTTGCTTCGTATGTATAGAACACATTAAAGCCGTAGCGAAAAAAGAAGTTAAAAGAAAGCACTATTGCACATAAGAGGGAAAAGAAATTATCATTTTCCAATGCAAGAAAGAAATAAAGACAACAGCGGTGTTCTCTATGGCTTTTTAGCCGTGCTATATGCCGTCATTCAATATGGCTGGGCTGTGGCTGTCACAGTATATTACAGAGAAAAGGGATTACTTTCGTATGTAAGCACCCCCGACGGTTATCTTCCACTTTTCTTTTCAAATCTGCTTCTCGCCCTTCCCATGGCTTTTGTATTCATTGGCTCCAAGCTCAGATACCGCCGTGATTTCGAAGAGCAGCTCGATTACGTAAAGACAGACAGATATGTCCTAACACTGTTTTTAACGACCATATATACATTTATGCTGCCCATCGGCGTTGTCCTTTCATCAAGCCCTACTAGAGGCGCTTATGCATGGTTTTACTACATATTCTTCATATCATTCTTTGAAGAGTTTCTCTACCGGGGTCTTATCCCGACATTCATGGAAAAGTCAAACTTACCCTTGGTCCTTGTATATATTCTGCCATCCCTCTTTTATGCCCTCTATCAAACGGCCCTCCCATTTGGAAGAAGTGGCTTTAAAATAGAAGTGCTCCTTGCAGTACTGCCGAATATAATCTTCTCGATTGCCCTGCATTATCTATTGTATGCAGCAAAAAGATGGTCGGGCGCGATGTGGCTCCCGATTATAGTACACGCAATCATCGAGTTCTTCATATATCTAGTTTTCCTCCAGTAATATCCTGTCGGTATTAAGAACTGTTCCTGAAGCCTCTTTGAACTTTACAAGAAGGTCACCCACGGCCAGATTTTCCCTTTCCTCCCCCGAGGTGTCATAGACAATACGAGCCCTATTCATCATTATCGTGCGGTTGCCGTAATCGAGTGCCGTCTGCATGTTATGGGTAATCATTAGACAGGTTATCCTGTTATTTCTTACAATTTCATCTGTGATTTTCATTATCTTTTCGGCACTTGCAGGGTCAAGGGCGGCAGTATGCTCGTCAAGAAGTAACAAGGACGGCGGGTTTATCGTTCCCATAAGGAGGGTCAATGCCTGTCTCTGTCCCCCCGATAGCAGTCCCACGGGGCTCTCCATTCTATCCTCGAGTCCCATTCCGAGGAGTGATAAACGCTCTCTGAAGGCCTCTCTCTCCTTCTTAGTTATACGACTCAGCCATCCACCCCTGCCGGAGGAGAGAAAAAGATTCTCCTCAATCGACATCCCCGGAGCCGTCCCCTTCATAGGGTCCTGAAATAAGCGTCCTATGCGCCGGCTTCTCTCATGTGACGGAAGGAATGTTATATCTTCACCATCGAGATTAATTGAGCCGCTATCTGTCAGGAAGTTACCGCATATGGCATTGAAGAGTGTCGATTTTCCAGCACCGTTTGCTCCGATAATCGAGATGAAGTCACCATCCTTAACGGTAAGAGAAACGTTGTCGAGTGCTTTCTTCTCAAAGGGATTACCTTTATTGAATGTCTTTGAAATATTCTCGATTTTAAGCATTCCGTATCTCCTTTCTGCCTCTCACAATCCTCTTGTACTCGGGGTACCTTTTCCTGAAGTACGGACCCGATATAGCAATGATTACTATAATTGATGAAACAAGCTTGAGTGAGTATGCCGGAAGATTGAACCTGAGAGCAATGGTATATACAAGCCTGAATATGATTGAGCCCAATACCATACCGACAGCCCGTTTGAATATACTTCCCTTCCCCATGAATGTACGCCCGATAAGAAGGGAGGCCAGGGCAATGGTAACCATACCCGAGCCGATGTTAACATTGACACTCTTTTCCTTGAATGCAAGAAGTGCGCCCGAGAGGGAAGTAAACGATGACGATATGCTGAGCCCAACGATAGTCGTGAATGCCGGATTGATTGACGATGATGATACCATAAACGGGTTGTCCCCCGTTGCTCTGATTGCAAGACCAAGCCTCGTGCGCAAAAAGAAAACAAGAAAGACCACAACAAGAGAGGCAAAGATAAAGGCAACGACTATTCTATAGATATCGCCACCGATGATTCTCTTTGCAAAAGTAAAGACAGTCTCCACTTTATTGAGGTTGAGAATACTCGACCCTCCCATTATTGCAATGTTTATGGAGTAGAGCGCTGTGTTGACAATAATTCCCGCCAAGAGGCTCTCAATACCCATCTTTGTCTGCAATAAAGCCGTAATAAAACCCGAAAGAGAGCCGGCGAGAAGAGCAGATAGCAGCGCAAGGTGCGGGTGACCCGAAAGCGCCACGACAGAGGCTGTGACAGCGCCGAGTGTGAAGGCGCCGTCAGTGGAAAGGTCACACACATTGAGCATTGAATAGCTCAAAAAGAGTGCAAGGACGGTAAGGGAGTTTATCAAGCCGAGTTCGACGGCTGAGGAAAAAAGAAGTAGAAATTCCATTAGAAACTCTCTGCGGTGTCGATAAACTCAAGGTTAGTACAATAGGAGGAGAAGAGAGAAGATATCTCACTCTCACTCTTACCGAAAGCAGCCATTACCTCCCTGTTAACCGTTGCTGTTCCGTTGTCGAATGTCAGTACCGGAAGAGTTGCTGGGTCCTTTTTGTCGAGGAGAATCTCTTCAACCATCATGGCTGTATCATACCCGAGTTCGATATAATCAACGCCGTAGCCGAGGAATGCTCCGTTGAGTGCGAAGGAATCAGCTCCTGCAAAGTGAGGAATACCTGCCTCCATCAAGTTTTCATATATAGCAAGCTCTGCTGTCATGACGGTGTTGTCGCTTGGCGTAAAGACTGCTTCGACTCCAGATGCAATGAGGGAGGAAGTGGCAAGAATAACTTCGTCCACAGTTGTTCCTGTTTTCTCGACAATCTCAATGCCTTTAGATGAAAGGAGCTCACGGGCACTCTTTAGCGCTGTCATGGATGAATCCTGACCGGCATCATAGAGTAGTCCTACCTTCTTTATATCACTGTTGTAAGCAAGAATAAGGTTGATTATTGCGTTTGTATCGAGATAATCACTGCTTCCCGTTATATTAGCCCCCGGAGTAGAGAGCGACTCAACAAGTCCCGCACCCACCGGGTCCGATACTGCAGCAAAGACTACGGGAATATTGTTGTCTTCAGTCTGCGCCTGCATTGCCATTGCGACAGGCGTAGCCACTGCTATCATCAAATCGACTTTCTGCGCAATAAAGGACGATATAATCTGACTCAGGACATTCGCGTCCCCATTTGCATTGTCGTAAAGGACTGTAATTGTGACGTCCCTTCTCTTTTCTATGTCATCAATGCCCCGCTCGATATTTTCACATATTTGATTAAGAGAAGCATCATCAACATAATTACAGAGCCCGATTTTAAAGGTGGATGAATCCTTTTCTTCCTTTCCACCAAGTGCGAAAAGCGACGATAAACATACTAAAACTATAACTAAAAATACTAATTTCTTTTTCATTTCCTTCTCCTTGTATTTTATTTTTCTGAAGTTGAATAAATTTAGCGGCGACTAGCGCCAGAGAAAGAAAGTTGTGTAAAGCATGTTAACTCCTAAGTAATGCAAATATTGTTACTATTTAAAGTAACACTTGTCAAGTAAAATCATCTAAATAAATAAAAAAAACCTTCAGAGCATCAATCGCAACCGAAGGCAATTTCTTTTACAATGATAAGTTACGGAATGAAATACAAGAGATATGAACTCTCCCCTTCCTGAGGATGCTGGTCTTCGATATCCCAGTTATCAAGCACATTAGTAAAGAATTCGTCTGCTGTCTGACGCTCCGGGATAAAGCTTATGTAGCCGTTGACTTCACGCGAGGAGCGGATATCTACAACAGAATCGTCTTCATCAACTGTATAGAAAGGAACATCAATAATTGTCTTCTTCTCTCTGCTGTGCTCCCAGCCGAGGGCGCTTAATACTTCATAGGTAAATGCACCATGGTATTCCCACTCCCCGTCCTCTGTCTCATAGCCGTATTCGACGCTTGTCTCGTCATCCCTTGATGCACTCATCACCTCTATATTAACAGCATGGTCATAGTCACTCTCGTCAAGGTAATCAGAGAGATTGTCTGAAGCATAGCCGGAGAAGCATGCATCAAGAATAAGAACGGAATCACACTTTAATAGAGAAAGGGAAGCATAGAGCATATACATCTCGAGTGATGAGCAATCGCTATAGTAACTGTCATAAGTATAAGCTGTAGCAAGAACACCTGTCGGGTAGTATTCCTCACTCTCCTCCATATCCTCTATGATCTTTAAAATCGTCTCCTCCTCTACGCCGAGGGAAGCAAGCCTATCCATCACTGTATCTTCAATGATTGTGTCAAGGTCGAGAACTTCATTCATCTCAGAGCGTGTAAGACTGCCGTTTCTGACATAAGGCATAAGAAGGTTCTCCATATCAAAGGAGGTAAAGCCGTGATAGGTTCCACCGTGCCCCGAGTAATAGACAATCAATAAATCATCGTAATCGAGGTCTGAAGCCAATAGAATTTCGTTAATGACATTATCGCTTGACGGGTATGAAGGTGTCTCTTTGATATCGAAATAGGTAAAGTCTACGTCTTCCCAGTCTGTTAAATCTTCTAGGCGCGAATAGACTTCTTCGAGTGTATTCTCATCCATGCGGTCTCTCACAAGATAATAGTCATCACCGAGCTCGTATTCCGTTGTATCCGTGCTGTCGGCATTAACTGTAATAAGCACATTCTCGACATCATTGAGAAGCTTCAAATCCTTACCCTCATCATGGACTGTAATCTCGACATAATAGTCGCCGCGTCCCTCCTGGAGCATAACAACACTCTCGAATTCAACGCCTTTTGCCTCCATGACACTCTGAACGGCAGCAGCCATCTCGGTGGCATCGTTGATTGTTCCATCAAGGACCATATC
>CAVFNE010000112.1:0-7741 GCA_963623755.1 Muribaculaceae bacterium | reverse complement strand
CAACTTCAAAAATAACAACCGCATCCTCTATCCCGCAGGAGAGGATCCCATATTTACAATCACCCTCCAGGAAAACTCCTCGATTTCGGCTTCTTTCGACTCCTCTGGCTTCTCGTGCTCGGGAGATATACAGATAAGGGGAGGGGAGATTTACTACTTCCAGAAATACTTCTATATAACAAGCGGTTCCATTACTTTCGATGACCCGACACAATTTAAGCCACGTATATCACTCAGGGCAACGCTTAGAGACTACGACAGCTCAAGCGAGAGAGTCGAGATTTATCTTGTTCTCAATAATAATACCTTCGATAATCTCTCTCCGACTCTTGAAAGTAGCCCGGTAAAAGACCTTAGCGAGATAATGGAGATTCTGGGACAGTCAATCCTCCCCCAGTCGGCATATGGCTCGGTTTCCGTCTCCTCTGTTGCGTCCCTCGTCTCAGAAGGATTCGATATCCTCTCGCGCCTGGGGATTGTGACAACAAGCACTAATCCTCTCTCGTCTCTTTCATCCTCTCTCAAGAATGTCTTCGGTGTTGACACATTCTCGCTTCACTCGAATATACTCAATAACATTGTTGCAGATACACTCTCCCAAGCGACAGCATCCGCCGTCACTGACTACTCTCCTATGGCAAGATTCTTGAACGGCACAACGCTTAATATTGGTAAGTACCTCTCGCAGAACTTATATCTATCGATTATGGTCCATCTCGGTGCAACGAAGAATAGAACAGGATATACAATCATCGCCGACGACCTTTCTCTCGATACCGAGTTCTCACTAGAATGGACGAACGAAGCTGATTTCACCCTTACTTTCTTTACCCAGCCCAGCTATTTCTCCTTCTACTCGATTCTCTCTACCTTCGGTTTTACCATAACAAAAACAATCAACTTCTAGAATAAAACAATAAAAACACATACTCTTTAATTTGATATGAAATAGTAACTATCTATTAAATAAGAAAATAAAACATTCTAAGCTTTTTCTCTCTTATTTGAGTTACATTCTTTTTTCTGCTAGACTATTTTTTGAGGTCAATAATGAAGAAAAGTAAGATTATTTTTATTTCTCTCTTTATATTGTTGTTTTCCCTTCTTCCGCTTGCAGCAGCGGAGAGTGAAAACTGGTATGTAGGTAAAACCATTACATCTATAGAGACGACAGGACTAGTCAACGTCAAGGAGTCAACAGTACAGTCAATAACAAAGCGCTATGTTGGAAAGATATTCACAGACGAGCTTTTTTACAATCTAGACAGTGATTTCTACTCCCAGTCATGGCTGAGCTACATGCTTGTTGATGCCGTAGTCGATGAAAACGATGAGAATGGACTTATTCTTGCAATCGAGATATTCGAAAATCCGAAGATTGCGGCTGTCACAGTCGAGGGTAACAGTCGTATCGGGACACAGACACTTTTGAATGCACAGACATTGACAAAGGGCAGCTACTACTCCTCGAATAACCTCTCAAGCAATGCTCTTCTTATAAAGGAGCATTATATCTCAAAGGGATATAAGGATGTGTCAGTTGAAGGGAGTATAAGCGAAGACAGTGAAACCAACACTGTTTCCGTTACATATTCCATCAATGAAGGTAAGCAGTATAAGGTACGTTCAATTTCTTTCGAAGGCAACAATAACCTTACAACCAAGGAACTTAAGGCTCTTCTTTCTTCAAAGGAGAAGTCATTCTTCAACTCGGGAAACTACCTCGAGTCAAATGTTACATCAGATTCTCTTACTCTTGTTAACTACTATTCAACTAAGGGTTACCCCGATGCCTCTATAAAGGAAGTGAGAACGGATGAGATAGAAGAAGACGAGACAGATAAGACAAAGTATCTTTCTATTGTCTTTGTCATCGACGAAGGTGAACTCTGGACAGTAGGGGATGTGATAACCGAGGGTAATGAAATCTTTACAACAGAAATCGACTCTCTTCTTACAATTCAGAGCGGAGATATATATAACAGCGAAAAGATAAATGATATTTATACTTCCATCGCAACCCTCTACTATGATAACGGCTATGTATACTCCAGTATAAGCGTCAAGGAAAACGAGGATAAGGATAACCATAAAGTCGATGTTGTGTTCTCAATAAACGAGGGGCCACAGACAGTTATCGAAGAAATCAGAATCAACGGCCTGGAGAAAACAAAGCCGTATGTTCTCGAGCGTGAAATAGATATGAGCGTCGGCGATGTATTCTCGCGCACTCAATTCATACAGGCTCAGCAGAATATGTACAACACATCTCTTTTGAAGAATATCACAGCAAATCTCTATCCCGGCACTACAGATAACGGTGTCATATGCGAGTTCAACGTCGAAGAGGGAAATACGATGGAGCTTCAGTTCGGTGCAACATTCGGGGCAAACGAGATTGACGGTTTCCCGGTTTCCGGCTTCTTGAGTCTCTCCAACACAAACCTTTTCGGAACAGGACGCTCGCTTGGTATTTCCACCGAGCTCAGTCCGACAACACAGGCTGTATCGCTCTCCCTTTCGAATGACTGGGTCGGTAACAGAAGGTGGTCGAATGCAATCTCCTTCTCAGTGGCAAGAAATGTCAGATCAAGCACCCTTCAGAGAGGAATAGGCTCAGAATACTACGACGGAAGAGACTCCTCGTACTCTACTTATCCTCTCGGCTACAGTTCTGCCTATGAGTGGTATAACTCATCGCAGACTACTCCATCCTCATCAAACCTCATGAAGTATGATAATTGGTCGTTCACTCTCGGCTACTCCTCCGGCTACTCGTGGGTTATAGGACAGGCGGGAACTCTTTCTCTCTCGGGTGGACTCTCAATCGGCCTCAACAGAGCTTTCTATGATAAGGACAAGTACGATCCGTATGAACTTTTGATTAAGAAGTACGGTGAGAGATGGCAGTTCTCAAATAAGTTGACGTTCTCTCTCTCATGGGACGCAAGAAACTACGTCTCACGTACCCCACACGGCTATGTTGCTTCTCTCAGCTATACGTACGCAGGTGGTATTCTCCAGGGACTGTCAAACTATAACAAAATCTCTCTTTCCCTCAGTGCTTACACTGGTGTTTTAAGACTCGAGAACAAGGATAAGGAGACAGTTAAAAATGTTATTCTCGGTTTCTCGAGTGAAGTTGACTTCATGCTTCCGCAATACTGGAATAAGAGCGGCGATGGCTGGGAGTGGTATGACGCAAAGGACGGCGCCACAAAGTATGAAATGCTCTACATCGACGGTATGAATATAGGACGCGGCTTCAGTGTACAGACAGATAAGGCATTCTTATGGAACAATCAGGTTGATTTGACTTATCCATTGGCTGAGGATGTTATATCACTCGAGGGCTTTGTGAGCGGAACGGCAGTTACAACAAATCTCGATGATCTTGCCTTTTCCAGCCTTGATTGGTACTTTGCTGCAGGCTTCGGCATTAAGATGGAAATTCCGGGATTCCCTCTTGGACTTTATCTTGTTAAAAATGCTACAATACTCAGTGGAAGCTCTTTCGCACTACAGAAAGGATCGCTCTTCAACTGGGGAGGTAACAGTGGTCTGAGCCTTGTGTTGGCTATAACCACTTCTATTTATTGATGGAAGATAAGAAAAGTGAATTAACGCCGATGGTGCGTCAATACATGGAAATCAAAAAAGAGCATCAGGATAAGGTGCTCTTTTTCCGTTTAGGTGATTTCTATGAAATGTTCAATGAGGATGCTCTCGAGGTGTCAAAGCTGTTGAATTTAACGCTTACACACCGCGGCACAATGCCGATGTGCGGTATTCCATACCATGCTGCAAAAAACTATCTCAAGAGACTCTTGGAATACGGGAAAAAAGTTGCGCTATGTGAGCAGTTCATGACAGATGACAAAAAACTCTGCGAGCGTACAGTCACCCAAATCTTCACTCCTGCCACAGTTGTCGACGACGAATATGTTGACGCCTTCTCTTCGTCTTATATAACATCCATATTCAGCGACAGGAAAAACATCTACGTTTCCTGGGCAGATATAACAACTGGGGAGTTTAAATTCACTTCTCTTCCTCTTGATAAGTCATATTCCTCTCTCGAGTCGCTTCTTTATAAAATTGAATCAAAGGAGATAATCTGTCCTGACGACCTTTATTTCTCTGAGAGTGGATTGAAAAATATCCTTGATTCTCAAAAGGTGATGATAACTAAGCTTCCCACATGGTACTTTTCTATTAAGGAAGGTAGGAAAAGCATTGAAAAACAATTCGGGCAGAGTGCAATCAGGCTCATAGGGCTGGGTGAGAAGGACAATGCAATAGCCTCTATCGGCGCACTACTTGATTACATCAGGGAAAATGCCAAGACAGAGCTTCCACAGCTGAGATATATTGAGAAGGTTACTTCTTCCTCCTATATGGTTCTTAACTCGGCAACGGTCAGAAACCTCGAGCTGGTACATTCGTCTCAGGATAACTCTACTTCCTACACTCTCTTTTCTTCGATAAATAAGACCAGAACCCCGTCAGGCGCGAGATTTCTCAAAGAGCAGATTTTACATCCACTTGTCAATGCTGAAGAAATAAGAAAGAGACTTGATTGGATTGAGAGACTTTACACAAAGAGCGAAGAACTTAAGAGAGTGAGAGACACACTATCTGAAATAAGCGACCTCGAGAGGCTCAGCGTTAAGGCCTCGATGAAGAGACTCACGCCGCGCGATTTAATTGCAATCAGTGAAAGTATATCTTATTTTCTTGATCTTGTTGAAAAGAACGAGGAGTATCTAACGCTTGTCGACGAATGGGATTTTGATTTTTCTTCTCTTATCGACTTTGCCTCCAATGTTATTAAAGCTGTTAACAGGGAATGCACTAATGTTAACAACGCTGGGACTATTATCAACGACGGCTATGACGAAAAACTCGATGAGCTGAGAGATATTTCAAGAAATGGAAGTAAGCTTCTGGATGAGTATCTTGAAAAAATAAAAGAAGAGACCGGCATACAGAATATAAAAGTCGGGGAGAACAGGATAATCGGAACATACCTCGAAGTTAGTAAAGGCCAGCTCGATAAGGTCCCTCAGTCTTTTATACGCCGTCAGACACTTGTCGGGGGCGAGAGATTTACAACCGATGAACTTATGTCCCTACAAGAGAGAATTTACTCCAGCAAGGACGAGGAGAACAGAAGGGAGAAGGAAGTTTATAACGCCTTCATCTCCTCAGCCTTTTCTCTCTATCTCTCAATAGAGAAGATGGGGCGTGTTGTTACATTATTGGATTACTACCAGAGTGCAGCAGAGTGTGCTGTCTGTAAAAACTACTCTCGGCCTGAAATAATAGAAGAGGGTGAAATGACGATAATCAACGGCAGACATCCCGTTGTTGAGGACTATACAGATAACTACATTCCGAACTCATTCTCATCCACTAAATCACGCTTCAGTCTGGTCACCGGCCCAAATATGGCGGGAAAGTCTACATATTTGAGGGAAATAACACTGATTACACTCCTCTCTCACATGGGATATTTCGTCCCTGCCGACAAGGCAGTAATTCCCATCACAGACAAAATCTTCTGTCGCGTTGGCGCATTTGATAATCTCTCGAAAGGGGAGAGTACATTTCTTGTCGAGATGAGTGAATCGAGTCAGATTCTTCTTTCGATGACCCCCAAAAGCCTTGTCATAATGGATGAGATAGGGCGTGGAACTGCAACTGAGGACGGCATGAGCATTGCCTGGGCAATTATGAACTACCTCAAGAAGGAGAATGCAATCACGCTCTTTTCCACCCACTATCATGAACTGGCCTATTTAGATAACAGCGGGGTACAGCTGTTACATATGGCAGTACTTGAAGAAAAGAACCAGATTACATTTCTCAGAAAAGCTGAAGAAGGGGTTGCCAAATCAAGTTACGGTATTCACGTGGCGAGATTGGCGGGTCTCCCGAGAGAGATAATCAACCAGGCTAATTCTTTTATGAAAAAACATTTTGCCGATTACTCGCTTTTCAATGAAGAAGGAAATCTCTTTACTTCTGAAGTTTCTCCTCTTACTCTTACAGATGATATAATTGATGAACTCGAAGCTTTCGACCTCGATAAATCAACCCCCCTAGAAGCATTGATGCTTATCGGAGAGTTAAAGAAAAAGATAGAAGAGGAAAGAGACAATAATGAATGACGTAACTCTTTTTACTATAAGTGTTGTTTTGTGTTCCCTGGTTACAGCTGTCCATCTCGACAGACGTCTCTACGAGAGGGAAAAGGTTGGTGATATTACAAAGTGTTTTCTAATTCCAACCCTTTACTTCACGCTCTTTACGGCCTCCCGTGCTTTTTCTCGTGAAATTGCACGGCCCTGGATGCTGCTATTAATCGCATTCTTCTACACCCTCGGCGACATTCTTCTCCTATATAAGAAACCCCTCTGGCGTTTTGTCGTCGGGGCAATCTCGTTCAGTGTCGGTCATATGATTTATGTTGTCTATTTCTCCTTCTTCGGCCTCAACATTTATACGATGATTGGGGGAATGCTTATCTATGGAATACCGTTTTTCATGATGATCAAGTATGTTTTCGAGAACAAGGTTAAACACGGCTATGCAGCAATTGTCTATGCCTTCACGCTGTACCTCTTTGCTGTCGGTATGTCTGCAGTATTCTCCTTCAAGTATCTAAAGACGTCCATCCTTGTTATTATCGGCGTAAGCTTATTCTTATTCTCAGACAGCCGTATTGCCCTGAGGACGATAACAGGCGAGAAGAAGCACACTTCATTTGTCATTATGCTTACATATATACTTGCCAATCTCTTCCTAGTACTTGGAGTCTGGTGTATAAATGTGCCTTTAGATGCCGTCCTCTAAAAAATATAAGAGAATCGGAAAGGCATGTGGGCATAACAAACAGTGTCGCTCAATTGTGTTAGAGATGTTGGGCCTGAAAGTGTATACTTAGTAAAAATATCGGCTGATACAGGCGGTAAAGCAGCAGAAAAGTAGCCTGTTTTGCTGATTCATCAGATAGTAAATCCGGCGGGATCAGAGAGTTAGGAGAAATAACTTAATTCCGTTCCAGGAATATGGAGTGGTTAAAATTCACACCCCCAATTTAAGAATTGGCCAGCCATGATGACTCAACCCGTCTATTTGCGGGTTGAGTTTCTCTCATAGCTATCGATTAAATTCAGATTATGATGCCGGTATATCGCACTGAAAGGGGTCTGGGGTGTTTCAGGTTCTGACGCTGTCGGCATCTAGGAATCCGGGAAAGCAGGTGGAGGGTAGCTGAGAATGACCTTGCGTCATGCTTTATACCCCAGGGTTGAACTTTTACGATACATTCGTCCTAACGAAATGCTATTTGCCGAAATCTTTTTATTGACGGTTTTTTAGATATTGGGTAAATTATGAATGCATGATAAAGACCTCCGCGCGCCTCTTTGCAATGCGTACCATGTGGGGGCCGAAATTTTTGGTTGTATAGTGAAACTCAATAAGTCTATTGATGAACAAATAACATTATTAGAAAGCCGTGGGTTGTTTATTAAAGATAGAGATTTTGCAAAAGAGACACTGTCCAATATTAACTATTTCAGGCTGTCGGGTTATTTATATCAGTTTAAATCGGCAGATGGTAAATACGAAGAGGGCCTAACATTTGAGAGACTGCTTAACCTATACATATTCGATTCCAAGTTGACACGTATTCTGATGTATGCTCTTGAAAATGTAGAAGAAACTTTGAAAA
>CAVFNE010000111.1:0-7783 GCA_963623755.1 Muribaculaceae bacterium | reverse complement strand
ATCCATAACACCACCCTTTCCTATCTCGTTGTACCAATCGGGGTATTCATTCATTCCGATTGAAAGAGAAGTGTTGTATAGGTTGAGTTCCCCTTCGTTATAGGTATCGTTGCCGTCTGAATATATATGGTAGTAGCCCGTAGCATAGCCCAAGATATCTACATTCATCTTATAGAGCGGAATTCTCACCCTCACGGCATTTTCCTCTCCATCTATATAAACTTCGCACTCCCAGCCTTGCATGTTGAGTGTCGGCGTCATAGATACCCCTACACTCATCCTTACCATTTTACGTGAGGAGTCTTTCTTATCAAAGACAGTGACATAGGTGAAGTTACCGGCGAGATCATTGTCCCAGATAGTAAATCTCGCGTTATGGAATATAAGACTCTGGTCCTCAATCCAGAAGACGTCACACCCTAGCTCCTCGCTCTCGAGGCTTCCCGAGAGGTTGTACTCCCCGTTTGTCCTTGTTATAGAAACATTGCCGCTGACCTTATCATCACGGAAGACCAGAGTCGGGTACTTGAATGTAAAGTTCACAAGGCCCATATTGAACTCTTTTATATCTGCCGTGATGTCGAGATCCCTCGAGAGGTCAATATTGAAATCCCCTACAGCAAAATCAGGAAGGTTTATACTGAGAGTGGAGGATTTGGATTGGTAATCTACAAACGCATTGACAAAATCCCCTGAGACAACAGCACTATTGCTGTTGAGGGAAAGGGTGAGATCTTTTTTATCAATACGGTATGCAGAAGAATCGAGATCAAGATAATCAAGCGTAAAGATAATATCTGTCCCAGCTCCCTTCTCCTTTAATAGCGAAGAAATGCTACTGAAGAGGGACGAAGAGCTTTTTCTCTGTCCCGAGAGAGAGAACTTAGTTTCAATCGGATATGCCCTGTCGCCCTTTTCATTCGGTAGCTTGATAACAGCATTGTCGAGGCCGAATGTCCCTGTGGACGCGTCAAAGTAGAGCTTTTCGAGAGTAGAATTCATTGTCTCGGAGGAGTATACGATATCCTCGAGAATCAACTCTTCCCCGTTGACGACGATTGATGCGCTTATCTTGCTCTTCATGCTGTATGCATCTACTACATTGATTTTTCCGTCAAAGAAGAAGTCCTCGGCCTTGATTGCATTACCAAAGAGCGTAATGTTAGCGTACATATTCTCGAGTCCCAGCGGTGAGAGGTTTATACTATCAGCCCTCAGAGATGCCACATACTCGGTATCTTTATAGAGAGAAAAGAGCAGTGAGCCCTCTTCTACATTATCCTTAAGTGAGAGTCCGAGTACATTATCTCTGAGGTCTATTCTCATCAGGCCCGAATAACTAAGGCCGTCCCCCGTGATGGTGATTGATGAAAACTCATAGTACTCATCTTCCCCTTCAATGGAGAAAGAAATGGAAGGAGAAGAAGGAAGAAGGAAAATTGAATTTATTTCAAAGAGGTTTGACTTTATCCCGAGCCCCTTAGAGAAATTATAAGAGAAAGAGATTTCGCCGTTGAGTCTAACTGCGTCCCCCGTCTCCGCCTTTCTGAGGGAAGTAAGGTTATCACAATTGAGATAACCCGATATCCCGTCTGAGAAGTCAAGGTTCAAGGTAAGCTTACTGGAAGTAAGGGAAAGGACTTTATCAAGCAGGTTGAAGGTGAAATTGAACGGTCTCTCGAGTGCGTTGGTCTCCAGAACGGAAGCCGAGACAATCAAATTCTCGCTGTTGAAATCGACAACACCTCTGATGAATGTGTCACCGAGGTATGCAAAATCACCGTAATAACTGTATGACCTTTCCTCCCCCAGGTGTATATAGCCGTTAAGAAGCTCCCTGCCGTTATTGAGATTTGTGGTGAAATCGAGGTCGGGGAGCATTTTAGTGGTATCAAAATAACCCGATGTATTTAATGAGAAGTAGGATGTGTCGACTGAGAGAGACGAAAAATCAATTCTATCCTCCTCGAACTCAAGTTTTCCTTTCGACGAAATGTATGTCTCTATAAAGCCGAGCTTTATTGAAGAGAGCGTAAAGGAATAGTTTAAAGTGCCGTCAATCTCACTCTTTTCGTTTATAAAAAGATTAAAGGACGAAGAAAGGTCAAACAAAGACGATGAGGAGAAGAGAGTGTTTTTCTCAAGCCCTAGTAGAGAATTAAGCTTAGCCGTTTCAAAAGAATTGACAAAAATCGTTCCATCGAGAGTCTTATTGTTTATCCCGAGCTCTATGTCGATGTCGACTGCCCCGTAGTCGAAGGTAATAGAGGCGTTATCCAAGTCTCCGCTGATTTTAGCAAAAGAGTTGTATTTGTCCCCGAAGCCTAGATAGAGGTCCTCGATTTCAACGCTCCCGTCGAGAATTTTTCCGTCCTCTAGAAGTAGTTCGGACGAGAGCGAGAAGGATATGTCGTCAAGTGCCTCATCGGGAGTAGTAACTAACGCCGTTAGCGATAGAGAAGCCGAAATAGAGGATGAGTAATCAACTCTCCCCTCAATACTCTCGAGATTAACGCGTCCTAGTTTACTCTCTGTCTTTTTCTCTATATCACCCTCGGCACTTTGAAGAATGAAGGAAAGATTTTTATCATTTATGCTACCGGCGACAGCTAGGCCGTGTACTACACCCTCTTCCCCGAATGCCTTGATAAGAGTCTCACCAAAGAGAAGAGAATATTTATCATAGCCGAGTAGTGTTGCACTCACGCCGTCAACAGAGATATCCCCACCTGTACTAGATACCCTCAGAAGTGAAGCTTTGTAGTCAATCTTTTCCCCCGAGACAATTACTTTGTTGCCTTCAGTCCTGAGTGAGCTTTTGTTGTATACAACACTGATGGCGTCAGCATCAACAACGGCTGAGATATTTCCCTTTGTCAAACTCTCTATACTTTGAGTTGTTGCCGAGAATGAAGTGGCCTCAAGAGTACCGTTGATACCCTCTCCCTCAGCATCAAGACTCTTGATTGTACCGGTAATAAATATAGTTTTACCGTAGGAGAAAGAGAGCGAAGACGAGGAAAGAGATAGACTATTTCCATTGTACTCAAGATCAATTGACGGAGTGGATAACTCCCCTGTAATTACACATTCCTCTCCTAAAGCATTAAGTTCGAGTCTTTCTATATCTATTTCTATGTAATCACACGAGAAGTCAACAGACTTGAAGACAAGTGTAAGATTATGGTTATTGAGTAGAGAAAAAAATGAAGAGGATGAACTATCAACATTTACGTTACCTTTATCCTGAGCACCATCTGCGCTTGTTGTACTCTCACCTTCACTTTGAGAGAAAAGAGAAAAAGGAATGTTGACTGAGCCCTCGAGAAAATCTATCTCTGCGTTTCCTTCGAGATTCAAAAGGTAAGAAAGGATATCAAATAGGCCAAGCTTGACTTCGATTCTATCAAAGTCGGCAATACTCTCACCTTTATAGTAGAGTGAAAAGTTCCTGATCATAACCCTGTCACGGAAGTTACGTTCCATTCCGTCGAATTTGAATGAGATGTCGGAGCTTACCTGACTCACCGAATCAAGAATGCGGTTTGTTACAATCAATGTCGGAGATGTGAGATTCAGGGTAAATAAAATAAAGAATGAGGAAACGAAAAACAACAGTGCTACAAAAATCGAAATTGAAATTGTCTTTATGTTGCTGTGATATCTCATACTCTATCTTGTTTCCTATACCCTTAATTTATACAATAACTCATGTATTTTATAGTTAAAAGAAGAGAAGGACAATTCTATGGAAAAAGGAAAACTAATTGTTTTCGAAGGTCTTGACGGCGCCGGGACTACAACACAGATGAAAATACTGGGTAAAGAGTATGAAGAAAGAGGAAAAAAGGTATTCGTTACCCATGAGCCGACAGATAATCCGATAGGGAAAATAGTCAGATCAGCGCTGAGAAAAGAGTTTTCAACAACACCTTCCGCACTCGCCCTTCTTTACGCTTCCGACCGCGATGACCACCTTTATAATAAAGAATACGGCATTGATAAATATAAAAATGAAGGTTACAACGTAATAAGTGACAGATACTTCTACTCCTCCATCGCCTACCAGGGTGTTGAATGCGACTACAACTACATACTATCTCTCAACTCCCGCTTTCCACACGCCGATGTAATTATATACATTGACACCCCCGTCGAGGACTCGATGAGAAGAATCGAAAAAAGAGGAGAGGAGAAAGAACTCTTCGAGAAAAGTGAGTATTTAAAAAAAGTGAGGGATAACTACTCATCGTTATTCTCCTCACTTCCGGATGGCGTAAAACTCATCAAAATAGACGGAACGAAAACAATTGAGTCTATCTCGAAGGAAATTATATCGTCCCTCGAGAGCATCAAGCTCTTATAAACATCGCGTCCCCGTAGGAATAGAATCTGTACTTTTCCTCTATCGCATGGTTATATGCCTTCATTATGTTTTCCTTCCCCGCAAGGGCACTGACGAGCATGACAAGCGTTGACTCGGGGGTGTGGAAGTTTGTAAGGAGGGAATCGACGAATTTGAACTTATATCCTGGGTAAATGAAGATATTCGTCCGTCCCTTAAGTTTAACAAGTTCCCCCTTCTCGTCTGTTGCACTCTCGAGTGTGCGCGTTGACGTTGTCCCGACAGCGACAATCTCCCTGCCGTTTTTCTTTGCGTCATTCAGCTTATGAGCAGTCTCTGGCGATATTTCATAGCTCTCACTATGCATATGGTGGTCTTCAATTGTATCTGTTCTTACAGGAAGGAATGTTCCGGCACCCACATGAAGGGTTACTTCTACTATTTCTATTCCCCTTTTTTTTATCTCATCAAGTATTTCGCGCGTGAAATGAAGGCCTGCGGTAGGGGATGCTACACTTCCCTCTTTTTTGGCATATACCGTCTGATATCTATTCTCATCCTTGAAGTTGTCTTCCCTCTTTATATAAGGCGGAAGAGGAACATGACCGCACTTCTGGAAGAAGTCCTCATTAATTGGAGAGGAGAACATAATATCCCTTGTCCCGTCGTCTCTTTCCCCGACTATTCTACCCCTTGTAACTATTTCGCCGTCAAGCGACAAGAAGATATACTCCTTGCCTCTCTTCTGGCGCTTTGCCTTACTAACAATCGCATTCCAGCTCGAGTCGTCGTTTTCGCCGAGAAACAGAAACTCCACAACGCCGTCTGTGTCCGCGCTTTTGGCATATACACGTGCCTTTCTCACTTTGGAGTTATTTACAACTAAAATTGAATTTTCCTTCAAAAGAGAGGGAAAATCCTTGATAGTATAATCAAAGTATTCTCCTGTATTTTTATCGAGCAACAAAAGTCTGTCATCCCCTCTCTTCTCCACAGGCTCCTGAGCAATAAGAGAAGGGGGTAAATCAAAGTAAAAATCCCTGGTTAACATTTTTATCCTCTATTTCGAGTAGTTCGTAAGCTTTATGAGTGAGGCACCTTCCTCTTGTAGTACGCTTCAATAAGCCCTGCCTCATCAAATAAGGCTCATAATAAATTTCAATTGTATCCGAGCTGTCGTTGAGGGAGGCAGCCAAGGCCTCGAGTCCTACCGGGCCTCCCGAATAGACTTCAGCAATTACCTTCAAGATAGCTCTGTCTGTTTTGTCCAAGCCGTTTTTGTCGATGCCGAGTTTCTCAAGTCCAAGCTGTGTCATCTTGCTGTCGATAACTCCCTCTCCCACAACATCTGCAATATCTCTCACACGCCTTAGTATTCTGTTTGCAATACGCGGTGTTCCTCTCGAGCAGACGGCAATGTCCATTACAGCATCGTCGGTGATTTTTGCGTTGAGTATCTGGGCCGAGCGCTTGATGATGAGCGATAGTTCTTCCGGCGGATATAAGTCAATTTTCACTGGGATACCGAATCTATTTTCAAGAGGCTTACTCACCCCTCCCGTCCTTGTTGTCGCCCCGATAAGCGTAAACGGCTCGAGGTCGACTTTGATTGTTCTTGCACTCGGTCCCTGCCCGATAACCCAGTCTATCTTGTAGTCCTCCATTGCAACATATAAGGTTTCCTCCATGCTTTTCTTGAGGCCGTGGATTTCGTCGATGAACAATACAGACCCAGCTGTGAGATTGGTCAATATCCCAACGAGGTCTCTCGGCTTATCGAGTGCAGTTGCACTTGTGAGTTTGATATCTGCCCCCATTTCGTTAGCAATAATGGAAGCCAGCGTTGTCTTACCCAGTCCCGGAGGGCCTTGGAGGAATATATGGTCGAGCGCCTCTCCTCTTTTCTTTGCGGCATCTATATATATCTTGAGGTTTTCCTTCAGTTCCTTCTGGCCCTGGAAATCACAGAGGTATTTCGGCCTCAGGATATTCTCCTGCGCCTCCTCTTTCTCTATCATCTCGGGTTTTACTGTCCTCTCCTGGGAAAGTGTATCATCAAGTTCGAATGTGTTTTCCTTAATCAATTGAGCCTCCTGAGAACAGATGTGAATATCTTCTTCTCGATTTCACGGTCAGAGAGTGCGGAGTAGAGACTCCCGCTCTCGGATAGAGTTGTATCTACAGCCTTAATAACATCACGCCTGTCATAGCCCATATCTGTAAAGGATGTGATAAGGTCTTTGAATCTGGTGCTGATGGAGGATGATCCTTCCCCTGAGGTTTCCCCTTCCTTTTCGCCATCGTCAAAGACAAGCACATTTCTTAGCTGGAGTATCAATTTCTGCGCAGTCTTCGCCCCGAGCCCCGGGATTTTACTCAGCCTCTTTACGTCCTGCTGGTCAAGCATTAATGCCAATTCATCGACGCTCACGCCCCCGAGAATTTTCAAGGCACCCTTAGCAGCAATACCCGGAACTGTTATAAGCTCATTGAATGCAAATCGCTCCTTCTCGTCATAAAAGCCGTAGAGCAACATCGCGTCCTCTCTATGCTGAAGAACAGTAAGTACTCTCACTTTCTCCTTTTCTTCCCCCTTCAGGGACATAAAGCGACTTGCACTCTTATTAGATATTTCAATAAAGTATTCAACGCCCGAATCTGTCAGAACAATTATCGAGGATTCCGTTACCTCGACTATTCTTCCCCTAATTGCATTAATCATATTAAAAGGATAATTAAAAATATAAGAAAAGGACACTACAAAAAGAAGAAAAGTAGAGTCAAATCAAATAGGCACACATCAACAAACAAGTGCACCCTCCGGCATGGGGTCCTGAGGGTGCGGGAATAATAATAAAAAATCTATGTGCACTGTTAGAAAACAGCTAACACCATTGTCCTATCTTCCGATAGACTCTTATGCTTCCCCAAAGTGGAGAAGCATAATGTTGAGTTTTAGTTACTTTTCGGCATTCTTTAATTCTACTGTCCAAGGACCTTGTTCATTATCATCAGGAGTTATTTTATAAGTTTCTGTGTCTACATAAACGTCTGGTTTAAACTCAAAAGTTCCACCAGTAATAATTATAGTGCTTTTCTTACCATTATTCGTTTCAACATAGCAAAGACTTCCTGTGTTACTTTTACTACCTTTCTTGAAAGTACCGCCATTCACGGTTATCTTTGACGTATAATCCCCACCAAGGATGTTACCTTTTCCTCCGATAAATGTTCCACTATTGACTGTAATTTCTGCACTAGACTGTGCCCAGAGAGCTCTATATTCTGTGCCATCACCATCTATAACACAATCTTCATCTATAACAAGATTATGCTCAGACACATTTATTCCTCCAGTACACTTTACATTACTCAGATAAGCTGTATTATTTCCTGCCGTAACCTTACCTTCTGTGTCAATTCCATTAGACCTTATGA
>CAVFNE010000110.1:0-7787 GCA_963623755.1 Muribaculaceae bacterium | reverse complement strand
TATCTCTGATTTTATCTGCTTTCTGCTTATCTTTATATGTATGAATGATTGGAGTGTCGTACTCATCTATGATGATTACAACCTTTTTATTTAACTTGGTTAATATGGAATAAAGCATCTCGGACGGCACATCTCTTTCTACTTCGACTCCGTTCTTTTCTGCCTCCTCACTTATTCTGTTTTGGAAGATTTTCAAAAAATTATCATAACTTGATGTATCTATATTTGCAAAGTTGAAATGAAGGGTCGGGTACTTCTCAAAAGAATAATCCGTACTGTCTATGTATAAACCTTTGAAGAGCTCACGCTTTCCTTCAAAAAGGCATTTGAGTGTCGAGCACATAAGGCTTTTGCCATAGCGGCGTGGGCGGGAAATAAAGTAGTAATTTTTCAATCTGTTCTTTACAAGAGAGTACACATATTCTGTCTTGTCGACATAGATATAATCGCAGTCTTCTCTTAAATCTTCAAATGTTGATGTACATACCGATATTTCCTTCATATTTTCATTCTACATCAAATTATCTCTTTTCTCTACTTAATTTTCGGGACAGAAGACAAGATGATAAGCCACGTTGTAAAAACCATCCGGAAGATTCGGGCCTCATTGATAGTCTATCGACTTTGCTTATTTCTCTTTCAACATTTTTTCTATGGAGCAAGACGAAAATCCCGACTATCAGAGGGATATCTGATTCTCGAAGAAGAACCATTACTTGAGTTCATGAGAGAAAGAAATCCCCGTTGACTTTCTGCCTTCGGGGACTATGCATGTTTTTTGGTTCTGTTACGCTTTCTTGACGCTTCTTGTAACAATTATGTCACTCTCGAGATTGCATACCCTCTTTATGACCACGCTTCCTTCTTCAACGGGAGCTGTGAGCACAACTTTTTTTATCTCCTCCATAACGGGGAAAATCATGTTCTTCGGAATTGCTCTGTCTGTTCTGACGGAAGAGAGCGGCATATCACCACCCTTTACGAGGACGGAGGATGCTATCGTGCGGTAAGGCGATGTGAGTTCCTGCTTTACGTAATCAGCCCCCTTGGGACACTTATTACCGGAAAAACCAACAAGAGCACCATCTTCCAGCTCAACGTTTATGTCACACCCGTTGGGGCAGCATATACATGTATAAAGTTTTGTCATAGTACACTCACCTCCACATCAACGCCGTCTTTAATCTTCGAGCCGTCAACACACATATCTATCATAGTTGCCGGAATAGCCTTCTGGACTTTTTTCTTTGCAATCACTTCTCCGTCCTGTGTAAGGGCGATTACAGCCGGAGAAAACTGTTCTCTGACACGGAGGGTGAGGGAGAACTTATCGCGAGAAGTTATCTTCTGAGGAACAACATGTCCGATTCCTCTTCCCTTCTTAACTTCAATCTCTCTCTCTTTCCTGATTGTTCCGTCAAGGTATGCCTTTACGGAAGAAGCAAGTGATTCGCTCTCCTTTGTAACAGCATCTGCTAGGTCATGGACATGGAGAACATTACCCGAGGAGAAGATACCGTCAACACCTGTCATGTAGTGCTCGTCGACAACAGCTCCGCTTGTGGCAGGGTCTATCTCGATTCCTGCTTCATCCAGGAGTGTGTTTTCAGGAATAAGTCCTACCGAGAGGATAAGAGTGTCGCAGGGATAATACTTTGCACTCTCTCTCTTAGGCTGTCTCTTATCGTCAACTTCACATACCTCAACACCCTCGATTCTGCTCTTACCGAATATCTTGGTAACCGTGTGGCTTAAATAGAGGGGAATATCATAATCGTAGAGACACTGAACAATGTTTCTCGGAAGTCCGTTCGGAGTCGGCATCAACTCAAAGACAGCACTAACTTTAGCGCCCTCTAGAGTAAGTCTGCGTGCCATAATGAGGCCTATATCACCACTGCCGAGTATGATTACATTCTTTCCAGGCATTCTATTGTAGAGGTTCATATAGCTCTGCGCTGTTCCTGCTGTAAAGACGCCGCTGGGTCTTTCTCCCAGAAGTGCAATGCTTCCTGCACTTCGTTCTTTACATCCCATTGCAAGAATTACTGCTTTTGCCTCATATACAACCACACCCTCTCTTGTAGATACCTCGACTTCCTTCTTATCTGTTATGCGCATGACTGTTGCGTTTGTAATGTAGGGAATCTTCTTCTTTTCAATCTCCGAAATAAAGCGCGATGCATATTCCGGGCCGGAGAGATTAACGCCGAATCTTTCAAGTCCGAAACCGTCATGAATGCACTGTCTGAGAATACCTCCAAGCTGTGTTTCTCTTTCGAGTATGACTAAATCCTCAACACCGCTGTTATATAGAGCAAGTGCCGCACTCAGTCCGGCGGGCCCCCCGCCGATAACAACTACATCTATTTTTTTACTCATCTTCTTTCCTCAATCTGCCGTCTGTAAGCCATGAGCCGAGAGAGGAGTATCTGATGTCTTCTCCTCTCTTACCCAGTTCCTCTTCAATGAGTTTATATATCTTCATCTGACAGAAACCGCCCTGACAAAGACCCATCATCGCACGGGTACGGTATTTGATACCTGTAAGAGTGCACACTCCCAGGGGATTATGAATAGCGTCGATAACCTCTTTCTTCGTTATCTCCTCGCATGAGCATACAACCTCCCCGTAATCCGGATTCTCCTTGATAAGTGCATTCTTCTCCTCAAGTGAGAGTGTGCTGAACTTAACTCTCTTCTTGTTTCTCGCTTCAAAGTTTTCGTTGAGAGTGAAGTTCTCCCTCTCCTTCATCATTTCGATAACGTATCGTGCAAGAGGTACGCTTCCTGTGAGGCCCGGCGACTCAATGCCGATTAAAGAGACAAAGTTCGGAGCCTTTTTGTCGTCTATATCGACCTGCCAGTCGATAACAGCGCCCTTTTCATCCACAGCCTTGGGCTGTATGCCGGAGAAGATTCTGATCCTGTCGCGGACGCTGATGTGAGGCCAGAGCTTAGCCCCCTCTCTCATAAGCGCCTCTATCCTGTCCTCGGGAACGCCATAGTAAGTCGGGTCGTCTGTGTTCTCTGCGTCCGGCCCTATTGTAACGTTGCCGTCAACAGTGGGGGTGATATGAATACCCATATAAACATTGCTTGGTACCGGGTAAACGGGAAGAGGAAGCATTCTGCCCATCTTTTTATTGAGGATGATGTAGTTGCTCCTCGAATAGATTACTTTTTTGTCCGTTAAGCCGACAAATGCAGAAACTTCCGTTGCCCCCAGGCCTGCAGCGTTTATAACCCACCTTGTCTGGAAATCTCCGTGGGTGGTCTTTACGTAGTAAACACCATCTTCCCTCTCAAGGCCTATTACACGGTGGTTGAAGAAGAAATCAGCGCCGTTCGCCGCGGCATTCTCCGCAAGCCCTATCGTATAAAGGAACGGGTCCATGATTCCACTGCTCTCGGAAAGGAGTGCAAATTCCCCTGTGACATATGGGCAGATAGAGAGCATCTCGTCCTTATCAATCATCCTCAAGCCACCAGCGCCGTTGACTTTTCCCTGCTCGAGTGTTCTCTCAAGGCTCAATCTATCCTCTTCTGTGTTTCCGACAAGAAGCTTACCACAGCGCTTGAAAGGGAAATCGAGCTCATCAGAGAGCTCTGCCATAATTCTGTTACCCTCAACGCAGCACTTTGCTTTAAGTGAGCCGGTGGGGTTGGCAAAGCCGCCGTGTACAACAGCAGAATTGCGCCCGCTTGTCTCATTGCAAACGTCGAGATTCTTTTCCAAAACTCCAACTTTCAGGTTATAGCGCATCAGCTCCCGGGCTATGGCTGATCCCACAACCCCAGAGCCGACCACTATACAATCGTACAGTGTTTTCATTCTCTCAATTCCTTTATATATAAAGTGTTATTTGATACTTTCCTTAATTGCTTTCCTCACTCCACCCTTCTCTTTAATCATCATTTCAAAGAGAACGATGACGCTCTCATAGAGAGAAGTGGAAGTTACATCAAAACCGAAGATTTTCTCATTACTGAGAAGCGCTTTAACACCCTCAAAATCCACGAGCCCCTTACCGCACTCAATACCTTTCAGACATTCTTTTATCTCATCAGCCATCGGGTCTGAAGAGGGTTCGAAGCTTTTCCACTCGTCATCAAGTGCAAGCCAATAGCGCATGAAGAGTGCATATACAAGAGGTACAACCTTGAGAGAGGATAGGTCCATCTTGTTTTCGATATAAGACTTCACTGTCTCACCAAAGCGTATCGAGAGTTTCTGGGATGTATCTGTTGCAATGCGCTGCGGGGTATCGGGCATGAAAGGATTGGGAAGGCGTGTATTAATGACTTCGTCTATAAATGCCTTAGGCTCGATTATCCCCGGGTTCGTTACAACAGGAAGCCCTTCTATGTAGCCGAGCCTCTTCACCATCGCCAGAAGGTCTTCATCCTTCATTTCTTCGTTAATCAGGGTATAACCTAAAAGGCATCCGGAGAGAGCAAGGGATGTGTGGAGAGGATTGAGACATGTTGTAACCTTCATTCTCTCTGTCCTGTTCACAGTTGTTCTTGTTGTCATGTAGACACCGCTTTTTTCAAGAGGAGGTCTGCCGTTGGGGAAGGTGTCTTCGATAACAAGGTACTCTGTCTCTTCTGCATTGACGTAAGGTGCAATATATGTGTGCTTTCTCGTAACGATAGGATCCATATCCTCCCAGCCCTCTTTTTTGAGGCTCTCGAGCACCGTCGCATCTGGGCGTGGTGTGATTTTATCTATCATAGACCACGGGAACGCAACCTTTTTCTCGTCAGAGAGGTAATCAAGGAAAGCCTTATCTACTTTGCCGTGCTCTACATACTTTGATGCAATTAAAAGAAGCGCAGATCTCAGTTTCTCGCCGTTTTTAGAGCAGTTATCCATGCTGACGAAGGTCAAAGGAGAAGCGCCGGAGGCAAAGCGCAGGGACATGAAGTAAACAATTCGGGATAGAAGCATCTTCGCATTTTCAATGTCGTGGGAGAAATCTTCCTTATAGAGCGGCATGATATCTCCATTGGAAAGATGTGTTGCATATCCCTTCTCTGTTATGGTGAATGAGACCATCTTGAGTGACGGATTGATAAATGCTTCTTTAAGTATCTCCCAATCGCCTACAGCGTTCGGATCAACCTTTACAGCCTCTACAACACTTCCTATAACCTCTTTGTCAACACTGCCGTCGGCGTGGAGTGTGACGGCAAGAGTCAAGTCGTCATGGGGTTTGTAGATATCATCGATAATTTCGTAGTCGAAGCCCTCGGCAACAAGAATACCGGTATCCATACTTTTCTCTTCAAGTAACTTCTGACAGAGAGCAGCAGGGAATATACGGAAAATATTACCGGCTCCGAAATGTATCCACTCGGGTCTTTCAAGAGTATTCTCTTTAATCTTTTCTCTATCAAAGGAATAAACCTTTGCAGAACTTTTTTTAATTGAATCCAGATCTTTTAAATTCAACTTCATTTCTTCCTCCTTAATGAAAATATGATGGAAACTGCTCTTCGAAGTCCTTTATCTCCTTCTGGACCTTCTCCAGGTGTTCCCTTTCAACTTCAAGCACCTTACTCAAATTCTTTTCCTTGATAGCCTCAACAAGTGCTATATGCTGTTCCCTCACCCCTTCTGTGATTACTCTGTCAGAGTAAGATAGCATCCTTATTCTCTTATCGTTTCCAGTATGTGCATCGACAACTGCCCATACATTCTCGAGGGCCACCTCTGTGTAGAAGATATGATGTAAGTCATCATCTGCTTTATAGAATGAGGCATAGTCCTCTTCTATGAGAGAAGCTTTCTGACTCAGAAGATTGCTCTCAAGCTTCACAACAAAGGCATCAAACTCCTTCTGTGTGCGTTCTTTCTTAAGGCATTTCTCAACAGCCCCGAGCTCCACACACTTACGCATGAAACGCTCCTCTTCGATAATAGCTTCATTCAGGAATGCAACTCTCGTGCCCTTCTGAGGAAAGATATCGACAAGCCTGTCGCGCTCAAGACGCAAGAGCGCATCCCTTACAGGCGAGCGTGATACAGCGTATTTTTCAGAGAGAGCCTCAGTGTTGAGTTCCGCCCCGGGAAGGAGTCTCAAAAGTGTTATCTCCTCCCTGAGTGACGAATATACATCTTTTTTATCCGGGCTTCTCATACTCCCCTCTTTTCGCTTTTGTCTACAGCTTCCCAGAGGCCGAGGATATATTCAGCACCTAGAGCTCTATCATACAAGCCATAGCCGGGCATGCACTTCTCGCCCCATATTGTTCTTCCGTGATCAGGTCTGACTGGGCCTTCAAAGCCAATGTCGTGGAGCGCTTTGACCGCTTCGTACATATCGAATGAACCGTCAGACGATAGATGTGCAGCCTCTTCAAATACGCCAGGGGCATAGTGATGGAGGTTCCTCACATGTGCAAAGTGAATTCTGCCCTTCGCGCTTCTTATGATATCGGGAATATCATTTTTGGGGTTTGTTCCGAGACTTCCCATGCAGAGTGTCAGGCCGTTGTACTCTTTGTCGACAGCTTTGAGCATTCTCAAAATTGACTCCTTACCCGTTATGATTCTCGGAAGTCCAAATACAGGCCATGCAGGATCGTCGGGGTGTATTGCCATCTTGATTGAGTATTTCTCACATACTGGGCCGATAGCTTTCAAAAAATAAACAAGATTGTTAAAGAGCTTTTCGCTGTCGACACTGCTATATGCTTCAAAGAGAGTCTTGACAGTTTTGAGTCTCTCGGGCTCCCAACCCGGCATTACAAAGCCGTTACTGCTTTCACTTGTTTTATCGAAGAATGTCTGAGGGTTGATTGTGTCGACAACCTTCTGGTCGTAGGCAAGAACTGTAGAGCCGTCTGCCCGCATCTTGGAGAGGTCTGTTCTTGTCCAGTCAAAAACCGGCATGAAGTTGTAGCAGACTACATCAATGCCCTCCTCGCCCAGTGCCTCGAGCGACTTTATATAGTTTTCGATATGTTCATCACGCTTATCAGATCCGATTTTGATTGCGTCCGATACGTTAACACTCTCAATACCTTCGATTTTGAGCCCGCTTTCCTCAACTTCCTCTTTAAGTGCCTTAACCCTCTCCCTCGGCCATACCTCTCCTGCCGGTATATCATAAAGTGTTGTAATTACTCCGCTCACTCCGGGAATCTGCCTGATCTGTTTAAGCGTCACAGAGTCGAATGCATTCCCAAACCACCTTAATGTCATCTTCATAGTATTGTTCTCCTTTTGTAACATACTAATATATTAGATATCATTTCAACATAATGCAAGTCTTTATTTGCTTTTTACACAACTAATTTGTCAACTTTCACTCTGTCCTGCACCTGTGTGTCATCTTTCTTCTCAAGAGCGGCGGCAGGATGTCCAACAGAGAGAAAATCAACTGCAAGATACAGTACACGGAAGCTGCAGATAGATTTCGGGAATTCCACGACTGATGTAACAACACTCAATATGAGGACTCCATCAAAAAGCTTATAACTGTAGTTCCCCATAGCTTTTTCTATTAACTTAGAACTCTGTAGGCGGGTTACCCTGTCTCGTTTAATACATTTCTTTAAATTATATGATTTTGTGTAAAGTAGCTGTTGGCTATTGAGGGGCTTTACTCTATACTGCTAACAGAAACTATTAATTCTATTAAAGTTCTTCAAGCTTAAATGCCCACTTGAGATAGCAAAGACTAACTGTTAGTAGAAAAACTCACAGGGAACTACAGATTACCTGTAGTTCCCTTTAACTTTTTCTATTAACTTTGAATTCTGAAGGCGGGTTACCC
>CAVFNE010000109.1:0-7812 GCA_963623755.1 Muribaculaceae bacterium | reverse complement strand
ACATCTGTATTAACATCTGTATTAACGTCTGTCTTTACGTCTGTCTTTACGTCTGCCTTTACGTCTGCCTTTACGTCTGCCTTTACGTCTGCCTTTACGTCTGCCTTAACATCTGCCTTAACATCTGCCTTAACATCTGCCTTGGCTTCTGATTGCATCATGTTCTGTGGCTCGGGAGGTTCAGAGAAAAACTCTTTCTCTTCTCTTATAACCGGCATGGTGCTGTTACTCTCATTAAATGGATTCAATACACATACAGCAACAGCAACAAAAAGTGTAAGCGTAATGGTTACAGCAACAATAATTGAAGAAGATTTACCTTTCATTTTTCCCTCGCTTCTTTAATGCTAGCACAGTAAAAGCCAACTTGTCGAGAAAGCTTCTCTTCTGTTTCATCATTTATAATCGTAATAACCTTTTTACCACATGAAGGGAGGCTCTTTCCGATATTCTTCTGGCTTAACGCCCTCTTTCTGTAGCCTTCCTCAGTTATTCCATCTCTCTTCAATGCCCTCTCTTTTCTCTTCTCGTATGGTGATATTACCTCCAATATCTCATCGCAGTACGGTAGAAACCCCATCTCTTCAAGAAGAGCAGCATTGATGAGTGCAATCTTCCCGCTTTTCTCGATTTCTTCTGCCATTCTGAGAGTCTCCTCTTTCATCCACGGGTGTGTTATATCATTCAGAATCCGAAGCTTATCAGGGTCGGAAAAGACTATTTTCCCCAATGCTTTTCTGTCGACAGTCCCACCGGAGATAACATCAGAGCCGAAGGAAGACTTTATTTTCTCTATATTCTTCTCAAGCGCTTCGTGGCCCAATTTATCTTCGTCTATGGCTACAAACCTATCGTCTAGGAGGGACGCAACTGTATCTTTTCCCGAGCAGCTCTTTCCCACAAGTCCCACTATCATCAATGCATCTCCCCCCAGGAGTGTCCGCACTCAACAGATACTGAGAGAGGGACCGGAAGATTAACTACACTCTCCATCGTCTCTTTAATAATCCTTCCCTCTTCTTCTACTTTATCTTCATCCACCTCAAAGATAAGCTCGTCGTGCACCTGAAGAATAAGGGAAGCAGTTAGAGTTCCGTCCTTAATTTTTTTATCTATCTCTATCATGGCCTTCTTCATGATTTCAGCCGCCGTTCCCTGTATTACGGTATTTACAGCTGTTCTTTCAGCTGCAGCTTTTTCAGTCTTATTGCGGCTGTTAATACCGAGTATCTCCCTCTCATGGCCCCAATATGTTTTGACATACCCCTTTTCTTCTGCATCTTTCACAGTCTTTTCGACAAAATCCTTTACAGAGCTGTAGCGCTCGAAGTACCTCTTTATAAACTCCTCGGCTTCACTTCGCTTTATATCCAGTTCATTCGAGAGCCTGTATGCCGACATACCGTACATAATGCCGAAATTGATTGTCTTACTCACCCTCCTCTCCGAGGGAGTAACGTCATCTACACTTTTGTTGTAAATTAGGGCAGCTGTGTACTTATGAACATCCTCGCGGGAGATGAATGCCGCTCTGAGATTCTCGTCTCCGCTCATCCACGATAGTACAACAAGCTCAATCTGTGAGTAATCGGCGCTGATGAAGACTTTGCCTAGAGGTGGCACAAACGAGAGCCTTATCTTCCGCCCTATATCTGTACGCACCGGAATATTCTGCAGATTCGGGGACCTGGAGGACAGCCGCCCCGTTGCCGTACCGGTTTGGAGAAATGTTGTATGCACCCTCCCGTTTTTGTCTCTCAAAGACGGCAGTACATCAATGTATGTGCTTTTGAGTTTCGTCAGCTGTCTGTATTCGAGGAGGTATGAAATAATCGGGTCTCCGCTTTTTCTCAGTCCCTCGAGAGTTTCGGTATCTGTCGAATAGCCCCGCATCGTCTTTTTCCCTCTCTCGAGTTTCCTCTCGTCATATAAAAGCTTCGAGAGCTGCATTGTCGAGTTAATATTGAACTCGTACCCCGCAAGAAGGTATATAGCTGCTCTCAACTCCTCAATTCTCTTATCTGTATCTTTTTTCAACTCACCGATTCTTTCAAGCGAAAGATAAATACCCTTCTCCTCCATGTTGAAAAGAATATCGATGAGGGGAAGTTCCATATCGCTATAGAGCGCCAGAAGCCCCCTCTTCGAGACACGTGTTGAAAGGACCCTTTCCAGGCGGTATGTGTAGTCGGCACGGAGAGACGAGTAAAGGGCGAGGATATCCAAGTCAATTTCTCCAAGCGGACCGGAAGCTATGTCTTTTATACTCAAGAGCGTCTTTGAAAAATACTTCCCCGACAGAATATCCATGCTGTAGACGCCGTCGTTCGAACTCAGCATCCAACTGAGAATCATTGTGTCATTTTCCACTCTACACTTTATGCCATAGAAAGAGAGTATTCTCATAACAGACTTGAATGAGTGCGCAATTATCCTGATTTTTCCCGAAGTAATGTACTTTTCAAATAGAGAGCGGAAATCCTCCTCTTCTATTCCTCCCCTTCCAAGTGGCACAAAACATCCATTAAGGGGAGAAGAGGAGAAAGAAAAGCCGGAAAGAGTCGACGGCACATCGTAGTCAGCGCAAAGAAGAAAGAGTGCCATAACACCGAGCGAGGAGGCTATCAAGCAGAACTCTTTTTCAACTTCGTCACGACTCATCAATGTCTTATAACTTCCCTTATCGAGGAGGTATCTCTCGTCTTCTTCAAGAAGAGGCATCACCTTTTTCTCTTCTTTCTTTTCCTCCACCGGATTTGGAGTATCATCCTTCTTTGCTCTAGCCCTTATTACAAGAGACTTGAGGTTCTTCTCTTCAAAGTCCCGAGCCGAGCGGCTTATGGTAAAGTTATCTATGCTGAGTGAAGACATATCGAAAGAGTCATCGACAGCGTCGGTAGAAAGAACTACAAGCTTTTTCGACAGCATTGCATTCTCCCTTCCACTCTCAAGTTTCTTTCTTTCGCTTTCCTTCAAGTCTGAGAGGTGGCGGTATATACCATCGAGTGAAACATACTCCGAGAGCAGTCTTGTCGCGCTCTTCTCTCCGATTCCACTCACCCCCGGCACATTGTCTGCAGCGTCCCCCAATAGAGACAAATAGTCGACTATCTGCTCGGGGTACACTCCATATTCCTCTTTAACAAGCTCTCTATCCATCAAAGTGTAGTGACTCTCACACTTCTTCTTCGGAGGGCGAAGAATAGAGACAGAGGGGCTGACGAGCTGACAGAGATCCTTATCACCCGAGACAATCACCGTACGCCAATTCTCTCTATCAGCCTTGAGGGCAAGAGAGGCCATGACATCGTCAGCTTCATAGCCGGGCTTTGAAACGACCCTTATGTTCATCTTTTTCAACGTTTCTTTAATAGGCTCCACAGCTTTATGTAAATCATCGGGAGCCTTCTCCCTGTTTGCCTTATACTCGGGATATAAAATGTGACGGAATGTCGGAGTGCGTTCATCCATTGTGACGGCAAGTGCGTCCATCTTGTTCTCTTTAAGAATATGGAAAAGAGTCTGGAAAAAGCCGTAGTAGGCGCTGATATTATTACCTTCTCCATCCAAAAGCGGGCGTGATATAAAAGCCCAATAGCTTTTGTAGATTATCGAGTAGCCGTCAAGGAGGAAGAGTGTCCTGCTGTATTCTTTTTTCTCAGCATTCTTCTCTTTTTCCTTTTCCTCCATCTTCTGTTTTATCTTAAGCTGTCTTTCGCGTTCCTTCTGTTTGTTTTCCTTCTCAATCAATTCCTGATCGAGATCTGCACTTGTAAAGAGTAAGCCGTCCATTTTTCAACCTCTGAAGAGATTATATTGTGAAAATGGAGAAATTGAAACTCACCCGATTTTTCCCAGTATGGCCGAGGCAGTATCCTCAATGTTATCAAAAAGCTTCTCGAAAGATTCTTGAGAAAGAATCGAGGATGCATTATTTACAAAGGACGAAAAAATCTCAGATTGAGTAAATTCCTCTATACTCTCTCTTCCACCTTTAATTGCCTTCGATATTCCCTTTATGAAGGCCTTGCCTTCTGAGGAGGATAAATAATTGTCAAAGTCTTCTTTTTCTTTCTCACTCAGGCCGTTCAAATCATATAAAACTCCGGCAACAGTCTCTTCCACAGCCTTATTAAAATCGAAAGCAGTGCCGAAATACTTGAGAGAAGTATTCGGAAAAAAGAAGAAAATCACAGCGTAGACAATGAGAGACAGCACAAGAACTGTAAACAATCCCTTAAAAAGACCGACACTCTTATTTTTCATAACTGTCCCTAGAAGAAATTAAAGAGGAAAGAGACAGTCACCTCTGTCTTATCAAGCTCAGGCTTGAGTGCGTCGATGACAGATATCTCCTGCACACTCGAAAGTGTGTTCCAGCTCTGACTGAGCGGCATCAATGCACTCAAGGCAAATGTCATGCGCTTACCTATATTGAAGTCCAGCCCTGCCTTGTAGAAGAATATGGAGCTTTTCAGAATATCGCCAAAGGCTGGGCTTTCCAAGCCGTTATAAAGCCACGTTGTGTCGACTTTCTCGCCCTTTGTCATAATTCCCGCGCCGAAAAGTATATCTACAAAGAAAATATCAGCTCTGAGGGAAGCACAGGATAAGAAGGCAAAAGAGGAAAGTGCAAGCTGTTCTGTAAATGATCCCCTGATGCTCTCTTCCAGGGTAAGGTAGCCCATATTGAACCTCAGCTCTGTGCCCAGTCTGAATGCAGAAAGGTCGAGAGATGAGATATCTACAGGATTATCACTATCCGTGTTAATCGGAAAATCAAACGAATAGTTAAGCCCGACTTTCATGAATGATGCACTGAGTGTAAGGGACACAACTAGGAATATAAGTATTAAAGTAAAAACTTTCTTTTTCATTATTTTTCACCAGCAATTCTTAAAACAATAATAGAAAATCAAGGTTACAATCAATTATCTTTTTCTTTCCCGTATGCCTTCTCGAGTTCAAGTAGGAATACCGATGAATCTGCATCCGACGGCATCCTCCAGTCAGAACGTGGCGAGAGTGTCACGGCCCCCACCTTTGGCCCGTCGGGAAGGCAGCTACGTTTGAACTGCTGGGAGAAGAATCTTTTAATAAATGTCCTCAACCATTTATAGATGGTCTCTCTATCGTATGTATCTTTAAATGCATAAGTGGCAAGACGGAATGTTTTTGTCACCGAATAGGAGCATCTCATAATACAATAGAGGAAGAAATCATGTAGCTCATACGGCCCGACTATATCTTCCGTAACCTGATCAATTTCACCGTTACGGCCCGGAATCAACTCGGGAGATACAGGAGTGAGGAGTATGTCGCCCAGAACAGCAGCACATCCGGGAGTGCATTCGTTATCTCTATAGTAACCCACAAGACTTCTCACAAGAGTCTTCGGAACTCCTGTATTTACGCCGTACATCGACATATGGTCGCCGTTGTATGTCGCCCAGCCGAGTGCAAGTTCCGATAAATCCCCCGTCCCGATGACTAGGGCGTTTTCTTTATTTGCCCAATCCATCAAAACCTGGGTGCGCTCTCTCGCCTGTGAGTTTTCGTAGGTAATAGAATAGTCATCGCTGCTCTGCCCTATATCTTTAAAGTGAGAGAGGACACTTTCTGTTATGTCGACGGTGATGAAATCTGCTGAGAGTGCATCAGCGAGTTTCTCGGCATTGCTTTTCGTCCTTTTGGTAGTTCCGAAGCAAGGCATTGTGATGGCTTTTATATTTTTCCTCTCGAGTGATGCCATATCGAAAGCCTTGACTGCAACAAGAAGAGCCAGGGTGCTGTCAAGTCCCCCCGAGAGTCCGATTACACACTTTCTGCTCCCTGTGTGCTCAAGTCTCCTCTTCAGCCCCAGAGCCTGAAGCATGAGTACCTTCTCACATCTTTTCTTACATGAATCATCATTCATCGGCACAAATGGATGTGGGTCGACAAAACGGGTAAGGGTTGTCTCTTCCTCCTCTAGGGAGAACTGAATGTGGGTGTAGCGAGAATCATCCACAATGAATGTGTTACGCTTGGCTCTCTCGCTCTCAAGCTTATCTGTATCAACTTCTGTTTCAATCAATTCCCCCGATGAGAAAGTACGACTTGAGAGAATCAAACCGTCTTCTGCGATTATATCAGAACCGGTGAATACCATATCTGTAGTGCTTTCACCTTCCGAGGCATCACAGTATATATATGCGCTGAGTGTTCTTGCGCTTTGAGATGAAACAAGCTCTTTTCTGTACTCTTCCTTACCGACAATTTCATCTGATGCACTGAGATTGACAATTACCGTCGCCCCGGCAAGAGCGTGGTGTGTCGATGGCGGATCTGCAACCCACAAATCCTCGCAGATTTCAGCAGCAACACGGAGTGACGATGGGAATGTGCAGTCGAAAATAATCCTGTTTCCCAATACTACCTCTCCCCACTTTGTATTCACGCTTACATTTTCTTCTGGGCACGGCGTAAACCAACGCGTCTCATAAAATTCTCCATAGGTCGGGAGATTCTTCTTTGCAATAAATGCAAGGACCTTTCCGCGCTGTATTACCGCAGCTGTATTATAAAGCTTTCCAAGGTGCTCCAGCGGATAGCCGACAAAGACGAGTGTATCATAAATTGCCGTCGACTCGACGATTTTATCAAGTGCCGTCTCAGCCGCAAAGAGAAGAGAGCGCTGAAAAAAGAGATCAGAGGATGTATATCCTGTGATACCCATCTCGGGAAAAACAAGGACCTTCACCTTCCTCTCTCCCGCATGCTGTATATGTTTAATTATCTCATTCGAGTTATATTCTGTATTACCGACCTTCAACGATGGGGAAACTGCCGCAACTTTAATAAATCCGTCTTTCATGAAAAAAAGAATAACACAAAGAATTCATTGCGTTAAGGAATAAGTGACAACAGCCTGTTCTTTTACATGTATATTACAGAAATGAAACGAATAATACTCACACTCTTCCTGCCATTTGGGAATAACAGAGTAAACACCACGGAGAAAATCATCTCACACTTTTAAAGAAGAGAAGATACAAGTGTTTTTCTTCTACCTGTTATCTATGACGGGGCTACCAGATGATAGAAGAGAAGGCAGGAAGATATTTCTGCACCTGGGACTAGCTGCCGACAGGAAAACAATAACAATCGAACGGTATGCGTACAATTATGTTATTCATTGTAGCTCCAACACTATCCAGCTCAGGCCGGCCCTTCTTTTAGAGCACCCCCGCTTTATTTTTCTGTCATCAGACTTGACTGGAGCATCCGCAGCAAGGAATTCGAGTTCCGATTCTCAAAAAAAAACGAGAAGACAATTGAAGAATGAATGATACCTCTTTCTTTTTTTTGGCCACAACATCCATAACCATTGACTATCCCCCCCCCCAGTCGATATATACTCAACGCATTTCCATAGGAGGAAATAAGATAAATGAAGAAATATTTAATCGTATTATTATCACTTTTTATCGTCTTCTCTTTCTCTTCCTGCAGTAACGACAATAGTGCAGAGCAGGTACAAAACTATGATAAGAGTGCAGAACTGATAAAAAACTATGCTGACTTTGCATCCAGTTTCGAAAAATGTGCATCTGTCTACTATGCGCTTGATGAGATACAAGGGGCTAATACAGGAACAAAAGACCTTGCCACAGATACAAGCTTATTGACTACAGCAAAAGTTGAGGAAATTTACAAGGTTTTCTTCGGAGAGGATATAGACGTGATAGCGGATTCCATAGTTGCATCCGGTTCAATTGTAAGCGTAATTTCGTCTGAAATATGAATGCCAATAGGCTTTGGTGTAGTCTA
>CAVFNE010000108.1:0-7851 GCA_963623755.1 Muribaculaceae bacterium | reverse complement strand
AAGTATATGCACTCAACAGAAGTTGAAGTTCCGGACTGGGCATACACAACAATGTAAGACCATCTTTATGGACTGCAGGAGGAAGGCCGAGGCCTTCCTCTTTCAAATGAATGGTTCAAGTGTGGACTCTTGATTTGAAAAACAAAAAATGTGGAGTTAAAAATGGCAGAAAACAATGCTCCATTATTGGAGATAAAGAACGTCAGCAAGGATTTTTTCGGCAACAAAGTTCTTTCGGACATTTCCTTTTCAATGAAAGAGGGACAGGTTTTGGGGCTTGTCGGTGAGAATGGCGCAGGGAAAAGCACCCTTATGAAGATTCTTTTCGGTATGGATGAAATCAGGGAGACAGGGGGCTATGGCGGTCAGATTTTAATCAACGGCCAGCATGTCCATTTCAATTCGCCCTTCGATGCCATCAATGCCGGAATCGGAATGGTTCACCAGGAGTTCTCTCTCATCCCCGGTTTTACGGCAACTGAGAATATTGTACTCAACAGAGAACCCATGAAAAATAACGTTGTTTCATACATCTTCGGTGAGAGGCTCAATACCCTCAACAGAAAGAAAATGGATGATATCGCGGATAAAGCCATTTACAAGATGGGTGTCAAGATTGATAGAAATATGGTAATCAATCAAATGCCCGTCGGCCACAAGCAATTTACCGAGATAGCGCGTGAACTCAGTAAGAATAATTTGAAGATTCTCATACTTGATGAGCCTACAGCTGTTCTTACCGAGAAGGAGGCTGATGCCCTTCTGGAGTCGATACGTTTAATCTCGAAGAAGGGTATATCTGTAATCTTCATCACCCATCGTCTTCACGAAATACTTGCTGTCTGTGATAATGTGCTTGTCATGAGAGACGGCTCAATTGTAAAGAATGTCCCTTCAGGCGCAACGAATGTCAGGGAGATTTCATCATGGATGGTAGGGCGTTCCAGGACAGACGAGAGTTTTTCGATTGAGAAGGGTGATGAGAAAAGAAACGAATCAAAGCGTACTATACTCTCCATATCGCGTCTCTGGGTCGATATGCCGGGAGAAGTCGTGAGGGATGTATCATTAGACGTAAAAGAGGGGGAGATTCTCGGTATCGGGGGCCTTGCGGGGCAGGGTAAACTCGGTATCCCGAACGGCATAATGGGCCTCTATGAAGCGGGCGGAAGGATTGTTTTCGACCAAAAAGAGATTCCTCTCAACTCTCCACGTTCATGCCTTGATGCCGAAATGGCATTCGTCAGCGAAGACAGACGTGGAGTGGGACTTCTTCTCGATGAGTCTCTCGAGTGGAATGTCTCCTTCGGGGCAATGCAGGTCAAGAACAGTTTTTTAAAGAGCTACCTGGGAGGTATTATAAAGTGGCGTGACGATAAGGCCATAGAAGAGGTGACAAACAAGTACATAGAAGAGCTCCACATAAAGTGTACATCCTCCAAGCAGAAGGCGCGCCAGCTCAGCGGTGGTAACCAGCAGAAGGTCTGTCTCTCGAAGGCATTTGCTCTCGAGCCGAAACTCTTGTTTGTATCTGAACCTACGAGAGGAATCGATGTCGGCGCCAAGGCCCTTGTTCTCAACGCATTGAGAAAGTTCAACAGGGAGAACGGGGTTACAGTTGTCATGATTTCATCCGAGCTCGAAGAACTGAGGAGCGTATGTGACCGTATTGCTATAGTCTCGGGCGGAATAATCAGCGGCATACTCAGTGCAGATTCCCCGAGTGAGGACTTCGGTCTATTGATGGTCAGCAACGTTAAGTAGGAGGAGTTATGAGCGTATTAAAAGACGGAAAAAATAGTCTTCTAAAAGAAAAATTCGATGAATTTGTCAAGGACTTCGGTCTGCCGCGCTTCATTATTGCGACATTCCTTCTTGTTTTATTCATTGCAGCACCGTTTGTCGGCGCAAATTTCTTTACCCAGATAAGTAACACAATAAACAGATTCAGCTGGAATGCTGTGCTTGTACTTGCAATGGTTCCGATGATTCATTCTGGGTGCGGCCTCAATTTCGGGCTTCCTCTTGGAATTATCTCGGGACTCTTGGGTGCAACACTCTCCATCGAGTTCGGCTTCACAGGGGGCTTAAGCTTTTTTATGGCTATATTATTCGCAACTCCCTTTGCTCTTATCCTCGGCGTCGGTTATGGATGGCTTCTTAATAAGATAAAGGGAGGGGAAATGATGATTGCAACCTACGTCGGATTTTCTGCTGTCTCATTCATGTGTATGATGTGGCTTCTTATTCCTTATAAGAGCCCGACCATGGTATGGGGATTTGCCGGTAAGGGGCTCAGAACCACCATCTCACTCGATGGCTTTTATAACGGTGTTCTTGCAAACTTTTTGAAGATACAGATAGGTCACTTCTCCTTCCCGACTGGATCCATCCTTTTCTTTGCACTCCTGGCTTTTCTTATGTGGGCATTTCTTCACACAAAGACAGGGACGGCAATGACTGCCGTCGGCTCTAACCCTACCTTTGCGCGTGCAAGCGGCATCAATGTTGATTACATAAGACTATTATCGGTTGTGATGTCAACCTGGCTTGCTGCTGTCGGTATTCTTGTCTATGAGCAGGGATTCGGGTGGATACAGCTCTATATGGCCCCCTTCAACATGGCTCTTCCTGCTGTTTCTGCAATCCTTATCGGGGGCGCAACAGTCAACAAGGCAACTATTAAGAACGTCATCATCGGAACATTCCTCTTCCAGGGAATAGTTACAATGACACCGACAGTCATCAACAACCTCATGATTGTACTCACGGGTGAAGGATTGGATATATCTGAAGTCATAAGGACAATCGCATCCAACGGTATGATTCTCTATGCTCTCACAAGAAAGGGGGAGGCAGCAAAATGAAGAAGGTATTGAATTTTCTTAAGAATAACTCTGTTCCTGTAATGTTCGTTATTATATGTGTCGTCTGTATTCCGATTTCGGGATTCTCACCAAGCTTTCTTCTCTCCGAGATAATTACACGTATAGCACGTAACTCGTTCCTGATTCTCAGCCTCCTTATTCCTATCATTGCAGGTATGGGACTCAACTTCGGTATGACACTCGGTGCAATGGCAGGGGAAATCGGACTCATATTCGTATCTGACTGGAGGATAGCAGGTATACCGGGAATAATACTGGCAATGATTATTTCCATCCCGATTTCAGTTTTTCTCGGATGGCTTTGCGGAACAATCATGAATAAAGCCAAGGGCAGGGAGATGATTACCGGTTATATAATGAACTACTTTGTTAATGGTGTTTATCAGCTTCTTGTTCTCTTCGGTATGGGTGTGATTGTACCGATTATCCACGACGATATTCTTCTTCCGAGAGGATATGGTATAAGAAACACCGTATCTCTTCTCGATATGAGACAGGCTCTCGACAATGCCCTGGCAATAAGAATCGGAGGCGTAAAGATTCCCGTCCTTACATTTATAATCATAGGCCTCATGTGTCTCTTCATCATATGGTTCAGACGCACAAAGCTCGGTCAGGATATGAGGGCTGTCGGTCAGGATATGGAAGTTGCACGTGCAAGCGGCATCGCCGTCGAGAGAACACGTGTAATATCAATCATAATTTCGACTGTTCTTGCAGGGTTCGGTATGATTATCTACCTGCAGAATATCGGAAACCTTTCGACTTATACAGCGCATTCTCAGATAGGTATGTTCTGTATAGCAGCCCTTCTTGTCGGAGGTGCATCCGTCGATAAAGCAAGCATAGGCAATGTATTTTTAGGTGTCACTCTCTTCCATCTTATGTTCATTGTAGCGCCTACAACTGGAAGTGTGATTACAGGAGACTCGATGATAGGTGAGTATTTCAGAGTCTTCGTATCCTACGGTGTCATAACACTTGCACTTGCAATGTATGAAGCGAAGAAGAGGAGAGCGAAGAGCAGGGGAAGCGAAGAGCTCAGACTTGCCCAAGAAGCGAAAGTGGGAGTGGAGGCATAAGATGAAATTGAGTAAGACATTTGTATACAGAGCCACAGTTGTACTTATATTGGTTCTACTTGCCGTGATTATGATTTTCACAGGACGCAAGCACATTATCTATCTCGATAACAAGACTCTCGACTATGACGGGGGGAGTGTGAATGCCTTCTATAAGGTAGAAGTTTCAGTTAAGAACAACGATACGAAGAAGCTTTATCAGCGTGAAAGGGGAGAGATTACGACAATGGGACAGCAGGTAACTCTCAACCTCATCATAACAGATAAAAAAGGCGGCTTGGAAAGGGATATAAACTATCGCGTTCGTATACCGTTCGAAAAAGACGCTGTGGTAATCAACGTACCGGCACTCCTTGCGGGATTGGACGAGAGTATCTGGATGACTGATTTTGTCTCCCTTGCGACGGTGAGTGAGGCTCAGGAGGAAGAGGTTATCCTTACCGATGACGGTATGGGGGATTTATAAAAAAGCCCTCAACAACAGATAGTGTCTTTTATTCGAAAATAACTCTCTGCATTGAGAGGGTTATTTTCATAACATAAAGTTGAGTCTGCTCTGTAAGCTTTTCTGAAAATACAGCTTGTTACGGCGTTTCATTTTTCTTTATTTCTTTGACGCCGTCGTCGACAGTGCCGATGGTGTGGCCGGCGGATAACTTGAGGCTGCTATACGTAACTTTTCTGCCCCCGATAAGTAAAAAGGCACGAGTTTCCATAGTCTGTACTCTGCCGTTGTACATCTCTACTCAACACCACGGGAATTTGACTGGTTTCTATTTCCGTTTTTTTCTCTCGTCCTCGTCTTGCACTATAGCTTCCGCTGATCTGTATACTCCGCTTGTAGGACAGTACTTGATTGGGATATTCATCATCTTGATGTCATCTACTGCCTTATAGTATGTTTTATGGGATAGTCCTGCATATGTCTGGAACCATACGATATCACAATGCTTGAACACTGCTTTGTCCGGAACCCTGTCGCCGAAGAATTTCACATCAGGAAGAAGATTCTTCATGGCTTTAAGCCAATCAGGAAGGCCTCCGATTACGATAATATTGAAGTCAGTGTGGTATGGATACTTATTACCCTGTTTTTCATTACTATCGTCCTTATCGTCCTGGTTTTCATCCCTTGTGAAGATGATTTCTCTCAGCGAATTGAGCTCCTCCTTTTCGTTTCTGTGCTCACTGTTGAGGCTTGATATCTTTCTCTTGAGCTTTTCTTTCTCAACTTCTTCTCTTCCAAGGAGGGTATTGAGTTTTTTTATCGTATCCTTAAGGGAATCTATTTCTTCAAGAAGTGCCGCATCGGGAGAAAGTGCGCTTTTCTTTTCGAGTTTGTCCTTTTCGTCTTCCACCGTGCTGAGCCTGTTTTTCACAGCATCCAGCTCTGATGAGAGTTCATTGTGCTTCTTGATATCTTCCAGCCAAGAACTCATCTCTGTTGAATCTATTACCTTGTTTCGTGTCGTATAGTTGAAATTCAGATAATTCTCTAGCTTATTGAACATCTCGTCTCCGATTTCATTTCTGACACTTTCCTTTTCTGGGACTTCAATATCGAACCTCGGTATAATCGTATTTGTAAGTAGATAGACAGCCTTCGCAATGCTGATTTTGTCAGGAAGAAAATCGTCATTGATTGAAAGGGCCTCTTTTCTAATCAGCGGAAGATATATGTCTTTGCCGTTGGGATAATGTTTATTCACTTTCTCTTCGAGTTCTTCGCATATATTGCTTGATGTTGTCATATCTGACCAGGGGAGGAAGTATCCGGCATAGCTTACGGGAGCGATTGAGGCCCCGAGGAGCCAAGCATAGTTATCGCCGCTTTCGAGAAGAAAGAAGTAGCCCGCAATGACCTTATAAGGGTCGAATGATGGAACATTTATGAAAGGCTTGGAGTATTTATCGCGGAGGGAATCGGTTGCATATATCCCCATGGCGTAATTATCGTTGAGGTTATTGGTGAGGAATTCAATCTTGTCGAGAGTGCTTGTTATCTCTTTGAAACGGTTGAAATATTCAAGGCTGTTGTTCTTTTCTTTCGGATCCGGGAGCTCTGAAAATTCTTCGTTGATGCTGTACTTGAGATTTTCCATTCTCCCTTCATATTTCTTCTTTGCCTTTTCTATATTCCCTCTTGTCTCGAAATAACAGTCAATGAGTGCAAAGAAGAGTGTTTTGTATTCTTCTATCGCCTCATCTTTGTCCTTTTGGGGAACCAAATCCATAATGGAGTCGAAAATCCTCCGTGTCTTTGATTCTTTGTTTTCTTTGTTCAGCGATGAAGTATATCGATCACAGATGAATGAATATGAGACTGAGGTTGACTTCGTTTTGGAGTAATTGATGAAGTCGAGATTCCTCATGGCAATGTAGCTTTCCAGATCTTCAATAAGGGTTGTTGGATAGAAGGGATGGAGAGCCTCTATCTCGCAGTCATTGTAGTAAGAGTCTTCCATCGTGCTGTCTACATTATCGAAAATGAAGTTGTCGCGCATAAGTTTACTTATTTTTCTGATTTTTTCATCTCCACCTTCCGAATGATAGATGCTGTCGGCTATAAATATGGCGATGGCGGGGATTATTTTGATATCCCGATTGATATCGTCCACTCCGTAATAGCAGAGCACAGCAAGAGATGCGCTTTCCTCCTCCCAATCCAGACGTGGATATTTTTCTCCGAACTTTTCTTTGAGAACAGGGGCAAAATACTCTGCTGCTCTTATCTTGCGTTCGGTTGCGTCCTGTGTAAAGATTTCGCGGCAGATATTCCTTCGAAGTAACTTATCCTCTGAATATTCTCTGTTCTTTTGTTTGATTATCTCTCTTATCGTCAATTTTTTTCCCTAATTCTTAATAGATATCGCCCTCGTCATAGTCGTATTCATCATCTACTATCTCGAGACCATACTCCGGCAGGAACTTTTCCATAACGTAGTCGATATTCGAGTCGAAGTCCTCGACAACAGGAGGGTAGTAATCGTCGCATGTGCAATAATCTTCAAATTCACCCGTGAGAATGCTGTCAATCTTTTCTTCATAATAGAGCCTTATGTCTTCTGCTTTGAGGAAAGGATTCTCCTTGAGCTTTTTATCCAACTCCTTTTTAACAATTGATTTATCTTTGACTCTTATTGTCATTTTATACGTATAGGAGTAGTCGGTTCTGCTTCCTCTTTTGTACTGCCATGTCGCATCTCCCTCGCTGATAAGTTCCCATTCTCCCTTTAAAAATTCCTCCAGACCCTTGTATTCATTCTTCTTCATATTCGAAAGAGTCCTCTCGTCATAGAGAGAGGAGAATATCTGTGATATGTTGGATGCCATTTCATCATTGAGAAAGAGAATTTTATCTACTTCTGCTTTTATATTATTCTTGTTTATACGTCCAGTATCTGAGATAAGAGCATAGAGAGTGGCATTTGCAATGACTTTTTCCACTCCTTCCTTTAAAAGCGTCTTATATACAGTGTATGCACTCTCGTAGATATAATCGTAGCCGTTTTTCGATATCAACTTTTTAAGAATATCTGCGTTTTTCAATTTCTGAATTGTATTCTTTCATATTTATCTCCTCCCCATATGATACTTGAAGAAAAGGTGGAGTACAAAGTTATTTGTTGATTTCTTTGAAAGAGTGAAGCTTGATGAGTTAAACACAATCATTCATGAAATTACCGATATGAATTAGCTTCGATGGATTCAAATCGCAATAAGATGAGCCTTTGGGACACTAAAAATGTGTTTTGGGCTCCTTTTTTGTTGCACAAATCTAGCATTCTGACGTACTATTACTATAGATATTACCGATATGTGAGGAGTCATACTATGGTGCCAGATGAGATAGCTAAATTCAGACCGGGAGCATGCACAGA
>CAVFNE010000107.1:0-7864 GCA_963623755.1 Muribaculaceae bacterium | reverse complement strand
TGTTTTTTTTTCTTTTTTAATGAAAAATATGTTTTACCATAGAGAAAAAGAACTTAGAGAGATAAAGAAAGTCGTAAATGAAAAGAACGGCAGGGCCAAAGGTATCCTTATATGGGGCATCAGAAGATCAGGCAAATCGACACTGATTAAGGAGGCGATGAAAGGCTACAGCGGCATTTTCATCAACATGGAATGTGCTGAAGTAAGTTTTGAGCGCAATATGGAGATATTAGCCTCAATTGCCAAAGAAGAAACATCTCTCGATTATCTGGAGTACATTACCGACTTTTCCAAGCTTATCACCTTACTCTCAAAAACAGGTAAAGACACTGTAATTCTTCTCGACGAGTATCAATTTTTGAAGAAAAGTTATTCTCACGGCAATTTCGACTCATTCATACAATCCGCCCTCGACTCTCTCCCCGATACGATTACAATTATCCTCTGTGGCTCGTATATATCGGTAATGAAAAGTCTATCGGCCTATTCCTCTCCCCTCTACGGCAGGTTTTCCCTTTCTCTTGAAATCGAAAGCTTCAATTATTATGAAGCGTCTGCATTCTATCCTTCTCTTCCTGCGAGAGATAAAATCGCCTTTTATTCAGTATTCGGTGGACTTCCTTTTGTCCTTAGTTTCCTCCAGTGTGAGAAAGGCCTTGAATGGAATATTAAAAACCTACTTCTTGAGAAGAGTTCTCCCGTCTATATTGTCTTGAAAGAGACACTCCTTCAAGAAATATTCAAGATTGAAAAAGCGGAAGAGATTTTATTTACCATCGGCAACGGTAAAAAGAAAAACAGTGAAATTGCTTCAACAATAAATTCTTCTAGCTCTGCAGTTGCCGACGAGTGCAGAAGGCTTATCGAGATGTCCGTAATAGAGAAAAGAACTCCAGTCAATCAAAAGGATGACAGAAAAAAAACATTCTACTCAATCAAGGACAATCTTGTCAGATTCTTCTATACATTTGTCCTTCCCGAAATGTATTCAATTAATAAATACGGAGCTGACTTCGTGTGGGAGAAAATAAAGGATGGAGTTGCTGTGTTTATTTCATACAGATTTGAAGATATAGTCTCAACTTTCGTCACTTTATGTGTCACGAATAATCCTTCTCTCGACTTTGTCGACATCGGGACATATTGGTTTGACAGCAGAAATGAGAATAGAGAGTACGATGTGGTAATAAAACAGAAATGCGGCTACTTCATTATCTCATGTAAGTATTTAAGATGCCCTTTGAAGAAATCACTGGAGAATGAAGAAATAAAGAAGATGGAGGAAGCAGAGATTCCTATCAGCGGCATTGGTTTTGCCTCCGTGGAAGGTTATGATGAAGGCAGAGAGCACCTCCATGTTACAGGAGAAGATCTCTATTCGGAAAGAGAAATAAAAAGCGCACCCAAGCTCAGAAAAGCTCTCGGCATAAGGAGCTCCACACCTCTTTGAGAGAGCTGAATTTGCTAGGCCAACATACTATTGAGCTAACTAAACCTGCTATGATGACAATTCTCACTTTCGGTATCGCATCCATGTTGAAGAGAGGTAGCTGAAAAAAAGAAGAGAAAGCGTTATACTCATATTGTTTGGAGATATTTATGATAGAACCACTAGTCCTCAAAGGCTTCCGTGACAGCCTGCCGAAAGAAGAGATACCGAAGAAAAAGATAATCACTACGCTTGAAAAGTGCTTTCAGAGCTATGGCTTTGTTCCGATAGATACACCTGTATTGGAGTACACATCGGTGCTTCTGGGTAAAGGCGGAGGGGAGACGGATAAGCAGGTATTCCACTTTTTAGATAACGGTGGCAGGGAAGTTGCAATGCGCTTTGACTTGACAGTCCCTTTTGCACGCTTTATGGCGGGACACACTTCAGAGCTTTCCATTCCATTCAAGAGATACCACATCAACAAGGTATGGAGAGGCGAGAAGCCGCAGAAAGGAAGATACCGCGAATTCTTCCAATGCGATTTCGATATTGTCGGGGTCGACAACAGCAGGGCCGACTACGAGATTTTAGCGATGATGAACTCATCCTTCTCCTCCCTTGGGATTTCAGGCTACACATTCCATCTTTCCCACAGAGGACTTTTTAATACATTTTTAGAAAAAATCGGCGTTAGGGATAACTCTGTTGAAATACTCAGAGCAGTCGATAAGCTGAGAAAAATCGGGGAAGAGGAAGTCAGAGCAATACTGGAGGGAATAACTTCATCAAAAGAAAAGGCTGATTTAATTTTACGCTACATAACATCTGCATCCTCTTCATCCTTTATGGAAACTCTTCAGAAGCTGGAAGAGCTGTCGGGCGGAGAGAGTGAGCCATCAAAGAGACTGAGGGATATCTACGCTCTCCTCGAGGGCACAGGTATTGCGTCCCACTTTGTCCTTGACCCATCAATCACAAGAGGCCTCGATTACTACACAGGAATTGTCTATGAGACATTCCTCACGGGAGCAGAGGAAATCGGCTCTGTATGCTCCGGCGGCCGCTACAATAACCTTGCCTCTCTCTACACAAAGGAGAATCTCCCGGGAGTGGGATCGTCAATCGGACTCGATAGGCTCATTGCAGCACTTGAAGAGCTCAAGAGTCCGCTACTCGAGAAGACAGAGAGCAGCGACTGCCTTATCATCGAGAGCGGCAATATACTAAAAGCCGAGAAAACGGCGGAAACGATGCGAAAGAACGGCCTCAGGGTTGATTTATACCTACCTGAAAACGCAAAGATGAAGAGGGTCTATGACTATGTCGATAAGACTGGTATTCCATATATTCTGACAGTCGGCGAGACACTTACTCTCAGAGACCAGAGAACACGCGAGAGTAAGGAGTACTCGAGTATTGAGGACGTAATAGAGAGAATAAAGGCGTGATGGACTATAAGGCATTAGCTGTATATAAAAGCAGGGATGAAATTTTATCCTCACTCGAGAAGAGTCAGGTTATAATTGTCGAAAGCCCCACGGGAAGCGGTAAAACAACACAGATCCCACTTATCCTCCATGAAGCGGGGTATGCTGAAAAGGGAATAATCGGAATTACACAGCCCAGGCGTATTGCAGCTGTCAGCGTATCGGAATTTATAAAAAAACAGATTGGGGACGAGGGCGCATTCTGCGGCTATACGATGCGCTTCCACGACACAACAGACTCCACAACCCGCATCAAGATAATGACGGACGGGATAATACTCCAGGAAGTCAAAGACGACCCCACCCTTTCACGCTACTCGGTAATCATGGTCGATGAAGCACACGAGAGGAGTCTCAATATTGACTTCATCCTCGGCCTTTTGAAGGAGATTATTCCCCAGAGACCCGACTTGAAGGTTATAATCTCAAGCGCGACAGTAAACACATCATCCTTCTCGCGGTTTTTCGATAATGCCCCGATAGTCTCTATTTCTGGTCGTCCTTTTCCTGTTGATGTCATCTACTCTCCCGCTAGACTAGAGAAGGAGACGAAAGAGGAGTTCTACGAGAAAATCGCAGCATTGGTCAAAAACGCGCACGAAAGAGAGGACGGCGGGGATGTACTTGTTTTTCTTCCAGGGGAAGCCGAAATCAAGGATGCTATCAACACGCTCTACGCCACACTCAACGTAAGTGATTATGAAATCTATCCTCTCTACGGCAGGCTCTCGAAAGAGGAGCAGGACAGGGTTTTCATACCCACTTCGGAGGGGAAGACCAAAGTCGTTGTTTCAACAAACGTTGCAGAGACTTCCCTCACAATCGACGGCATAAGAACTGTCATCGACTCGGGAGTGGCTAAAACAAACTTCTACAACCAGCGTAACTTTACATCATCCCTTATTCCCACGTTAATATCGAAATCCTCAGCCGACCAGCGTAAGGGAAGAGCAGGAAGAACATCCAGCGGCGTATGTTACAGGCTCTACAGCGAAGAAGATTATAAGAGACGGAGAGATTTCAACGAAGAGGAAATTCTACACTCCGACCTCGCGGAAGTAATATTGAGAATGTGTGAACTCGGAATCTACAATCCCACATCTTTTCCGTTCATTACGCGTCCCAAGGACGAGGCGCTCTTAAGCGCAGTCGACACACTTGAGTATATCGGAGCAGTCAAGAGTGATCTGCACCTGACACACATCGGGGAGATGATGATTAAGTTTCCGCTTCTTCCGAGGCTCTCTCGTGTCATAGTGGAGGCCGTAATCAACTACCCAACCGTCATCGAGCCTGTTATTACTGCTGCCTCATTCCTCTCGACTAAGTCTCCGTTTGTACTTCCTCAGGGAAAAGAATTCGAAGCCAGGGAAGTGCATCATATGCTTGTCGACAACGCCGACGGGGACTTTGCTGCGTACCTCTCGATGTACAGGCTCTATACCAGATTCGATAACGAGAAATCCAAGGAGAAGTTCTGCACTTCGCACTTTTTGGATAAGCAGACGATGGACGAAATCGTCCACATAAAGGGACAGCTTGAAGAAATCGTTTCAGATATGGGTATTCCCATTTCAAGCGGAAAATTCACAACCAAGGACTACCTTATCTGTCTTGCTTCAGGATTGAGGCAGTACATATGTATAAAGACCGAGGGCTATTCCTATAGGTCAATCAAGGCAAGCGAAATCTATATACATCCAGGCTCTTCGTGGTTTATGACACGACCTTCCTTCATACTTGCGGGAGAAATTGTCCAGACAAGTAAGATGTATGCAAGAAGTGTATCTCCACTCAAAGCTGATTGGATTAAAGAAATAGACCCAGCCCTTTTAAAGGAGCTGATGTCACCTAAAAAGAAGAAAGCAAAGGCGAAGGAGAAGGAGAAGAAAGAGACTCTGCGTCCGGACTCGTCTCTCAATTCTTTCCGTGTTAACTGCGGTAAGTGCCACTACATTGTGCCCTTCAAGTGCCTCAAGAGGATTACCGACCGCTCGAACAAGGAAATCTTCATCTCTTTTAACAAAGTGCTCTCACGCCTCCCTATCAAGACCAAAGTACTCGATAAGGAATATGTACTTATCGACAAATCACTGCAGAGCCTTGTAATCAAGAAGAAGAAAAAGGGACACTTCACACAATACGATGACGATAAGACGATTAATAACCACCTCAGGCTTATGCTTCGCCCATACAAAGCCGGAAAATACTTCGAGTACCTGTACCTCGAGGAGAGCAACGACTCATTCTTCTTATCTGTTACTGCCAACATTGAAAAGGCAGTTGCATCATCAATCTACTCTCTCTCATCTCTCTTAGACCTGCTCCCAGCGGAGAGGACAGAGCTGAGAAAGAAGATTAAGTCAACAATCGAAAGATATGAGAAGTTCTCCTCGAAATGAATATTTCCTTGAGAAAGATGATTTAGGGAATTAAAATCGGGTCATGATATTTTCAACCGTTGGGATAATTAGTGTACTACTTCTGACACTGCTTCTAGCAGCAGGATGTGATAGCCAAAAGATGATTGATGATAAGGTAAAAGAAAGAGAAGCTCTGACAACAGCATTCATTGAGACATTCCGAGAGATTTACGGAGTTACGTATTTAAGATATCTTCCTTCCCCAGATAGTGCTGAGAGCTGTCTGCTGTACAATCTTGAGGATCTTGAGCCATCTTTTGAAAAGGAATTCAATTTATCAAACTACACAGATGAATCTACAACAGAAGGCGAAAAAAAAGCACTCGGAAAGCTATTTGAGTGCCTGATAAACTCTCACCGTCCCGATAATCATAGTTATTTGGATATCACCGGAGCAGAAGGAAAGATAACCTATAGAAAATCGGAAGACGGGCTCAAAGTATATGTTAAGGCGGAAGACGCTATAGTAACATATACTCTCTGGGAGGACAGTGCTTTACACACCCTCTCGCTGAGCTTTGGCCTCACCATCACACTCTTGGGGGAAGAAACAGAAGAGAACGGCGCCAAGCGTGAATTTACTCTCTCCTCCCTTGTTGTAAACGAAAAGGAATACAAGAGTATAAAAACCGTTACATACAAAGGAGAAAGAAGAGAATCATTTATAAGTGCTTATTGTGACGGCACACCCCTGAGGTGTGATATCCAGAATGCCTACGGTTTCTACACTGATTTACTGAATAAATAAAGAAAATACCGAAACAATAAAAGGAACAGAAAAGATGAAGAAAATATTGATTACACTATCGGCGATTTTTATATTTCTAGCATTCACAAGCTGTGACACGCAAAGAAAAATCGATGAGGCTCTGGATACAGAGAAGGCTTCTTTACTCTCACTGAGGGAGACATTTGACAAAGCAGCTAGATACTCAACAGCCGTTAGCTCTCTTGGAGAGGGTGACTATGACTTATCTAAGTGCATAAAAAATGACAGCACAGAAAAAAAAGCAGCGCTGAAGGCCATGGGAACGCTTCTATATTGCAACAACCTGCTCTATGAAGCTTTTACAAAGGAAGGGGCTGATATCACAATAGAAGAGGCAGAAGGCACTCTCAAAATTGAAAAGGTGGATGATGATGCATATACAGTGACAGCTACTGGGGTGAAAATCAATGCCTCATGTACAATTGATGACGAGGACTACAAGGATAAGATTGAAAACGCAACACTAACACTCGACGGCGTTATCTACATTGGAGAGAAGATTGATTATGAAGAAAAAAAGCGCTTCTTTGATTACAATATCAAAGGTTTTAAAGAGAACGGGATATCATATGAGGATATAGAACTTTCGTTTATCAAAGATAGCTCCGGACGCAGATATACAAAGGCCGTCTGTGACGGAAGGAATGTCGATTTGGAAATTCTGGATAAACTTTGGCCGGGCAAACTGGAATAGTTTCAGGCCCGCTCCTCGTCTAAAGGTTTAAGAAGAGTCGAAGGGGAGAATAAAACGGATAGCCACTCTCCCCTTTTCAACTCGGAATAAGGACAAGGCGCTGAATTCAAAATGCAAATGGGGTTAATTATCTACTATATGAAATTAACACAAAATAAGTCTTCGTTGACAACCCCTCTAAGTGGAAACTAAAATCATTTATAGATTAAGACGGAAAACATTATGAAGAAAATAATAATCGCACTCTCAGCCGCACTTATCATCATCTCTTTCACAGGCTGTGACACTCAAAAGAAAATTGATGAGGTTTTAGCTCGAGAAAAGGCTACCTTGATTTCATTTATCGACACACGCGATGCGGCAGAAAAATACAACTCGTTCATGCGTTATAAGTCGACTTATAATTTATCAGATTTCAACAGCGGAGAAAAAACTGAAAAAGAAAGGGAATCTATCGAAAACATTATCTATAGGATTTTATCCTTCAGCGACAACAACCAATATGCGCCCTTTACATCTTCAGATACAAATAAAACTATAGAATCTGCAACAGGCACCATTGAAGCTTTAAAATCTGAAGACGGCACAACATATACATTGACGCTGAAAAATGTCAGCATTAAAGCATCATATACTACCGTAGAAGGTGATTCTGTAAATGCATCCCTCACACTCGACGGCGTAATCTACCAGAAAAAGACTACCGATGATGAGGACGAAACTATCGTTTACAAGGTAACAGATTTTACAGAGAATGGTACTTCATATTTAGATATTGAACTTACAGTACTCTTGTCCGGGCCTCCATATACAAGCGAAGTCACAAAGGCTGTCTGTGGCGGAAAGAACGTCGATCTTGATATCCTGAATAAGTACGATTTTTCAAATATGAATTTTGTGTAGGGCCCAATCAAGTTGAAGCCGGAATCACATCGAAGCGGACTTTCTCTCGTTCTGAATCTGCCTCCCATTAAATTGGATATTCTTCTTTGTCGAAGCCTCTCCGCCCACTTTTTAGGTAGTACAAAATATTGTCAATATTAACTACTTATCATACAA
>CAVFNE010000106.1:0-8012 GCA_963623755.1 Muribaculaceae bacterium | reverse complement strand
TGGATATGCATTTTCTCGTGTCCGCAGTGAGGGCATCTTGAAATCCTGTCCTTAAGGCAGTAATCGTATGTGATTGAACTATGCTTTACGGTTGTTTTTGTCTCTGGCGGTGCTAAATATTCGGCTGAGGTACTGTCAATAAACAGCGTTGGCGTGTTATTATCCATGTGGGCGTTTCCTTGTATATGAAGTTTTCCAAAATCAATTATAGAAAACTGCCCTTTCTTTTTCTACTAATTCCGGCTTATGTGCCTCCGCGCGCCAAAGGCGAAAACCACCTCAGGAGATTTTGAAGTGGTAATTTCTGTGTTCATGGATACAACATAAAACGATAACTGACAATCTAATGTCCCGGTGGTGGTATTAAGGCAACAAAACGCGGAATAAGCTTTTAACTTCAATCTGGTGTTGAGAATGGGAAAAGAGTAATATAAGAGCATGAGAGAGAAAGAACGCGTAATTTTCAACACGCTCGATAAGGCAATGCCTCAGAAGATATTCTTCCTGCCTTATACCGACAGCTTCAGGTTCCTCGTAACTGTGATTCTATCCCAGTCGAGTACTGACAAAATGGCTGAAAAATCGGCTTCCCGCCTCTTTGAAGCTTTCCCTGATGCATTGAGTCTTGCATGCATAGATGTTGAGAGTATAGAGACTCTTATACACTCTTCGGGGCTGTCTGTATCCAAGAGCAGGACAATCAAGGAGACTGCGGTGTATTTTCTTGAGCACGGGGAACCTGAGACGAGAGAAGAGCTTCTTTCAATAAAGGGAATCGGGGAAAAGACAGCATCTGTTTACGAACAGCGTGTTCTCGGCGGAAATGCTGTTGTTGTCGACACCCACTTTGAGAGGGTGAGTTACCGTCTGGGATTAAGCACGACGCACGAGAGGAATAAAACGATGAGAGAAATCATGGAAAAGTTTGATTCTCCGCTCTGGAACAGGCTCAGTGACACACTCAACTATCTGGGACGCACAATATGCCGTCCGAGTCCTAAGTGTGAAGAATGCATTCTGAAAGAAAGTTGTATAAAAAGGATTGAATGACTTTACAAAGAATCGGCGTTTGGGGTATATTCAACAATTGTTACGACGGCGTATCTTTGCCCATGCTCCGGTCTTAGTACCGACAAAGGTTCCGTCGGATGATGAGCATATTAATTAAGGTGGATATTAGTCATGGCTAGAAGATGTGATATTTGTGGAAAAGGTACAATTTCTGGTTCAGTTGTAACAAGAAAGGGACAGTCCAAGAAGAAGGGCGGTGTCGGACAGCATATCGGGGTAACTACAAAGCGTGAGTTCAGACCGAACATTGTTTCTGTAAAGGCTCTTATCGATGGAACTCCCAGAACAATTAAAGTATGCACTCGTTGCCTCAGAGCAGGAAGAGTCCAGAAGGTTGTATAACAGGATTAGTTTTTTCTAAGAATGAAAAAAAACGGGGACTCCTTTTTAATAAGGGAGTCCGATTTTTTTATAAAATGGAGGAGAAAATGAGTATACGTGTCCATGCACTTGAAGGTTCGATGGTCAGTACTTCCGGTGGTATTGAGAGGTTGATGAGTATCATAAAGAAATACGGGGATGATACATCTGTTATCGTTCTTCCGCCACCCCTCAATCCGGAGCTTTCGTTCAATAAACTTCTGGAGATGGCTGAAAAACGGGATGAAGAAGTATGGAAGCTTCTTGAGATGAAGAGAAAAGGGTGGCTCGAACTTGCCTCTTCTTCGCTTTCTTCTGTCGGCGCGGAGATTGTCTCGGCTTCATTCGAATCCTCCTTTTCCGATATTAAGGACATTCTCAAGGCTGTGTGGCTTCTCAAAAGCAGCGACGGCGGTTCTTCCGATTATCTGGAGAATCTCTCGTCTTCCTTCCTTGCCTTGATTCTTTCACGCCGCTTTGATGACGATGGTATATCCAATATCGTCCTTTCAGTTCCTCAGATTCTTTCCTCCCCGTCTGTTGTAAAGGACTCCCGTATCGTTCTTGCTGCCGGTACGCTCCTTTACTGTGATGAAGACAGGGATGCTTCGGGTAAGGAACGCGGAGAAGAGGGGTGGGGCGAGTACAGCGCGTCATTGATTGCTTCTTCTTTAAAAGTTCCTCTTACTTTCTGGAATCAGAAGTCTCTTCTCTATTCAGCAAGTAAGAAGGATGTCCCGAATGCACATATAATCAAAAATCTGACATACAATGAAGCAACCGAGCTCTCATTCTTCGGCGCACCTGTCGTTCATCCACACTCATTTATCCCGGCAATGAATGCAGGGCTGACGCTTGAGCTGTGTTCATGGAGTGAGCCTGAAGAAAAGGGAACTACGGTGACGGTGAGCGGAAGTGGATACGAGAAGGGCGTCAAGGCATTCAGCGTTGTTAAGAACATATCGCTTATAAACGTTGAAGGATCGGGTATGTCAGGTGTCCCGGGTGTATCATCACGTCTTTTCAGCGCCCTCAGGCGTGAGAATATCTCCGTTATATTCATTTCCCAGGCCTCAAGTGAATATTCAATATGTTTCGCTATTCCCCAGAAGGAGGCGAAGAGAGCCCAGACAACAATTGTTACGGAGTTCAGTAAAGAACTTGAAAACGGCCAGATTTCATCTGTCGCAGAAGAAGATAACCTCTCGATTCTTGCAGTTGTCGGTGAGGGAATGCCGGGATGTATAGGAGTCGCGGGGCAGTTCTTCTCATCCCTTGCACGCGCAGGCGTCAATGTACGTGCCATCGCACAGGGCTCAAGTGAACGCAATATTAGCGCTGTCATCTCCTCCTCAGACGATGTAAAGGCAGAGAGAGCTCTTCATTCTGTATTTTTCATGTCGCCTCAGACATTGTCGCTCGGTCTCTTCGGCCCGGGTAACATAGGAGGAACACTCCTAGATCAGCTTGGGCGTGAAAGTGAGAGACTGAAGCGAGAATTCGACCTGGATTTGAGAGTAAGGGGAATTGCAACAACAAAAAGAATGCTCTTGAGTGAAGACGGTATTGACCTTAGCGCTTGGAAGGAGAAGTTCGAAAGGGATTCCATACCATATAACGAAGATATCTTCTTATCGCATATAAAGGCATCTTATTATCCTCATTGGGTTCTTATTGATGCGACGGCAAGCGAAGAGAGGGCTAAACAATACAGGAGTTTCATCGAAAGCGGCTTCCATGTAATAACCCCGAACAAGAAAGCTCCTTCCGGGCCGTACGACTACTACGAGGAGATTCTTTCCTCTTCCCGCAGAACTGGAAAGAAGTTTTTATACGAGACGACGGTAGGCGCTGGGCTTCCGATTATCGTAACGCTCAAGGACCTCAGGGAGACTGGGGACACAATTGAAAAGGTAGAAGGAATGGTCAGTGGTACGCTGTCATGGCTTTTCTCTTCATACGACGGGACAGTCCCGTTCTCGTCGCTTGTTCTCAAGGCAAAGGACATGGGATTTACAGAGCCCGACCCGAGGGACGACCTCTCGGGTATGGACGTTGCCCGTAAGACGGTTATCCTCAGTAGGGAACTGGGGTACCACAGTTCTATAGGTTCATTCCCGATAGAGAGTCTTGTTCCCGAGGCTCTAAGAGATGTTTCTAAAGAGGAGTTTTTATCACGTATCGCTGAGATGGATGAGAAAATTTATTCTCTATACAGCGAGGCGAAGAGCGAGGGTATGTCCTTGAGATATGTCGGAACAGTTGACAGAGGGGAATGCTCGGTGGGGCTGAGAAAATTTGCTCTCTCACATCCCTTCAGTCAGGCAAATGGAACAGATAACGTGATTCAGTTTACGACGGCACGCTATCATAATCAGCCGCTTGTTGTGCAGGGACCGGGGGCGGGACCGGAAGTTACAGCAGCCGGAATATTTGCCGATATATTACGTCTCAGTGCATATCTGGGATCTAAAATTTAGGAGGATAGGATGATTAAGTACGTTTCAACAAGAAGTAAAGGCGGTGTTGCTTTCTCGGCAAGCGAAGCAATTTTGAAGGGGCTTGCTCCCGATGGAGGTCTCTTTGTCCCTACTGCTCTACCGGAGATAGACAAAAACTACACAGTGGAGAAGGGTTTGAGTAAGGCGATGTACCTTGCCATAAAGCCTTTCTTCGAGGGCGATGAGCTCGAGAATGAGCTGGAGGATATATGTAATGATGCCTTTTCCTTTCCGCTGCCGTTCCATACATCGAAGGATAAGTACTTATATATGGAGCTTATCTACGGTCCTACGAGTGCATTCAAGGATTTCGGGGCAAGATTTCTTGCATGCACGATGGAGAGACTCTTGAGAAAGAGGGGTGAGAAGAAGACAATCCTTGTTGCAACCAGTGGCGACACAGGGGGAGCAGTCGCATCTGCCTTTTATAACAGAGAAAACCTTTCTGTAAAGGTCCTCTTTCCAAAGGGAAGGGTTGCCTCCAGACAGCGCGCGCAGCTTACAAGCTGGGGTGGCAATGTCGAGGCGTATGAAGTTGCTGGGTCCTTCGACGACTGCCAGAAGATGGTTAAAGAGGCCTTTATGGATAAATCTATTTCGTCCTCTCTCAGCTCGAGTAACTCGATAAATATCGGACGTCTTCTGCCTCAGATGGCGTACTATGCCTATGCTTCGACTATGTTTGTGGAGATGTACGGTATTAAGCCAACCTTTATCGTTCCGTCGGGAAATGTCGGGAATGTCACTGGAGCATATTGGGCTATGGAGATGGGATATCCGATAGAGAAGATTGTTCTTGCATGCAATGCCAACAGGACAATCCCAGATTATCTTGAGAGCGCTGAATACAAGCCACGTGAGAGCGTGAAGACACTTGCCAACGCAATGGATGTCGGAGCGCCGTCGAATATGGAGAGACTCTTCGATCTTTATCCTACATTCTCGCTATTTTCTTCAAAGGTTTCTGCTTATTCCGTTTCCGATGATGAAATCAGGCGCACGATAAAGGAAGTCTATGATGAGGAGGGCTACATAATCTGCCCTCATACAGCATGCGGCGAAAGGGTGAGAAGAGATCACCTTCCATCTGTCCCGTCGATTGTCGTCGAGACGGCACATGCGGCAAAGTTCAATACAATTGTAGAGCCTCTCTTGGGGGTTACAATCCCCATTCCACAGTCTCTTTACGACTTAATGCAGAAAGAAGAGAATGCAGAGGAGATTGGGACAAACTACAGAGAACTTTTCAAGTGAGTTCTTTCTGAATAGACATCACTTGATTTGTAGTAGACAAAGAAGAGTGTAGATACCAGTCCCCACGAGAGGGCATATGAATACATGACCCTCTCGATTGTTGCTGTGCAAGCTGGGATGCTCAACCAGATTATCCTGAGGCCGCATATACCGAAGAGGGTGAAGAGTGTCGGAACAAGGGTCCGGCCGACTCCTCGGAGTGCTCCTGAATATATTTCAATCGGTATATAGAGTATGAATACAGGTGCAATTGTTCTGAGGATACGCATTCCTATCTCTATTACGGCCTCGTCGGATGTGAAGAGCATGAAAGCATATTTACCAAAGTTCAGATAAAGAAAGGTCATTATTGCTGCTGTCACGCCGCTCATAAGAAGACTGTCCTTCACCCCTTTCTTTGCCCTCTCGATTTTTCCTGCCCCATAGTTCTGGCCGACAAAAGTTGTTGCCGCAATTCCGAATGCGTTGACAATCATCCAGAAGACAGCATCAAGCTTGTTATATGAAGCCCAAGCTGCTGCGGTATCTGTACCGAAGCGGTTGACGTTTGTCTGTATAATCATATTGGAGATGTTATACATAATTGACTGGATTCCGCCCGGGAGACCTATGGTAAGCATTTTTTTGAGGATTATCTTATCGCATTTGAAGGAACGTGATGGGTAGTAGCGGCAGCAGTCCTTTCTAATAGTGAGGAAGAGAAGTGTTAAAAAGCATGAGATAATCTGGCTTATTACAGTTGCTTCCGCTGCTCCTCTGACTCCGCGGTTGAACTCTGATATAAATAGAATGTCGAGAAAGATATTTACTACAGCTCCGATAATCAAAAAGTAGAGTGGAGAGCGTGAGTCGCCGAAAGCCCTGTAGATACCTGAAGCCATGTTGTAGACAATCATCGGAAGAGCTCCGGCAAAATAAACATGGAGATAGTCCACTGCAAGTGGCAATACATCCTCCGGAGTCTCAATCAGCCTCAGAAGAGGCTCTGTCATAAAGTAGCCGCCGATAGAAATAACAAAGCCGAAGAAAACTGAGAGTGCGATGGCTGTATGTATGCTTTTCGATACTTTCCCTTCGTCTTCTGCCCCGTAGAATTGTGATACGACAACAGCCGAACCCGAGGCAACTCCGGTGAAGAATCCGATAATGAGATTCGTCATCGTACTTGTTCCACCCGACACAGCTGCAAGAGCTTCTTTTCCCAAAAGCTGTCCGACAATGATTGCGTCTACCGTGTTGTAGAGCGTCATAAAGAGTGTTCCGAACATTATCGGGAAAAAGAATAGTAATATCTGCTTCCAGATTACGCCGTCTGTTATGGCATTTTCTTTCTTGACTCGTTCTTTCATAAACCAATGGATTTTAGCTTTCTTAATGATAATGGAAAACTACCTTATTCTACATACATTGCACTTTCTGAAAGCTATCTTTGTGCATGATCCCTCTCCGAAAAGTCCTTCCATTCCTTTTATGTATCTATCGATAAGATGATTCGGAACATAGGCCTGTACTGTCCCAGCAAACCCCCCACCGTGGATTCTCACAGCTCCCTCTCCGCCGAGTATGTGCTGGCTGAGTGCAATTGCGAGCGGTAGTCCCTGCTCTTTGACCAACGTTGAGGGATAGACATTCTGCAGAAAGCAGAAGGATGATGTGCCACTTTCGTTCACGTTAAAGAGGAATGTATCTATATCCTCATCCTTGATTTCATTAAGCATGAACCTCACTCTCTCGTTCTCCGTAAAGAAGTGGTAGGCACGAAGAATGGCCCTGTCGTTCTTTAACTTTTCTCTTATATCTTTAAGGCTACTTATAAAAGATGGGAATTCTACCTCTCTCAGGTTCTTCTTTCCGAAGTATGCTGCAACTTCACGCATTTCATGAGGAATAGATGCATATTCCTCAGTCAGGTCGGCATGGCAGCCGTGGGTATTAGTAATGACCATTGTCATCTCGAATGAATCGAGATCGAGACTCAATGGTGTTACAACCGCCTTCTCATCTTTAAAGTCTACTCCGACTATACCCCCTGTTGCACAGCATACCTGATCCAAAAGTCCCGAAGGCTTACCGAAGTAGACATTCTCTGCATATTGACTGATTTCTGCGAGTTCAAGTGGAGAAAAGGCGTCGTTGTTGTATAGGTTATTGAAAATCTCGGCAATCAACACCTCCACTGATGCCGAGGATGAGAGTCCGGAGCCGACAAGCACGTTGCTCTCCACATTTGCCTGCCATCCTCCAACCTTTATTCCTCTTTTGTTGTACGCATCAGCTATTCCCATCAAAAGAGAGAGCGTTGTGTTCTTTTCTTCCTCCCTCGGTGTAAGGTTATCGAGAGTAAGCGTACACGTATCAAAACCTTTGGATGCGAAAATGATTTTGTTGTCATCCCTTTTCGAGACTGCTGCGACAGTGTCGAGATTAATCGAGGCCCCGATAACAAGCCCCAGGTTATGGTCAGTGTGGTTTCCTGCTATCTCAGTGCGTCCGGCAGATGAGAAGAGCATAGGTTTTTTTTCTCCGAAAAGCTCTTCGTGTCTTTTTTCAAGCCTTGTAAAGCGTTCGTCCATCTCTTCTTCAGAGTAAAGAGAGCCGTAAAGGTAAGGGTATATTGTATGCAGGTCTTTATTCATAGAGTTGAGTATATCTTATTGAATGCAAATGTAAAATGAAAAGAGAAGAAAAGATTATTTGAAGGCAGTTTTACGCTAGTTATCTTTGATGCTAATATGTTATAATATATATAAATAATCTTTTGAAATCGAATTTTGAAAATAAATCATATTGACAATAATATTTTTTGCTATCATCATTCCTGTGTAG
>CAVFNE010000105.1:2891-8017 GCA_963623755.1 Muribaculaceae bacterium | reverse complement strand
CTATATATTTTAAGAAAATATTTAAATAAATATGCTAGCAGATAGGGTATTTTTTTAAGCCGAAATTAAGTGAGAAGTTTGAGACTATAATTCGAGTCAGCTCAAGTTTGATTGAAAGAGAAGGTTTTACAGATGGGGTTGTTTGTATATAATCATTGAAGTGACTTGCTTTTTCGCTTGATTCAGAATACTTATTAATCAATCTATAGATTAAGTGCCATCTATAGTAGTGTATTCCCGTCTTAGGGAGTTGATTGCTTTAATTCGGGCAATTGCTGATGATTAAGCTTCAGGTTTTGAGTGACATTAGTCTTTCACTGTTAAAAAATCAAAGGAGTCTCGGGTTAGTAGTCTACTCGGTTTTGATTATGGTTTCATTTGAATGTGATTACAATAACGGTATGGCGCCGAAAATTCTAGAGCGCCTTATAAAGGAGAATGATACTCCCCAATCGGGATACGGTAAGGACCAGTACACACTTTCTGCCGCGAAAAAGATAAAGGATGCGATAGGGCGGGATGATGTCATAGTCTCACTCATAGGGGGAGGAACGGAGACTAACCAGCTTGTTATAAGCGCGCTTCTTAACCGCGCTGAAGGTGTCATCGCACCATCAACGGGACACATAAATGTCCATGAGTCGGGGGCAATCGAGTACACAGGACACAAGGTAATTGCACTGCCACAAGCTGGAGGCAAACTCACTGCAGATTCTATCTCTTCATATATGGAAGAATATGCTTCAAGTGAGCCGAAGGACGCACTTGTCACCCCGCGTATGGTTTATATATCTCTTCCAACCGAAATAGGTACCATCTACTCGAAGAAAGAGCTTGAAGATATAAGAAAGGCTTGTGATGAATACAGCCTCCTTCTCTTCATAGACGGTGCCAGGCTTGCCTATGCCCTTGCGTCTCCCATCTCTGATGTAACTCTCCCCATCGTCGCATCTGTCGCCGATGCATTTTATATCGGGGGAACAAAGTGCGGGGCAATAATAGGAGAGGCCGTAGTAATAAAAAAGAACATATCTCCGAAAAACTTCAACCAGATGAAGAAGCAATCTGGGGCAATGCTTGCCAAGGGCCGACTACTCGGCATCCAGTTCGATACTCTCTTTAGTGACGGCTACTACCTTGAAAACGGAAGAGTAGGTATCGAGAGGGCAGATGAACTCAAAGCTCTTATGAAAAAGAAAGGCTACAAAGAAGCATGGAAGAGCCCTACCAACCAGCTTTTCTTTCTTATGGATGAAGCGACCATCGAAAGATTGAGTAAAGATGTAGTCTTTGAAAAGTGGGAGAAGAGAGAAGACGAGTGGGTTGTTCGCTTCTGCACATCATGGTCGACGAAGAAAGAGGATATAGAGGTGCTCGAAGCTCTTTTATAGGAGAAAGGGTTATACAAGAACATAAAAACAATTGCTCATGCCATATTCCGCATGGGCTCTATCTATGGCCTCTTTCCCCATATTCATGACAATAGTTTGGCGTATGCGCTGGAAGATGAAATAGAAAAATGACTTAGAAATGACTAGGAAAATGACTTAGAAATGACTAGGAAAATGACTTAGAAATGTCGCTGAAATCATTATTTTAATTTGGCATAATAAAAGATGATATTTGTTTTAAGTCATTTTGGCGTTAAAAATGGCTAAGAAAATGACTAAGAAAATTAGTGCGACAACACACATCGAATGGTACTTATCAGAAAAGAAAGGGTGATTCCCTTTTTAGAGAAACACCCCTTGTAATTTATCATTCGTGTAGTGCTTACTCGACTCTTGAGAAGAGCATGTCGACGTCTCCGCCGCATGTCATCGAGAGGTCACCTTTTGGAGATAGGTTGAAGTGTATAATCTTACTCTTGTCTCCACTCTCAGAGAGCTTTCTACATTCATCCTCAGTTGCCTTCTCGACAGCTCCACCTCCGACTGTACCGTAGAATTTATCCTCCAGGGCAGAGTAGAAGAGCTCGGATCCTATTGCACGCGGTGCTGATCCCGTCTTTGCGATAATGCGTGCACATATTCCCTTCTTTCCGGAAACATCAGAGAGGTATTTATCTGAGATAGTGAAAGCTGTCTTTATACTTCTGAAGACGCTGATTATCTCGCTGAGTATGCTGACGGCTATTTCCTCGGGTGTAACTGCGCCAATCTTCAGCCCGATGGGAGCATGAACATATTTCGTGTCTTCCTCTCTAAATCCCTTTTCTCTCATTTTCTCGAAGGTTGCTGCAACCTTGGCTTTACTTCCTATCATGCCGATGTAGGAAGAGGGCTGTTTTAAGCACCACTCGAGTGCTTTACTGTCATAAGCGTGGCCGTGGGTCATTATTACAAAGTAGGGACGGAAGAAAGACGAAGAGGACGAAAAGAACTCGTCGTAAGAGATACATATAACCTCGGCCTCAGGAAATCTTTCCTTATTCGCAGTCTCTTCCCTCTCGTCTATCACCGTAACTTCCATTCTCAAAAGGCGCGCTGCTTCATAGAGTGCTTTCGATACGTGTCCCGCCCCGAAGACAACGATATGTGGTTCGGCTTTTATGTATTCCGTGAGGTATTCACCTTTTATATCGCCATCGGAATAAAGAGTTTTTCCGCTCTGTATTATTTCGACGCTCTCCCCGTCTTTACCTGTCCGTCTTTCTACATCTCCACTCTGGAGTGCTTTCAAAAGTATGGGGTAGTAATCAATCTTCATTTTCAAGTTCCTTTAGTATTCTTATTGTTGTTTCAATTTCATCCCTTGTTGTGAAAGGACCGGGGGAAAACCTCAGTGTTCCGCTCGGAAATGTCCCGATTGCCCTGTGTGCCATAGGCGCACAGTGGAGTCCCACTCTTGTTTCTATATTACCCCTCTCCAACAGTGCTGACGAGAGCGCTGCTATATCGTGTTTGGAAGAGATTACAGATACAACACTTGTTCTTCTGTCATTTATACCGGCACCCTTTATCGTGAGGGATGGTATATCCGATATTCCTTCCATCAATAGCCGGGTCATCTTATCTGTGTTGGCTCTAAGAGCGTCAAGATTCTCAATTGTGTACCTCAATGCTGACTCTGTGCCGACAAGCCCGGGAAGGTTTTCTGTTCCAGCATTGAGTCTGTCGGGAAGAGAAGTGGGTATAATAATCGAGTCGCTTTCGCTTCCTGTTCCTCCTGCAATAAGAGGTGAAATTGTCTCTGCTATTTCTTTTTTTAGTAGTACTCCTCCAACTCCTTCCGGCCCGAGGTAGGATTTGTGGCATGTAAAACATACTCCCGTGATATTGAGGGCTGTCATATCTATAGGTATGAATGGGGAGGACTGAGCTGAGTCGAGGAAAAACATGAGTGAGTGGCGCTTTGTAAACTCTGCCATTTCCTCTAGGCTCTGGATGGCACCGCTGACATTGGATGCGTGGCACATAATTACAGCTTTGGTGTTCTTCCTGTAGAGACTCTCGAGAGAAGAGTAGTCGCAGTAACCTTTTTCATCAGAAGGAATTAATGAGTATTCAATTCCCGTCTGCAGAAGAGGCCTCATCACGGCATTGTGCTCGCTGGATGATATGATTACATGGTCACCTTTTTTCAAGAGTCCTTTTATCACCATATTCAAAGCTTCTGTGACATTGGATGTAAAGCATACAGCCTCTGGATGATTGTAGGAGTAAAGAGTACATATCATACTTCTGAGGGAGTAGATGGTCTCGAAAAGCGAGAAAGAGATGGCGCTTTCAGTGCGGTTTGGGTTAACAACGCCGTTTTCTATGTACTTTTTCATGGTATCTCCGACCCCCGGAGCTTTGGGCCATGATGTTGCTGCGTTGTCAAGGTATATTCTTTTCATAGCCGTAGGATAGCACACAGAATTGAACGGAAAAACTGATTTTTAATCCCTATGCAACAAAAAACAACAAAAGTGAAAAAACCATTGTTTTTTTTAAAATATTATGGAGAATAATCATTAGGGATAAAAATTATGAAATTTACAAAAGAAAAACGTAATCTCGCTATTGCGGGACTTGTTGTCGGTGCTCTTGCAGTAATCCTTACTGCATTCGGCAATCCTAAAAACATGGGATTCTGTATCGCATGTTTCGTCCGTGACACAGCAGGTGCACTCAAGCTCCATAATGCAGGTGTTGTCCAGTATGTAAGGCCTGAAATCATAGGCATAGTACTTGGCTCATTCATCATTGCACTGTGTAAGGGGGAATTCAAACCGCGTGGAGGATCAAGCGCATTCACACGTTTTATCCTCGGCTTCTTTGTTATGGTGGGAGCTCTTTCCTTCCTCGGTTGTCCGTTGAGAATGGTCTTGAGACTTGCCGGCGGAGACCTCAACGCACTTGTTGCCCTCATCGGTTTTGCATGTGGTATTTTTGTCGGATGTATCTTTCTCAATAACGGTTTCTCACTCGGAAGAGCATATAAGCAGAATAAGCTTGAGGGTGCTCAGCTTCCTATAGTAAATGTTGTGCTCTTTATCCTCTTTGTTGCTGTCCCCTCACTCTTTGTATTCAGTACAAGCGGCCCGGGCAGTATGCATGCGCCTCTTCTCATGAGCCTAGTCGCGGGTTTAGTTGTCGGCGCTATGGCACAGCGCACAAGACTCTGTATGGCAGGTGGAATCAGAGATTTGATTCTTGTCAAGGACTCAACTCTCTTCTTCGGCTCTCTCTGTATTTTTGTTGCAGCACTTGTGGGTAACCTTATCACAGGTAACTTCCACCTCGGCTTCTCCGGTCAGCCTGTTGCACAGACTAACTGGGTATGGAATTTCCTGGGCATGTTCCTTGTAGGGCTAGCATCTATTCTTCTCGGAGGATGCCCCCTCAGGCAGCTTGTCATGGCAGGAGAGGGTTCTTCCGACAGTGCAATTACAGTACTCGGTCTCCTTGTCGGAGCTGCATTTGTCCATAACTTCGGTCTTGCCGGCAACGCAACAGAAAACGGCCCGAACACATACGGTAAGGTTGCAGTAATTGCAGGTATTGTAATTGCTGTTCTTATCGGTGTTATTAACTCAAAGAGAAAGGAGAACTAAGATGAAAGAGATAGATTGCAGAGGACTCAGCTGTCCAGAGCCCGTCATAAATACAAAGCGCGCACTCAAGGATAGTCCGGAGGGC
>CAVFNE010000105.1:0-2881 GCA_963623755.1 Muribaculaceae bacterium | reverse complement strand
TGTTGTTCTTGTCGACAACAAGGTTCCTTTGGAAAACATCTCCCGCTTTGCATCCGCTATGGGTTATAATTCATCATCTGTAGAGAAGGATGGAGAGTGGACAATAACAATCAGGAAATAGAGTATGTAGCAACGTTCCATAACCACTATGGGGCGTTGCTTTTTAAAAAGAAAATGGGGGAGTGTTGTATTCTAAAGCCTGTGCCGAGAACTCTTTCGTCCTCATGTGGTACTGCGGCCTTCTTTTCTCTCCCTTTCTCTCAGGATTACGTGAGTGAATATCTTGAGGGGGTATACATCGCGGAGGACGGCAGATACAGGAGGATTTATGGAGAAGAGTAGCAAAAGACTTACTCAGATGGTGAAGACAAGCGGATGCGCGGCTAAACTCCCGCCGTCGGCACTGCATAGTGTAATCGATAATCTTCCTCTGATGCATTCTGATAGACTCATCGAAGGCTTTGAGAGTGCAGACGATGCTCTTGTGTATAAAGTTACTGATGACATTGTGTCGGTGCAGACTGTGGATTTCTTCCCTCCGATGGTTGACGACCCGTTTACCTTCGGTGAGATTGCTGCCGCCAATGCCTTGAGTGATATCTACGCAATGGGCGGAGAGCCCAACGTCGCGATGAACCTTCTCTGCTTTCCATCCTGCCTGGAGTTGAGCGTGATGGATCAAATCCTCCGCGGAGGAATTGAAAAGGTGAAGGAAGCCGGTGCTGTTATAGCAGGAGGCCATACGATTTCTGACCCGACACCGAAGTACGGACTCTGTGTCACAGCTTTTATGAAGAAGGATGACATATGGTCGAATACAGGAGCTAAAGAGGGTGATGTAATTATCCTCACAAAGGCATTGGGCGCCGGAATAATCAACACGGCAAATAAGGGCGGAGAGGCGACAAAAGAAGCAGTGGATGCTGTAATCGAGAGTATGACACGCCTCAATAAACGCGCTCGTGATACTGCCCGTCCTCTTACCGTCCACGCTGCAACCGATGTCACAGGTTTTTCGCTTATGGGGCACTCCTCGGAAGTTGCAAACGGCTCGGGAGTAACACTTGTGATAGAGAGCGCGTCCCTTCCGGTGCTACCGGAAGCACTTGAGCTTGCACGCTTCGGCTTTCTTCCGGAGGGTATGTACCACAACCTCGACTACTGTGCGCCATTTGTTTATTTTTCACCATCAATCAAACAGAACGTAAAGGACCTTGCCCTCGACCCGCAGACGAGTGGAGGGCTGCTGCTCACAATGCCTCCGGAGGACGCTGATAAGTTCATATCTCAGTACAATGAGGACTATGTGAGAATAATCGGAGACGTAAAGAAAAGAGGGGATTGGGCCGTCGAACTCAAGTAAAACCAAACCTTTTTCGTATACATATCTCCACTGAAGAGTTACATCAACGGTGGAGATTTTTGCGCCCACTCCTTCTCCACCATTGTCTTCTTCTCTCTATATCGAACTTCGAAATCTGTCCGGAATGATAGAGATTTCTTCAAAGCGGATGGAACAATATCAGGAAGACCCTATGCGACAGCGATTGGAGAGGACAAAGCATGACGATTAAGGCGTTAAGTTTTGCAACAAAACGCAACAATTTCACTTGCTAACTCATATCTTTAATGATAAATTGATTACGAACCAAAAAAATGGAGGGCCGAACAATGGCTAAGAAGACAAAATCAGAAATTAAAAGCAGAATAGCCAAGCTCAGAGGCTTGGATATCTCCAAGATGTATTTAAATGATTTCTACCTTACATGGGATAAGACTGACGACGAGATCGCAGCTGTATTCGAAGTAGCTGAAATCCTCAGAGGACTCAGAGAAAACAACATCTCTACAAGAGTTTTCGACTCCGGACTCGGAATCTCGGTATTCCGCGATAACTCGACAAGAACACGTTTCTCATTTGCTTCTGCATGTAACCTCCTGGGTCTTGAAGTACAGGACCTTGACGAGAAAAAGAGCCAGATTGCTCACGGTGAGACAGTCAGAGAGACAGCAAACATGATTTCCTTCATGGCTGACATCATCGGAATCAGAGATGATATGTATATCGGTATGGGACACACATACCAGAAGACAGTTGCTGAGAGCGTACAGGAAGGATATGACAAGGGAATACTCGAGCAGAGACCGACAATCGTCAACCTCCAGTGTGATATCGACCACCCGACTCAGACAATGGCAGATATGCTTTCCGTTATCAACTACTTCGGAGGCGTCGAGAACCTCAAGGGCAAGAAGGTTGCTATGACATGGGCTTATTCCCCCTCATACGGCAAGCCTCTCTCAGTTCCTCAGGGTGTTATCGGCCTCTTCACAAGATTCGGCATGGACGTCGTTCTTGCTCACCCAGAGGGTTATGATATTATGCCGGAGTGCGAAGAAGTTGCAAAGAAGAATGCCGAGAAGACTGGTGGTTCCTTCAAGAAGGTCAACACAATGGAAGAGGCATTCAAGGATGCAGATATCGTCTACCCGAAGTCATGGGCTCCATTTGCAGTTATGGAAGAGAGAACAAAGCTTGTTCAGGAAAAGAAACTCGACGAACTTGATGCTCTGGAAAAGAGATGCCTCGAGAACAACGCCAAGTTCAAGAACTGGACATGTACAGAAGAGATGATGGCTTCTACAAAAGACGGCAAGGCTCTCTATCTCCATTGCTTACCGGCTGACATCACAGGTGTCTCATGCAAAGAAGGTGAAGTTGATGCTTCTGTCTTTGATAGATATATCGAGCCCTTATATAAGCAGGCTTCCTACAAGCCATATGTCATCGCAGCTATGATTATGCTCGAGAGATTCAAGGATCCTGCAAACCTTCTTGAGAAGCTTCTCAACGAAGGAGGCGAGAGAGTCAAGTCAGATA
>CAVFNE010000104.1:0-8088 GCA_963623755.1 Muribaculaceae bacterium | reverse complement strand
TTTCTCCTGAAGCTATGATAACACAGCAGGAAAAGGATAGAAAGCAAAATTGTAAGAGTTGCACAAGTTATTTCTTAACAGTTCCTTACTGTTTTTTATTGCATGATTAAGGTAATTATGTTCTTCTTTATCTGCTCGATAGACATCTTTGAATGAGTATAAGAACCTCCCATCTTTCAGTTTAACCTTCTTCGCCATAAGCTGCTTGTTACCGTAATTGAGAGCTGTGTCATATGAGTAGCCGTCATTGTCTCTTACAATAACGGAGTCTCTTTTCTGAGGAATAAGGAAGTGTAAAGGCTTGTTTGCTGCTTTTTCGTCCTCGATGTTTTTTAAAGCAAATCCTTTGTCCGCAACAAGAATTCCCTTCTTTATGTTGTTCATCTTTATGAAGCTGCTGACTGCAGTGGAATCCAGATTATTACCTGGGAATACCTCAGAACATACCGGCTCCTTAAGTTCCGTATCGAAGGCATACATGATGGAAATATCCTTCACTCCCTTAAGGCGGGACTTTCTGCTGTATGAGGAGAAGTCATTGACTCTGCTGTTGTCCTGTTTGAGTGTCCCGTCTATGGCTAGTCTATGGGTAGGAACAACCCTGTCTATTCTCTTTTCAAAGAACTTGATTCTCTTATGTGTGTCCATCCCGATTCTCTTCAATATTTCAGTAACGCTGTTCTTGCTCAGTGAACATCCGGGATAGAAAATACGCGTGAATGTTTTGTCATAATGAGTGGAGTACCTGTTGGATGCAATATGAGGCTTAAGGACTCTCAGCATTGCTATTGCCATTATTGTTGTTGCATCTTTTGCGGAATAGACGGAGAGGAGATCTTTGTATAAATCATCAGACTCTTTATGGATGAATGCAGAAGCTCCATAGCTCAGCTCTTCAGGTTCTGTCTTTGTCTTCTCAGCCTTTGGAACATATTCTCCGTTAATTATATGACCGATTACCTTCCCATTCATCGGTCTGGGGTTACTTCCATGTTCGTATACAATCTCTCCGCGTTCCCTAACGGAGTAACGAAAAACCGAATTTCTTCCACTGTCCTCTACTATCGTATTAACCGGTCTTTTAACTTCTCTTATCTCTTGTGGTACGGCCATAATTAATTCCTCTTTTTATTATAGTCCGATTGTAGCATAAACGGACTATAAAATACAAGGATTTTAATTACATTTCCAACTCAAATTTCGGCCTTTATTCAACATATAACAACAGAAAAACCACCCGAAATGGATGGTTTGAAGGTAAAAATAATGATTTTCGAGCGAAAATCGGACCGTATGAGGGAAAACAAGGCTCAAACAGCTGATTCTATAGTCCGATTTTTTGGGAAACTTTTAATAGAAGAATCCCTTTTCTCTATTAATTGCTGCTGTAATGGCCAGAATATCCTATACGGATGCAAACACAATCCCACCCCGGCTGATATATGGGAAAGCAGAGAAGAAGAGAGAGCAAGATGACAGCCTCTGCTATTGCGCATCCTCTGTCCCAGTTAGTGAATACCTATTGATTATTCTCTCAACTACCTTATCCGGTGGGTCACCGTTCATATCGAAGACATAGACTCTTTCCAATTTCTTATAGACATTTTTGTAGAAGGTTATGTCTTTTTTAATCTCACTCAAGTATTCTTTCCTGTGTTTCTGCACATATTCATCGTCTTTGTACGGGACATCGTTCTCGTCAGTGAATATGATTCTGGAGAATATGTTTTCAGGTGTATCTCTGAGCTCTATGTTAAGTACATCGGGGGTGTAAATTTTACTCTTGAAATACCTTGTGTAGTACATCGGCGTTATTGCAAAAACCATATTTTCGTCTTTATCAAGTATACTACTTATGATTTTCCCTCTTATTCTATCTCTTTCACTGCGGATGTTACTTTTAATGAATTGCGATATCGTCACATTGAGCCGCGTTTTCACCTCTTCATCGAGGTCATAGAACTTATAGTCGAGTTTTTCTGCCAATATTTCTGCTGTCGTCGTTTTTCCGACACAGCTTATGCCGTACAACAAAATCTTCATTTCCTCTCCCTTTTATTTCTTTCTTCCGGATGATGATACTGCCCGTGCTTCTTCGTCTTCCTGTCGTACTCGATTGCATTTTTCGGACAGTAGTGTAAGCACCTGAGGCACATCACGCATTCGCTTTTCACCCATACGGGCTTTCCTTCTTCCACTCTTATGGCCTCTGCGGGACAGTTCTTGACGCATAGCGAGCACGATATACAGTCCCCGTTACACTAAAGTGCTTCGTTTTTCGCATTCGACGGTAGAAGATATCAGAGATATACCTCACAGCGTAGGGGAATGCGCGTCTCATCATGTTTCCGTTCTTTCTCTCTTTAATGTTTTTTGCAACATTCTCTATCTCTTTATCTGCAGCGATGAGTCTTTTCTTTACCTTTTCTTTGTCGCTTAAATCGAAGATAGGTGTCCAGGTATCCGGCATCTGTACAGAGTAGAGAGCATTAACTTTATTTCCTTTCTTTTTAAGAATCTTTTCTGCCTCATAACCCGCTGCCCCAGCTGTAGTTCCGTATGTTGCAACAATAAAGAAATAGTTGTCATCGGATGATGTTATTTTCACCTTCTCCAGGTATTCCCTCACTATGATGGGTAACTCCCAGCTGTAGGTTGGTGACACAATGCCGAAGACTTCTCCAGAGTGGAGGATAATATTGCTGGGGTGATTTTCAATTGAGTGTGCCTCCTCGCCGAGGGAGGAAGCTATGCGGGATGCAGTATGAGCGCTGTTACCTGTTGCAGAGAAATAAAGAATCATGGTTTTAAGATATTTCCCACATCATGATTTGTAAAGAATAAAGAAAACAAAATGTTGACAACAGGAGAGGGTAAATATACTCTATAGAAAAGGTAAACCGGTTAACTATGAATAAATTCACTAAAACCCTTTTTGCTGTTGCGCTGCCCATAACTCTTCAGTGCCTACTGACATCTTCGTTCTCTCTTATCGACCAATTAATGGTCGGAAAGCTCGGAACAGTCAGTATTGCGGCAGTGGGGATTGCCGGTAAGTTCTCCTCATTCTTTTCTGTTATCCTTGCTTCCCTCATAAGTGCATACGGTATTATGCAGAGCCAATATGTCGGGGCTGAAGATAGAGACGGGGAAGGAGCAGCTTTTAAGATAGTCTTACTTCTTTCTCTTGTCCTGACATTGGTTTTTCTTATTCCATCTATTGCTATGCCGTCATTTGTTATGGGGTTTTATATCAAGGACTCTGATACCATCAAAGAGGCGGCAGAGTATCTGAGGATAATTTCTCTCGCCTTTCCTTCTCAGGCTCTAACCTTGATTTTTTCCACTATTCTACGCTCCCGTGAGAAGGCATCCTTTCCGATGATTGCCTCTTTCATCTCGGCTGTAGTAAACAGCTTTTTCAACTACATATTCATCTTTGTCTTCTCGAAAGGGACAGCCGGGGCAGCAGTTGCAACTGCTATAAGCCAATACACAGCAGCTCTTCTTGTCTTTATTCCCTCAGTAAAGTTTATAAAGAGGGGAGGAAAATGGGATGAATACTTCAAGTCATTTATAAAGGTATTTCTGCCGATTATATTCTGCGAGTTCTTCTGGGGGCTGGGGGAGAACGTCTATGCCTCCGTCTACGGCCATATGGGGACGGCAAGTGCTGCTTCCTATTCCCTTACAGGTCCTGTGCAGTCACTTATGATAGGTGCTCTTACAGGGCTGAGCCAGGCTGCCGGCATACTTATCGGGAAAGAACTCGGGAGAAAAGAATATGAGAGTGCATACAGCCACAGCTCTTCGATAATCAGGTGGGGTGTTGTTTTCAGCATTATTCTCTCAGCCTTTATAATCATATTCAAGGGGCCTTATCTTAAGCTGTACAGTATTGAAGACGATGTTTTCATGCTTTCTTACTACCTCTTACTTGTCTATGCGTTCTACGCGCCTGTAAAGGTATCGAATATGATTGTTGGTGGTATTGTTCGCTCGGGAGGAAGAACAGATTTGAGTATGTATGTAGATCTCACAGGAACGTGGGGGATAGGAGTTCCTCTTGCACTTTTGTCTTCCCGTGTTTTCAATCTCCCTATATACCTTGTCTATGCATCTCTCTCTTTCGAGGAAGTTGTGAGAATTGTGATGATCAGCCGTATATACCGCAAAAAAAAGTGGATGGAGAGCATAGCAGAGTAAACATTTGCTCACTTATTTATGATAGAATACATGTAACTTGATTTTACGAGGAGAAAAGTATGGAAGCAATTGAAAGAGTTGAAAAGTTTTTATCAGATGCTGGTGTGTATTACCTTGCAACAATGGACTGTGATCAGCCGAGAGTCAGGCCTTTCGGGACAGCACACATATTTGAGGGTAAACTCTACATACAGACAGGAAAGAAGAAGGATGTTTCAAAGCAACTCCATAGTAATCCCAAAGCTGAAATATGTGCATTCAAAGATGGCGCATGGGTGAGGGTGTCGGGAGAGCTCGTTGAGGACGATAGGAGGGAAGCAAGAGTAGAAATGCTCGAGGCATATCCTTCTCTTAAGGCTATGTATTCCCCCGACGACGGCAACACAGAAGTATTCTACTTCAAAAATGCTGTTGCCATCTTCTCGTCATTCACCCTTCCGCCTGAGAGAGTGGAGTTCTGATTGTCAGAGAAATAGTGGCTGACATATCGTTCCTCTCTATTCTGTCTCTTGAGGCACCCCGGGAGGATGAAGCTCTTATCACAGACCTCTTTGATACTCTCCTTTTTCACAGTGGAGGATGTGTTGGGATGGCAGCAAATATTGTCGGCGTGAGAAAGAGGGTGATTGCCATCTCTCGAGCTATCATAACTGTTATGATTAACAGTGTGATAAAGAGGAAAAAAGGGGAATACGGAACCCCGGAGGGATGTCTCTCTCTTTCCGGGGCGCTGAATTGCATCAGATACCGTGAAATCGATATCGAGTACTTCGATACTTCGTTCAAAAAGAGGAAGAAGCATTACGCTGGATTTCCTCAGGAGATAATCCAGCGCGAGATAGATAGCCTTGCGGGTATTGTCATCTGATAAAATGCCGCTCTTTTGTTGCTCCGGCATACTCTTTCACGCTTGAAGTCCCGTTTTCTTTTTACTTTTCTTTTTGAGGTAGATGTAGAAGACGGTGTTCAATAATATTCCGACTGTTGTCGCCACCGGCGCCGAGAAGCCTATGGAAGTAAGGCTGGCATCCGGCTGTATGCTCATTATGTATGCCAGCGGCAGGCGGACAAGGAGTGTCTGAACAAGGCCCTGGATCATAACCCAGAGAGTGTGGTTGCTGCCGTTGAAGTATCCTACCATGCTGAAGAGTACTGCCGTGACGATTGTCTCGGGGGCAAAACCTTTGAGGTAGGCAAAACCGTTCATGATTACATCTTTGTCTGATGTAAAAATGGATGTGAGAGAGTCTCCCTTGAAGAGTACGAGTATAAATACCATAATGCCGATGACAAGGCCGATATACATACCTGTAAACATTGCTTTCTCAGCTCTCTTCTCGTCTCCGGCTCCTATATTCTGGGAGACAAAGGATGCCATCGACTGCATCAATGCCGACGGCACAAGCATACAGAAGTTTACAATTTTGCACGCAACTCCATATCCCGATGAGGCTGAGAGGCCAAGCCTGTTGACAAATGCACAGAGCGCAAGAAATGAAAGTTGGGTAAGAAATTCCTGGAGGGCAAGGGGAAGGCCTATCCTGAGAGAGAGCTTTGCCTCTTTATTGAATGAGAAATCTTTCTTTGAAATTTTGAACGGCAGTCCTCTCTTTTTCAAAAGGAGAAGTGCAAATACAACGCTGACAGCCTGTGCAAAGACTGTTGCAATTGCGGCTCCGGCTGTGTTCATCTTAAAGACTGCACACAACAACAGGTCTCCAGCAATGTTGACAACACACGCAACAGCTACAAATAGAAGAGGGGATTTACTGTCGCCCAGTCCTCTGAATATTGCAGATAGTAGGTTATAGAGGACTATGAAGAAGATTCCCGCGCCACATATCCTGACGTAGGAAGTTGTCTCTTCAATTGCCTCTATGGGGGCCTGCATGAGTATTGCAATCGGGCGCGCAAAGATAATCATAGTGACAAAGAGTACAGCCGACATAATACCGAAAATAACTACACTTCCTCCGATTACCTCTCCGATTCTGTCCTCCCTCTTTTCTCCCAGGTATCGTGCGATGAGTACCGTTATACCCATTGCAAGCTGTGTTATTACAAATGTAACAAGGTTCAATACCTGGCTTCCTGTCGATACTCCCGATAGACCTGCTGTTGTCCCATAGTGTCCCACGACGAGGAGATCGACTGCGCCGTATGCAGCCTGAAGAACAAGTGAGATAAGAACGGGAAGCATGAAGTGCACCATCTTCTTGAAAATGCTACCTTGTGTGAAATCAAGAGTTGAGTCAGCCATTTTTCTTCTCCTCCTTCACTATGGAATCATAAAACAAGTTTATTGTACTAATAATGGTCTTTACTTCTTCGTCGGTAATCGACGAGAGGGAGTCAATGAGGGGGAGGAATACCTCTTCATTGTGTTTTTTCGATATCTTTTCTCCTTCAGGCGTAATCTCGATATATATGACTCTCGCGTCTTCTTTTGAAGGAATTTTGGTAACTAATCCCTTTTCTTCCATCTCTTTAAGGGTTCGTGTCACTCCCGGCTTCTGAAGTTCCAGAATTTTACTCAAGTCCGATACCCTCACGTCCTTCTTCTCTTTCTTGAGTTTCTCAATGTTGTCGAGATAACGTATGTGCGATGGTGATATTCCTTCCGGTAATCCCGGAAGCAGGTCGATTATGCGTTTTGCCGTGTAAAACGAATCAAGCATTTCTTTGATATTTTCAAGTGTCATAGTTTTATCCTTTAATTAACTAAGATAATTAACAAAGATAATTAAGTCAACTTTCTCCTCTACCTTCTTTTTTTTGCGTTAATTTTTGTCTTTCTATTTACAAGGAATAGTCATTTTCCAATAATCATGATCATGAAAAAAACTATCACATTACTAAGTCTGGTTCTGGTCGCTTTTTCTTTGAGTGCCGCAACCTATTATGTAGGTGCGGATGGGGGCGTAACCCTCAACAATGTAATTGCTCAAAAGGGCTACAGGAACTATGACTACTCTATGGGAGTGGGATATAAAGTATCCATCCCAATTGTAATTACATTTAACGATAATCTCGGCCTTGAGAGCGGCGTCTCAGTCTACGGTAAATATTATAAGTATTCCCAGACTGTTGATGCGGGCGGAAAAAAACAGGCGAACTTCGACCTAAATATAAGAAATGGTTTTTTGACATTTCCCGTTGCATTCAGGCTCGCGTTCCCGATTTCAAATTTTGAAATTTTTACAACCCTCGGAGGCTATCTCGGCGCATGGGTATACGGCAACAGAAGTGGAAGTGTCATAAATGGAAACGACAAAAGTGAAAGTGTTAACGAATACACCGATCTTTCGCTTTATAACAGATTCGATGCCGGTGTGAGGTCAACAGTTGGGGCGGGAGTGAACTTTGGACAATTCCTCGCTTATTTACAGGGCGAGTATGATTTCTCCATTACAGATATGAACAAAAGGCAGAAGTATGGTTCATATAAGATTCACAACTCGACATTTCTTGTCACACTCGGAATTTTATGGGGGATTAACAAATGAGAAAAAAGGTCAGGATAATTCTTTTTTCATTACTAATTTTACTCTTTGCTTCGTGCTCGAATGAGGTAAAGGCTCCCGATGATTCATGGGAGGATATATTCCTCCAGTATTGGAATCAGATGAACACCGAGTATGTCCATTTCTCGGATGATGAATCATTAGACTGGGATGAGGTTTACGAGGATTATATCGGAAAGTTCAGAGAGCTCGATTATACAGATAAGGATGACTCAATCAAGGCTTTCAGGTATTTCAAGGAGATTGCGTATAACATGTTTGACTATCACTACATCCTTACAGTTAAGGATTCATTCGGGCAGTCATTGTCTGTCGATTCGGCAATTCTTAGAAAGTATGCTGATGCTGGGTACGATAT
>CAVFNE010000103.1:0-8186 GCA_963623755.1 Muribaculaceae bacterium | reverse complement strand
TTTTTTATCCTTCGTAAGCCGAATAATGTCTTACAGCGTAACATTTTACCCCCCCAGCTCCTTGTCAATACCTAACTAACTCGTTAATCGATAATAAGTTAGAGTTTAAACCCGTTTATTGTCATCTGTGAAATGCATCTCTTCTCCACCGTCTAAAGCGTCCGCATTCCGTAAGGTAAGTCGTAATTTAGTCTGAAATATGAATGCCAATAGGCTTATGCGTAGTCTATCTGCATGAGAGAAATATAGTTGGATTAGGTAAATCAGATTTTCTTTCCCCTGAGAATGTAGGGTTTTCTGTCCTATCGGGGGCCGGTTTAGCTGCAAGCAATGAGTTCTTTATGGTTAATTGCATCAGAGAGGTCGCATCCAGCGGGGAGAATTGCCGTCTAGAAGCGTTGCATCACAGCTGTAATGCCACCGGTATTGAGGAAAAGGTGAAAAAGTAATCAATCGGGTTTATGTTGAGATTCCTCTAGGGAAAAGTAGCGAGCCCAGGACTATGCGCCACACTCGGTAATGTTGAAGAGAGACGATAGCCTTAATAATATGCTTTCGTATTTCTTACTCCTTAACCTTCCGTACAAAGGAAGGGTTGAAATACTGTGTGCTCTTGCAACTGTGCTCTGTTACCGCTCAGAAAAAAGGAATCAGAAGACTTATATTGACAACGTTGTCCTCAATGGGATGCTGATAAGTTATCATCTCGTGTACTCGTGTAGGGTGACTGAATAGTTACGAAAAATCTTCAAAAAAGAATAAAGACAAGAATTCTGAATAGACTTCCTTATGGTTTGTATAGTGCTCAAAAATTATGAAATCTTAAGTTCATGCATTATTGTCGTTTCTGTGTTATGTCTTTTTCCACGATACTTTATAGCAGTATGACCGGGATGCATAAATGTACTGAAAATTGTAACTATTAATAGGTATTCAGGTTTGAAATCCTTATTGGGGTATGAATTTTGTTATAAGAATTCGAGCATTTATTTTGAAATTGGAACTATGAATAGGAAAAACAAATTATTACAACAATTAGAAGGTGTTTATTTGTTTACAAGTATTCGAATCTTTTTGTTATGACTAACGAAAAGAATAGTATCACAATCGTCTTTGGAAAGAATTTAAAGTACTACAGGAAAAAGATAAAGCTTACTCAGGAGAAGCTTGGAGAGAAGGTCGGATTATCGGGAAAACACATCAGCAACATCGAGCGTGGAGTTGCGTTCCCGTCCCCGGGTGCTATATGCAGTATTGCAGATGTGCTTGAAGTACCGTTTTATCTTTTGTTCATTCCGGAAGAGCTGACGGATGCACTCAATCCATCCTCGATTTATGTTTCGAAGGAGGCTTTCAAGAATGAGATATGCGATAAGTTCAAGGGTTTCGTCGAGATGCTGTAAGATAAGAACTTCCTATGAAGGAAGCTCATCTAGTCTTAATCAATAATTGCATCCTCTGCAGTGTAAGAATTAAGTGAGTTCTCCTTTGTCTGGATACAGATGAAGGAGAGTGGGGTGCTGCTGTCGGCTTTGAACTGTCTCTTTGCCTTCGGTGAAAGGCGGAGGGCGTCACCTTCTTTTATCTCAACCCTTTCGCCGTCGATAATGGCAGTTCCCTTTCCCGAGAGGATGATATATATCTCCTCATTCTCCCTGTGGCTGTGGACAAAAGGAACACCGGCGCCGGAGGGAAGGTTATTGATGCTGACTTCAGCTCCTGTGAGGGAAAGCGCGTCATGGAGCTCGGTTCTCGGTGCATTTGTAAAACTTGTTTTTGTGTAATTTTTCATTGTGTACTCCTTAATAAATTTTGTTGTAATCATGATTATTACAACGGTATTATGCACACATATCATGTAATGTCAACTGTTACAACGTCCCTTTAAACAAGTTTTTTTATGTCCTTTGTTACATCTTCAAGTGTGATGGCTTTAAGTTTACTCTCCATTGCCGCCTCTATGCTCTCGAGTTTTTTGTCCAACACAGCGTGGATGTTGCGCCCGACGGGACAAAGAGGGTTTGGGTTTTCATGAAAGTGGAAGAGGGAACCGTTTTCTACGCATTCAACGGCGTTGTATATATCTAAAAATGATATTTCGCTTTCCTTTCTTGAGAGCATTGCACCGCCTGTTCCTCTCTGTATTTCAACAATTCCAGCCCTCTTCAACTGTAAAAGTATATTCCTCACCGTCACTGCGTTTACGTTTGTGCTTCCCGAAAGGAATGCGCTTGTCGTCTTCTTCTCGTCCTGGAAGAGGGAGATGGCGGTGAGAATATGGATAGCTAGTGTGAATCTGGATGAAATCTGCATATCTTACTCCAGTGGTGCGAATTGGCTGTTATAGAGAGAGTAGTAGAAACCTTTCTTATCCAATAGTTCTTCGTGGTTGCCGCTTTCTATAATCTTACCGTTATTCATAACAAGGATTATATCTGCTGTCCTTATCGTTGAGAGCCTGTGGGCAACTACAAAGCTGGTGCGTCCTTCCATTAATGAATCGAAGGCATTCTGGATAAGAAGTTCGGTGCGTGTATCTATGCTTGAAGTAGCTTCATCAAGGATTAGAATGGGTGGGTGGATGAGCATTACCCGGGCAATACACAAGAGCTGTTTCTGGCCCTCCGAGAGACTTGTGTTATTGAGAACTGTATCGATTCCTTCCGGGAGTTTTGATATGAAGTCTGAGCAATGTGCTTCCTCCAATGCCTGTAGAATCTCTTCTTCCGTTGCATCGGTTTTACCGAATGTGATGTTGTCCCTTACACTTGCGGCCTTAATCCATGTTTCCTGCAGCACCATACCGTAGGATTCTCTAAGTGAATGTCTCGTCACTTTCGATATGTCCTTTCCATCGATAGATATCACACCCTTGTCAGGGTCATAGAATCTCATAAGAAGGTTGATTATCGTAGTCTTACCGCATCCTGTAGGGCCGACGATGGCGACACGCTTTCCCTTTGTCGCATCAAGAGATAACCCTTCGATGAGAGATTTGGATTTATCGTAGGAGAAGGAGAGATTGTTAATTTTGACATTACCTTCGACATTGGTGAGAGTATCATCCTTTTCATCTGTCTCCTCTTCTTCGTTCAGGAGATCAAAGACACGGGATGCGCATGCAAAGGAGTTCTGCAGCTCTGTGACTACACTGCTGATGTCGTTGAAGGGCTTCATGTATTGGTTGGCGTAGCTCAGCATTACCGAGAGCCCTCCGACAGTCAATAGTCCCCTAGGAATGAGAATTATTCCCAAAAGTGCAACAAAGGCATAGATGATGTTGTTTACAAACCGTGTTGAAGGGTTTGCAAGGGAGGAGTAGAAGATGGCGCTTTTTGAGGCAGTTTTGAGTTTTTCATTGAGAGAATTGAACCTCTCTCCGGCTCTCTTCTCATAGCCGTATGATTTCACAGTCTTCATTCCCGAGACCATCTCGTCTATCAGTGCAGTCTCGTCTCCTCTTGCCGTGCTCTGTGCTCTGAAGAGTGAGAATGACTTTTTCGATATAAACGACGAGACAAGAAAGCTCAGCGGGGTGAGAAGTATTACAACAAGGCTTATCCAGATGTTTTTACTTAGCATGAAAAGAATTGTCGCCAGAATTGTAACCCCGCCGCTGAAGAGCTGTGTGAAGCCTAATAAAAGCCCGTCGGAGAGAACATCTGTATCTGTTATTATTTTACTTACTGTGTCACCTGAGGAGTGAGAGTCGAGATAGGAGAGAGGTAGATGCTGAATGTGGACGATGAGCTTATCTCTTATATCTCTCACGACAGAGTAGGTTATACGGTTATTGATGAGGTTCATCAAATAGACAAAGAGTGAACTCACAATGACACAGAAAAGAATTTTCAAGAGATAGACAGCGAGGGATGCGGAATTGACGTTCCCCTTCCCGATAAGGTTATCGATAGCGTCCCCGAAGAGAATAGGAACATAGAGCTGTAAGAGGACACTTACAAAAGCAAAGAGAAGGCTTAATAGCAGTAGAAGCTTATAGCCCGAAAGGTACTTCATGAGTTCTTTTATCGTCGCTTTATTAAGGTTTAACTTATTTTTCACTTTCCGCCTCCTTTTTCTCCTCTGGGAACTGGGAGAAGTAGATATCTCTATAAACTTCGTTGTTCTCGAGAAGGCTTCTGTGTCTTCCCATCCCGACGATGATGCCGTTATCGAGGACGATTATCTTATCTGCATTCTCTACAGATGATATGCGCTGTGATACGATGAACTTCGTTATTCCTTTGAGCTTACCCAGCTCTTTTCTAAGCTCGCTGTCAGTTCTGTAGTCGAGTGCGCTTGATGAGTCGTCGAGTATGAGTATCTCACCGCCCTTTACAAGTGCACGGGCTACCGTAAGTCTCTGTTTCTGTCCCCCCGAGAAGTTTCTGCCGTGCTGCTCGACTGTGGCGCCAAGCCCTCCCTTCTTCTCGACAATCTCTTCCGCCCTGGCAATTACGAGGGCCGATTTTATCTCTTCGTCTGTTGCATCCTCTTTCCCGAGAGTCATGTTACTTCTGATTGTTCCCCTGAATAAATCTGCTTTCTGTGGAACGACAGTTACAAGAGAATTTATCCTTTCTTTTGTGTATTTCTTTACATTGTTGCCGTTGACTTCAACTTCTCCCTCTTCGGCATCATAGAAGCGCGGAATAAGGTTGATAAGTGTTGTCTTTCCACTTCCAGTTCCTCCGATGATTCCGACAGTCTCTCCTTTATTGACAGAAAAAGATATGTCCTTGATTGCAGGCTTTGATGCTCCCGGGTAGGAGAAGGAAACATTTTTGAGCCTGACGGCTGGGCTCTCTATCTTCTCTTCAGGGTCGGAGAGTGGGTACTCCATACCAGAGTTGGTACTCATGACTGTCTCGACTCTCTTATAGCACGCAAGAGCTCTGTTTATTGTGATGATGAGGGATGCAAGCTTAATAAGCTCCACGATAATCTGGAGCATATAGTTGTAGAGGGCGACTACCTCTCCCTGATTGAGTTCTCCCATTTCCACCTGGATGGCGGAACGCTTTATGAGAATGATTGCCGCAATGTTTATTAAAACATATGTTACAGGATTTAATAGGGAAGATATTTTTCCGACAAAGAGGTTAATCTTTGTCAAGTCTCCGTTTGCCTCTTTGAACTCCTCGCTGCTTTTCTCCTCGCGCCTGAATGCCCTTATAACCCTTACGCCCGATAAATTCTCACGTGTGATGTTTGTTACATTGTCGAGCGCACCCTGACTTTTACGGTAGAGAGGAATCGATATTCTCATGATAAGGAATGTTACAAGAAGTAGAACTGGAATTGAGAGAAGGAAGATTGCCCCGGCCTTAAGATTTATTATGAGTGCCATAACTGCTGCCCCGAAGACGATGAATGGACTTCTCAGGAGTAGTCTCAGCGCCATATTAAGTCCTGTCTGTATCTGGTTGACATCGCTTGTGAGTCGGGTTATTAGGGTGCTTTCACCTTCCTTATCGAGCATGGAGTAGCTCATATTCCCGATGTGTTTAAAGAGTTCAGAGCGCAGCACTGTCGCATAGCCTACACTTGCTTTAGCTGAAAAGTATTGCGCAACTACCGAGCACGACAAGCCGAGGACGGCCATCAGAAGGAGGAGTAGAAAGTCATATATTATGAGTCTTTCGTTCCCCTCGTACGGAGTGTCAATCATCCTCGCAACGATTATGGGGACAAGGAGGTCGAAGAAGGCCTCGAGAAGCTTAAAAAGCGGCGCAATAACCGATTCTTTTGCATACGGTTTAAGGTAGTGAGTTAATTTCTTTTTTTCGTTCATAATAAAAAAGTCCTCCCCGTCACGAAGAGGACTTATGTGATTTTAGCTTTTATTTACGGTTAAGAATAGTCATGAACTCTTCACCTGTAATAGTTTCTTTTTCCAAAAGGTAGGAGGATAGCTCATGAAGCTTGTCTTCGTTTTCCTTTAGTATTTTGGTAGCTTTTTCTCTCGCTTCGCGGACTATTCTTACAACCTCCTGGTCGACTTCCTCGCTGCTTTTCTCCGAGCATGCAAGAGATGTGTCACCTCCAAGGTATTGGTTACTTACTGTTTCCAGCGCAACCATGCCGAATTCGTCTGACATGCCGTAGCGGGTTACCATACTGCGTGCGAGCTTTGTCGCCTGCTCGATATCATTACTTGCGCCTGTTGTAATGCTGTGGAATATAAGCTCTTCCGATGCCTGTCCTCCGGTGAGGGTTGCAATCTTATTGAGAAGCTCTTCCTTACTCATGAGATTCTTCTCTCCTTCTTCAAGTTGCATCGTATATCCCAGTGCACCGCTTGTTCTCGGGATTATCGTAATCTTTGCAACAGGTGCTGAGTTGTTCTGCTTTGCAGCAACGAGTGCGTGTCCTATCTCATGGTATGCAACTATCTTCTTCTCCTCTTCGCTGAGAACAGCGTTCTTTCGCTTGTAGCCTGCAATGACAGTCTCAACACTTTCCTCTAGGTCTTCCTGTGTCACTTCTTCCTTACCGTTTCTGACTGCCCTCAGTGCTGCTTCATTGATTATGTTGGCAAGCTCTGCTCCGCTTGCGCCGCTTGTTGCCCTTGCAATTGCCTCGTAGTCGATATCTCCACTCATTTTCACGTCTTTAGCGTGTACTTTCAAAATGGCAACTCTTCCCTGAAGGTCGGGTAGGTTGACGGGAATTCTGCGGTCAAATCTGCCGGGACGTAGAAGCGCAGGGTCGAGGGAGTCGGGACGGTTTGTTGCTGCAAGAATTACAACGCCTTTATTTGCGTCGAAGCCGTCCATCTCGGTAAGAAGCTGATTGAGCGTCTGCTCTCTCTCGTCGTTGCCGCCGTATGGGGAACTGTCACGTTTTTTACCGATAGTATCTATTTCGTCGATGAAAACAATACACGGGGCTTTTTCAGATGCCTGTTTGAAGAGGTCTCTCACCTTGCTGGCACCCATACCGACAAACATTTCGACGAATTCCGACCCGCTTATCGAGAAGAAAGGAACCTTTGCTTCTCCCGCAACAGCCCGGGCAAGAAGAGTCTTACCTGTTCCCGGAGGGCCTACAAGAAGAGCACCCTTCGGGAGCTTAGCTCCGATTTTCGTATATTTATCGTTGTCGTGGAGATAGCTTACTATCTCCTCGAGTGCTTCCTTTGCCTCGTCCTCTCCCTGTACATCCTTGAATGTTACTCCTGTCTGGTTTTCGGCATAGATCTTTGCATTGCTTTTACCGAAGCTCATGGCATTCATACCGCCGCGCTTTAAGATAATTGAATAGACAATACGCCCGAGGAATGAGAAAAAGAGGATAGGGAGAACCCATGAGATGAGAAACGAAGTAATCGGCGAGCTCTGCGGCTCTATGTATGATGAGAATGATACTCCTTTATTCTCAAGCCTCTCCCTCAGCCCGCTGTCGGGGAATACCGCCGTCTGGTATGTGCCGAGTGTTCCGTTGACCTCTGCCGAGAAGATAATGTATTCATCGGAGAGTACAACTTCCTTTACTTCGCCCTTATCGACCATGGAGAGGAAGTCCGAATATTGCACCTGCTGTATTTTGTTGTTTACAAACTGCGGAAAGACAAATGCATTGAGCAGCATCATCACGAGAAATACGATAATGCAATAATAGAATATAGGCTTTTTAGTCTTGTTATCGTTCTGATTATTGTTTTCCATAAAATACCCCCCACAAAAGATAAGCATAAATTGCTCAAAGGGAAATATTTCTATCATCTATATTCTGTCTTTTCACCCTCTTTCGATATTATCCTGATCACAGAATCTGCCGTTTATGAGTATTGATATGAGGAACTCGCAATAGATGCCTCTCTGGGTATCTCTATACATTAATGGAGATTCCAGAGAGTCTATTGTTGAGCCTCTTTTTTGATGCATTGTTTTGGGTAAACTTTTTCGCTTCTGCCACTTTAAACGCAAAAAACTGTCGGGAAACCTACTATTTTGTAAAATTTTCTTAATAATTGACCAAAACGCTGACAATTTCCCGAAAAAAAAATGCTTATAAGGCATAAAGAAGATTACATAGGAGGACGACGGATGACTGAAAGTGAAATAAAGGCACGGGAGATGAAAAACATCGAAGACAACGCCTGATGGATGACACCTTCTTCGCTGCTGTCTTTGACGGTGAACAGATGCGACGGAAGTTCTTATCCACACAATACTGGGGCG
>CAVFNE010000102.1:0-8324 GCA_963623755.1 Muribaculaceae bacterium | reverse complement strand
CTCTATTTTATAATCCCGCACGGGAATATATAAGAAAAGGGGTTTTTGTATAAACCTTCGCTTAATTCGCGTTTTGTTGGCCCTTGATTTTTTAGAGCTAAAACATAGACAAACTAACCCAAATATGATGTTGTTTGACCCTGCATAATATAACAGCTCTCGAGCAAGTCAACAAAACACTGATAAGCCTATAACTTTATATTCCCGAACGGTAGAATACAATAAATTTCTCTGGTTTTTCTATTAAATTTTCCCGAACGGTAAAATCACAATAAATTTCTCCTTTATTCCTATTGAACTTTCCCGAACGGTAATATAAAGTAAATATATGACAGTGAAGAAAGTAGAAGAGATCGGGAAGCTTATAAGAGACGAAAGGAAGAAGAATTCATTGAAGCAGGCAGAATGTGCTGAGCTATGCGGTGTGGGAGTCAGATTCTTCTCCGAATTGGAAAATGGTAAACCGACCCTGGAAGTTGATAAGGTGTTGAGAGTACTAGCTATTATGGGATTCGAAATAAAGATGGAGAAAAAATAATGATTCTTGATGTCTACCTATGTGGTGAAAAAGTCGGTTGTCTTTACACTGATAAGAAATACGGGCTCTCCTTCAGGTATGACGAAGGTGCAGAAAGGCCTATCTCCATAAGTCTTCCCCTTTCAAATGAAGAATACAGGAAGAAGAAGGTTGAACCTTTTTTCAGTGGCTTACTTCCAGACGGAGAATCGAGGTTGCAACTTGCCCAAAATGCTCATGTATCCCCCTCGAGCGTTATCAAACTGCTTTCTCACTACGGCCGTGAGATAGCCGGCGCATTGGTGATAATAAATCACGGCGAAGAATACAGTATGGAGAAAGATGATTACATTCCTATAACGGAAAGTGAAATTGCTCAGCGCATAAGAAATAGAGAGAGCGAAAATCTCCTCCTCTGGGGCGATAACGTCAGACTCTCCCTTGCAGGAGCACAGAATAAACTACCATTGCTCCACAAAGATGACAGATGGTTTCTTCCTGCAGGAAACAGTCCCTCGAACTGTATTATTAAACCGGGAAAAAGTATAGCACTCAACGAATTTGTAGTAACAAGGCTTGCCAGAAAATGCGGCTTCAATACCCCTGAGGTTGCTCTCAAGTATTTTGAGGATCAACTTACCTTTGTTTCATACCGTTACGACAGGGTGAATAAGGACGGTAGCCTTATGCGTCTCCATCAGGAGGATATGTGCCAGGCTCTATCCATACCTCCGGAGAAGAAATATCAGGCTGAGGGAGGCCCAGGAGTAAGAGATATAGTAAAGCTCATAGAGGATAATTCATCTCTTGCGGTAATTGACTTAAGGGAATTCTACAGAATTCTGGTCTTCAATTTTCTTGTTGGAAACTGCGACTCCCATGGGAAAAACTATTCGTTTATTTATCTCGACGACAACAAACTTCGCCTTGCTCCATTCTACGATAATGTGTGTACGACAATCTATCCGAGAATCAGCCGTGAACTCTCGATGAAGATAGGAAAGAAGAAGAATATTGATGTTGTGTCCGGAAAGGATTTTTTAAATATTGAAGGAGTAAAAGCCAGAGCAATGGAGAGGGTTATGTCGGAAGTTGCTTCCTCATTTAATTCTGCAATCAATGAAATGATGGATGAAGAGGAATACAGTCCGCACAGGGAAATTGTCTGCAAAATTAAAGATGATTCCCTTTCCCGACTTGAGAGACTGCTGGATAAAGGTTAATCATTTTTTTTTCTTCTGGTTATGTTTATCGCTATGCACAAAGAAGCGCAACTAACAATACAGAAGAGATAAATAAAAGAAATGAAAGAATTTAACAAAAATAAAAGAGTCGGACAGGGCGGATTTGAACCGCCGACCCCTTGCTCCCGAAGCAAGTACGCTAGCCTCTGCGCTACTATCCGAAACAATGAGAGTATATACATCTATTGCTGTTGTGTCAAAAGTGTGTAGAAAATTAGTTATTATTTTTTTTGTCTTCTTCCCTCTCACTGTTGTATTCGATACCTTTTACCCTGTACTATTACGCTCTGGAGGGAGAAATTATGGGCGAAATAAAGAAATTCAAGAAGGGTGATATCATAAGTCGGGAAGGCGAGTTCGAGCTCTGGATGTACGACCTTATCTACGGCAGGGTTGCAATCTATGCTGACTACGGCACGGACCATCAGGTTGAGTTGAGCATAAATGAAGCTCCGACATTCTTCGGAGAACTGGGATTTCTGGAATCAATGCCTCGCTACGGCACTTCCGTTGCACTTGAGGATTGCACAGTTGAAGTTATCAACTACGACAATCTCTCCGAGTATTTTAATTCAAAGCCTGCAAAAGTTATGTCTATAATGGAGTCACTTGCGCTGAGGGCACGTAATATTTACCGCCTCTATGCACTTTCCTGCACTACAACTGAAGAATACCTTGAGTGCGAGCAGAAAGGGGAGCCGATATCTGAAGAACTGAAAATGAAGATGGAGAAGTTTGCACGTGCTGCTAAGAGGATAAAGACGAAGCATGGTCATTTCTTCGGGCTGTTGTAGTCAAATGATGTGAAGAGGAATTTAAGATGAAAAAGCTAATGCTGTTATTTTTGATTTGTATTGCATTGATTTCGTTTACTTCATGTAGTCCTGATAGTTCTTCAGCCTCTGATGAAGCTACCCTGCTTAAGGGTGAGGTAGTTCCTCCCTCTGACGATGAATTAGCAACAATGACTGATGAAGAAGTTAAAACAGTTCTGTATGTTTTGGCTTTACATACAGAGACTATCTCAGGAAAATCAGAAATTAAAACCGAAATCGACTACGGTGATGAGGGAAAGATATCCATAGAAGAGGATACCGAAGACAAAGAGAACGGTGACTACAGTAGAACATTTACTGTAAATGGAGAAATGACGAAAGGAAGCGATGTCTACAAAGTCGATAATCTTGTCATAATTGTAACTTCTTCTTCAGGCATTTATTCATACGAGAAAGTATCAGGAAGCGCATTAAAGAATTCAGAAGAGATGACGGCAGAAGAGGCGTTTTCCTCTTTACTTGCAAATATTGATAAAGAAAAGCTTTCAAGTCAGTCGTATAAATATTGGGCCAGTGGAGTTGAAGAGAGAAATTTACTTGATGGAGACAAGCTCGTCGGGACAGGAACATTTGCATGTGAATATACTACAACTAAGGAAGATGGTATTTCCGGCAGATACGTATATGACTACACTGTTGGTGATGTGGAATTTAAAGCCAAGACTGTTGCTTCCAGCAATAAAGCATCTGTTGCATACATCTCCATAAATGGGAAGTTTTTCAAGGTTGAATCATCATTAGTGGGGCTAATGTTATAAAATAACCTGACTCGGGGTGCTGTTTATCAGATAAAGAAAAGTGGAAACTCCAGTTTTCTATCTCCCAGCCATTCCTCTTCAGACGGCGTGTTGAAAACTCTCTAAAAACGTTCTTCAATAGAACCTACGGTTGAGTTCTGTGTTTGTGATTTTTGTAAAGTCTTTTCCCCCTGCTTCCGGATATATGGAATAAGAGAAGCGTTTAACATGGTGCTACCCAGGGCCGAGCATTCATTGTTGTTTCCTCTATTGTCGACGTTCTGGAGTAATGGCTCTCGAGTGGTATGAAAATCAAACGCTGTGAAATTGCCATCATGCTTAACCGTATTTTGTGTAAGGTGAATGGGCCAGATATTCAAGCCTGAGAAATATATAAGCAATCAAGAGTATTCTCCGCTTCCTCCCATTTTGAAGTAGTCGCTCACTCTCTCCGGTTCGAAGATTCCCTTATCTGTAACAATACCGGTAATGAGTTCTGGGGGTGTCATATCGAATGCGGGGTAGTAGCCCTTGATATCTAAGCCGACTGCTGCTGTCCTCACACCCATTGCATATAAGGCTTCATCGGGGTTTCGCATTTCTATTGTTACAGTGTCGTGTGTGGGGTGCCCTATGTCGGGGGCTCCTGTAACGAAGACGGGTACGCCGTAATATTTTGAGCATATTGCTATCTGACTCGTTCCGACTTTGTTGAAGACATAACCGTCTAAGGTGATTGCGTCGGCAGCGCAGGTAAAGACATCAACGCCTTCATTCTTCATCACAAAGGAGGGCATGTTATCTGTAATGACTGTAGTGTCGAATCCCATCTCGGCGCACACTGTTGCCGTTAATCTTGCGCCCTGGAAGTAGGGCCTTGTCTCCGGGCAGAACAGGCGTATGGTTTTTCCTTTTTTTTTGCATTCCTTCAGCATCATACCCACAATTGTCTCAGCAAAGCATTGTGTCATTACAGTTCCGTTATGTGGGAACTTGTCGACCAGGTATCCGGCCATAACTGCTATTTTAGAGTACCTTCGGTTATTTGCCTCAATTACATGGTCCCTTATTGCGATATCGACTCTTTTCCCTTCCTCAATTGCTTTCTCTGCAACCGCAAGACATCCTTGTGTGACCTGAATCATCCTTTTCTTTGTTGTAGGACGGGCATCTGCAATTACTTCTGCGGCTTTTCTTAGGTACTCTAATTGTTCTTTTCCGGTTTTATCTCTGCATTCAAAGGCTGCTAGTGCCATCCCCATCGGGGCAGCCGTATAGGGCCCGGCAGACTGGGTTACCATATTCCTTATTGCGTCCCTGACTTCTTCGTACCTATTACAGACAACAAACTTCTGCTTCTGTGGATATACACGTCTATCGAGTATTCTCACACTGCCGTTCTCATACCAGGCAATATTCTCATATCTCAGCATAAATGCTAAATCTTTGTCCTGTCTTTCCATATCTGACCCCGCTTTTCATATTCTCTCGATTCCGGCTCTATTCTTCAAGACGTGAAAAATTTCGCTTCAGTTTGTCTTATTTTCCGTTGAATTTCGTCTCTTCGGTTTCTAGAATGAGGATTATGGAAAAAGGATATACATACAATATATATAAAGAAGCGGCAGATTACATCGCCTCTCGGCTTGAGAGAGTTCCTTCCCAGGCAATTATTCTCGGTACGGGAAGCTCAAATTTTGTCGATAGAATTAAAAATCCTGTTGTTATTCCATACTCCTCAATTCCCTCCTTTCCTTTAACAACAAATCCTTCCCACAAGGGGAATATGGTTGTAGGGTATGTAGGGGAGAAGTATGTACTATGCCTTAACGGGCGCTTCCACTTCTACGAAGGATATACAATGGAAGAGTTGAATATTCCTGTACATGTACTTCATGTTCTTGGGATCAAAACTCTCATAATCACAAATGCAAGCGGGGCAGTAAACAGCTCTTATAAACCCGGTGATATTGTCATTATCAAGGATCACATAAAGCTCTATGGGGGCTCTCCTATGAGAGGTCCGAATGTCCCTGAGCTCGGGCCTAGGTTCTTCGGGGTAGGTGACCTATACACAAAAGAGCTGAGAGATAAAGCGAAGGAGTGTGCATTGAAAACGAGATTGTCTCTTCATGAAGGTGTATACATGTTCTTCCCCGGTCCCCAGTTTGAAACAGCAGCAGAGATAAAAGCGGCAGGAATTCTCGGCGCCGATATCGTCGGGATGAGCACAGTAACGGAGGCCTTGACTGCTGCGCACTCGGGGATGAAACTCCTGGGCTTAGCGCTTGTAACGAATATGGCAACGGGACTGGAGGATAACCCTGATGGAACGGAAGTTGACAGCGTAGTGGAAAAGGTAAGTGCACCTTTTTGTGATTACCTTGAAGATATAATAAGAAACCTATAGAGAGATAAAGGAGTTAATGATGTCTACTTTATTCAAGAATGCAAAGATATTGGCTTTTGATGGCGGGAACTACAAAGTATTAGATAATGCGTATCTCGGAGTTGAAGGAGAGTATATTGACTATATAGGAGTAGAGAAACCCCAAAAAGAATATACCGTAGTGAAAGATATGTACAATAAGCTTTTTATGCCGGGTCTGGTGAACGCACACGGCCATACAGCTATGAATCTACTTCGGGGTATCGGGAGTGATTTGCCACTTCAGGAGTGGCTGGCTGAAATCTGGCCGATTGAAGACAGAATGCGGGACGAGGAGTTTATCTCGGGAATGGAGATGGCAGTACTCGAAATGCTTTCGTCAGGCACCACCTCCTTTTGTGATATGTACATGCGCCCCATGATTACCGCTTCTGTTATTGAAAAAAGCGGTATTAAGGCAGATTTGACACGTGTTGTTATGGGGGGAGATGATGAGATGGATTACTTTTCATTCCCAAACAGAAATGAAGCCCTTGCCTTCTATAAGGACTTTAACGGGGCATATAATGACCGCTTGCATGTCGACTGGTCGGTGCACGCTGAGTACACGATAAATGACCGTATTGCCGCACGGTGGGCAGAGGAAATACAAAAGCTCGGAGGAAGATTACACATACACCTCTCTGAGACAAAGAGGGAGCACGATGAGTGCGTTAAGAAAAAGGACAAGACACCGGCCGGATGGTTCAATGATTTAGGCTTTTTCAATATTCCGTGTTATGCAGCCCACTCGGTATGGGTAACAGACGAAGACATAGCGTTAATGAAGGAAAAAGGTGTAAGTCCTGTCCATAATCCATCGAGTAATCTCAAGCTCGGAAGCGGCTTTGCGCCTATTGTCAGGATGCTCGAAAAAGGGCTTAACGTGGCTCTTGGAACAGACGGGTCAGCAAGCAACAACAACCTCAATATGTTCGAGGAGATGCACCTTGCCTCAATTATCCACAACGGGTGGCTGAACGACCCGACAGTGATGAAGCCTCAAGAGGTAATAAGAATGGCAACACTTAACGGAGCTTCGCTACAGGGTAGATTCGACACAGGAGCCATTGCTGTCGGTAAAAAGGCCGATATAATTGCCATCGACCTCGATAAACCCCATCTTATTCCCGATTATGACACTCCTGCCCTCATAGTTTATTCGGCACAGGCGTCGGATGTTGTGATGACGATGGTCGACGGGAGAATACTCTATGAAAAGGGTGAGTTCTACACTCTCGACAAAGATAAGATTTTCCATAACTACAGATTATCCTGTAACTACCTCAGAAGTTTTTTGAAGAAATGAAACTCTCCCGAATAAACATCAAGATAGGACTTGTTCAGGGCTTCTATTGGATGGCATCCCTCGCATTCGTCTCTTTCCTGGTGCGGCTTCTCTCTTATTTCGGCTACAGCGACTATGAATCAGGCGTTGCTCTCTCAGTCTCTGCTTTTTCCACCCTTACGGCCCAGCCTCTTATAGGAAAGGTGGCGGACAGGGCGGAGAGAGTATCCTTTTTGATTGTAGTGTCGCTTCTTCTCTCGTCTCTATTATCTCTTCTTCTCATTCCTCTGTGCCACAATAGAGTGGTGACATATATTCTTATCTTCATCATATTTGCACTCTTCAGGTCGCTTATCTACATAATCGACATATGGAGTTTTTCTGCCGGGAAATCTTCTCCCGATTTCTCCTACGGCTTCACCCGTTCCTTCGGCTCGGTATTCTATGCCTTGAGTGCGCCTGTCTTCGGATGGGCTATCGACAAGGCTGGTGCTCTTATAATCATTCCACTCTTTATTCTTTTCTCCATTCTTTCTGCCGTTTGTGTGGCTCTATCGAAAGAGGAGAAGAAAGAGAGAAAGGTGGAAAAAGAGAGACGTAAAGGTGCGTTGAAGACACTTCTGAGAAATAGGTATTACGTAGTACTTCTTGTCTCCTACACCCTTGTCGAGATGTCGTCTGTTCCCGCTCAGAATTACCTGACGCGAAAAATGGAAGTTTTAAACGCTTCGGAAATGTATACAGGTCTTGCGCTGCTTTTGATGGGCCTATTGCAGATCCTGCCACTAAATGCGATGGATAAACTTAAAGCGGGAGCGAAAGCCGAATGGCTTATTTGGGTCTCTATTTTCGGCCTTTTTATGCGGGCCTTAATCTTAGCCTTCGCTTCGACTGCAATCGGTGTTGTATGTGCATTCCTGACCGAGCCTTTTGCTTTCGGTCTCTATATAGGGGCAATCATGTACTATATGCATTTCTACCTTCCTCAGTCTGTCATCTACTATGGGACAACGCTGTACTCCGCCCTTACAAGCGGCATCGGAGGGATAGTGGGTAACTATGGCTTTGGTCTCATTGCCGACAGAATAGGCATTAACAGAGCTTTCTCTCTCATGGCGCTTCCGTCACTCGTCGGCCTAAGTATATTCTCTGCATTTCTCCTCTTTGAGGGTAAGAAAACTCATACAAAGTCGTAGAAGTCTGCGCCCAGTGCTTTTGCCAGGTCCTCGGGTTTAACTTTGAGAGAGCACCCTCTCACTCCGGCAGAAACATAG
>CAVFNE010000101.1:0-8442 GCA_963623755.1 Muribaculaceae bacterium | reverse complement strand
GTCTTGTTTTCTACATAATTCCGTCGCTGTCGGCTCTAATTGAATCTTTCCTCACCATCAGCAATCAGGGAAAAATCAACGGCTTTGCTTTTTTTAATAACTATAAGATTCTTTTTTCTGATAAATCCTTTTTGAATGCACTTAAGAATACTCTTGTCTTTGTAGTCTTATTTGTGCCGCTCAACACATTCTTCACCCTCCTTGCGGCATCACTGACAAGAAGAAAAAGTAAATTATCATTTATTCCAGAGTTCATATTCTTTATGCCGCTTGCCGTATCGCTTGCAGCCTACAGTGTTACATTCAAGGAAATCTTCAGAGGAACAAACAGCGTCATCAACTCCATACTCTGTACGTCCTTCAGCGGGATTACAACGCCGACGGGGGCTATGTTTGTTTTGGTCCTTCTCGGTATCTCACTGGACTTCGGACTTGACTACATACTTCTTCTCTGCTCATTCAGATCTATAGATAGGAGCATAATAGAGGCGGCACGTATAGACGGAGCTGGCGGGGAGAGGCTCTTTTTTTCGATAGAACTGCCACAGGTGAAACATACTGTCCTTGTTACAATCTTCCTCGCTCTCAAAGATGCACTTTTAATATCTTCTCCGGTGATTATCCTCACCCAGGGCGGGCCGTACAGAAGTACAGAGACTGTTATGTTCTACTACTACACTGAGGCATTCAGGAGCGGTAACAGGGCAGTTCAGAATACGCTCTCGTCCCTCATAATCTACGCTGTCATCATCTTCATGGTCTTCTACCACAGGAGGCTCAAGAATGAGAACTAAGGACAAAGTAAGAAAACTCGTGAGGCTTGTTCTTCTTGTAGTGCTATCGGCAGCTGTACTCTTTCCGATATTCTATATCTTCTCCTCCTCGCTCTTCAGTCGGGAAGATTTCAACTCTGCGCGTCTATTGCCGTCGTCGCCAGTGTGGTCGAACTACCAGAAGGCATTGACCTCTCGTCATATTGCCCTCTATATGGTTAACTCGATAACGACCAGCATTCTTACGGCATTAATCAGGGTTATAACAACAATACTTGCAGCATTTGCCTTCACACACCTGATTTTCAAAGGAAAGAGTTTTGTTTTCTCCCTCCTTGTTCTGACACTTTTTATTCCGTCGGATGCCATACTCTACCAGAACTACAGGACAGTGGCCTCTATGGGGCTACTAGACACTCATCTCGGAATTATCATCACATCCATTTTCAGCGCGTCACAGATGCTTCTCTTAATGGGGTACTTCAAGGCACTCGGAAGAGAGAGCTACGAAGCCGCATTGATTGACGGCTCGGGAGATATTAGATACATAGTCTCTATTCTCATTCCGATTTCCGAGTCTGTAGTTCTGACTGTTTTCATACAAACCCTTATCACATCATTCAACAGCTACCTCTGGCCGCTACTTGTAACAAACAAAACAAAGATGAGGACAATCCAGATTGCACTCGAGATGCTGGGTTTTGCAGAAAGCGGGGAAAAGGGGGCGCTCGCTGCAACAACTGCGATAATAACACTGCCTTTTATCATCATTCTTGCTCTCACCAAGAACAGGATTGAAGAGACGCTAATAAAAAAATAGGAGTCAACATGAAGAAAATACTCACGCTTATAACATTGGTTTTAACACTCTCATCTATCTTTGCCATGGGCTCGGCGGAAGATAATATGACACATGTCACAATCTGGCACTCAAGTCAGGGCAATGCACTCTCTACCTTTGAGGAAATTATCGAAGAATTCAACTCTACAATCGGAGAGCAGAACGGCATCGTAGTCGATGCTGTTTATCAGGGGAAAGCCAACGATGTACTGACAAAGGTTAATGCTGCCGAGCTCACATCTACACTGCCCGATATTGCAATGATGGACGCAACTGCCGCTCTCGATATGAACAATCTGGAAAGCATTGTCACACTGGAGGAACTTGGAGTTGACACATCTCAGATACTTCCATCTGCAAAGAATAACTTCACATCCGAGCGTGGGACGATAGCCCTTGCTTTCAATGCTTCGGCCCTCCTCTATTTCTATAATAAGACTGCATTCGACTTAGAAGGAGTAAAAGAGCCCGAAACCATTGACGACATGATTGCTGATGCAGGGATTTTGTGCAAGGAGGGTAATTCCCCATACTTCTTTGAAGGCGTTCCTGCTACCTATGAACTGAGCTACTTCATATCGGCCCAGAACGGCGGTACATATATGGTCGATAAGAGAAACGGCCACGAAGGAACACCGGATGAGCTTCTCTTTGAGACGGAAGGAACCTACAAGGCATTTCTCGAGAAGTGGAAGGCACTTGCAGATACAGGAACAATGAGCACAGTCACAACTTCCGTTTCCGATGACTTCATTGCAGGCCGCACTCTCAGCATGCTCGCTTCATCCTCTAACCTTACATATATACTCAATGCAGTCGGATCTTCGTTTGAGGTTGGAATAGCTCCGGTGCCGAAGGTGAATGAAGAGGCAACGGGAGGGGCTATCGTATCGGGAGGAGCACTCTTCAGCTTTACATCATCCAGGGCAGTAAAACTCGTACTTGAGTACCTGATTTCTCCCTCGGTCCAGGCAAAATGGAGCGAAGAGACAGGATATATCCCGGTAAATATAGAGACATATTCGAATGAAGATTATCTCGAGTTCCTTAGCGACAACCCACTCTACATAGTGGCACCCGACTACGTCCTCTCATCGTCGGCTGATATGGTCAACGTATGGCTGCCGTCAGCTTACACTATCTACTATTCATTCCAGAGGAATGTCAGTGATGTTGTAAACGGAAAAGATATAGATAGTGCCGTATCTGAGATGGCAGATACAGTCAGGAGCGCACTCGAGGCATACAAAGCCCAGAATTAGTCTAACCCCAGAGGCGGGAGCTTTTATAAGAATCACCTTTCAGCTTATTATTCTAAAAGGAGATAACAATGGAAAAAAACACACCCCACTACGGGCCGTCTGATAGGCCACCACTTAAAGAGTGGCTTCCTCTATCAATTCAACATGTCTTTGCCATGTTCGGCGCAACGATTCTCGTTCCGATTCTGGTAGGACTGGATCCCACAACAGCCCTTTTCACGGCGGGAACTGGAACGCTAATCTACATTCTTCTTACAAAGGCAATGGTTCCCGCATTCATCGGAAGTTCGTTCGCATTCATCACCCCCCTCATTACGATATCTAGTCAATACGGCTGGCCTTATGCAATGGGAGGAGCATTTGCCTCAGGCTTGATGTATGCCCTCGTCGCGTTCATAATCTCGAAAGCCGGTTCGGGATGGATTCACAGGGCTCTTCCACCTGTCGTCATAGGTTCTGTAATCATAGTAATAGGCCTTAATCTTGCTCCGACGGCGATGAATATGGCTATGTACACAAATACATCAGACAGCTCGACTTACAGTCTTGTCTACCTTTCAATTGCCCTCGTAACCCTTGCTGTTACAGTAATTGCAAATGTATTCTTCAAAGGATTTTTATCTGTAATCCCGATCCTCTTCGGTCTTGGTGCCGGATATATCTTTACTCTTGTAATGGGCCTCTTCTTCCCCCAATATGCAATCATTGATTTCTCAATCGTAAGAGAGGCAGCGTGGTTCGGCTTCCCGACATTTCAGCTCCCCAGATTCAACCTTGTTGCAGTTCTTACATTCATAATCGTCTCGTTTGCAACAATATGCGAGCACTTGGGAGACACGCTCTGCATTTCACGTGTAGTAGGACAGGATTTCTATGAAAACCCAGGCCTCAAGAGAACACTTCTGGGTGACGGTATTGCAACAAGCTGGGCTTCTCTCTGGGGAGGACCACCCAACACAACTTACGGCGAGAATGTCGGAGTACTCGCTATAACCGGTGTATACAGTGTATGGGTCACAGGAGGGGCTGCAGTTATTGCTGTTCTTCTCTCCCTCTTTCCGAAGTTTGGTGCACTTATACAGACAATCCCGAATCCGGTACTCGGGGGGATATCAATGCTGCTCTTCGGTGTCATTGCCTCCTCGGGTCTCAGGACTCTCGTCGAGTCAAGAGTTGACTACCAGGACAAGAGAAACCTTACCATATCGTCGATAATACTTGTAATTGGAATCGGCGGTGGTCTCTTGAAATTCAATATCGGCGGGAAGTTGGAGTTCTCGCTGGGCTCTGTCGCGCTTGCAACTCTTATCGGGATCATCCTTAACCTGATTATTCCAGTCAAGAAGGAAGAGAAATAACAATATGGGCCGGAAAACCGGCCTATTTACTTAAACTTGCACAAAATGCTGAAATTTTGTTCATGTATTTAGATTCAGAAACAAAGTAAACTTATTCAATAGGAGTTATCCGATAAAGAGGTAAAATATGGGAACATTAAGAAAGTTAAAGATGAAGATGAAGCTGGACAGAGACTGGCATAAGACTCTTGTCCGTGGTGGAAGAAACGAAATCCTGATTGATATCGACGGCGACAAAGAGCCCGATGTCGCAATCATGGACACAACAGGCAATGGTGATATCGACACACTTGCTGTAGATCTCACAGGAGACGGAGAGTTCAATCTCTACATCTCCGACACAGACGGCAACGGCATTCCTGATTTAATCCTTATGGACGAAGAAGGAAACGGAGACCTGAAGGTACTGGGTATGGGAGAAGATGTTGAGAATGCAATCATCGCAGCAGCTAATGCAGTAAGAGTGGCAATTGCAGCCGGCGACTACATTACTCAGGTGCTCGACGAAGCTCTCGATGAACTCGATAGTAAAGTCAAGACAGCTCGTAAGCAGCTTAAAAAGCTCAGATAAGCAAGGCGGTCGGAAGGCCGTCTTTTTTATGTGGTGAAAAATATGCACTTATCCCTGAAGGAGCAGGTTATGCAGCTCTTTCCGGGGCAGTCTTTGAAGCCGCCACCTGCAGTTTCTTCAAGCTGTTTTATATGCCACTCGAGCTCATCAACGTGAGCCTTGAGTGCATTGATGCGGGTAATATCCTCGCTGAGCTTACTGCGGTACTGCCTGAGAAGTTCATTGCGTCTCTTCGAGCCCGTTTCATCCTCCGCCTTCAGCCTTATAATCGCCTCTATCTCTTCAAGTGTGAAACCAAGTGCCTTAAGTTCCTTGATTCTCTTGAGATAAACTAAATCTTCGTTTGTAAACGAGCGCTGTCCGCCCTCGCTTCTTCTCTCCGGAAGGAGCCCGAGTTCCATGTAATAGCGTATTGTACGCTGTGTTAAGCCCGACAGAGAGGCTATCTCCCCTATTCTGAAGATCTTTTTGCCCATGAGTGCATTATAGTACAGTAGTGCAGATTTTCAAATCTCTACAAAAGTAAAAACAGAGTGTAAATTTTCAAGGATGAATAATCAGCCTATCTTTACTTATCTATAAGCCATATATAGGCAGGAATCACAGTTATTGTTCTTCCGTCTTCGATTATTTGAGTATTGTCATGGTCGGTTATTAAAAAGAGATTATTACATCCGGTAGCTTTTGAAGCTGCAAGAAGTCCCTTCTTTTCTCTTTTCAGTAACATTTTCATTTGATATGTCATATAAGACCTGGATAATCTGTATAACATTTCTGCCTCGGCATATGACAAAATCTGCTTCGCTTGTGCCTGCTTCAAAGTAGTATATGTCACATTCCTGAGGCCTGTAACGTCTGAGAAGCTCTATGAAAACAATAGTCTCGAGTCTCCAACCCCAGTTATCTCCACTCATCGCATTTTCCCGGTTATTCATAAATGCGACATCAACAGCATAAGCTTTCTCGTCGTGTACCCTGATTCGACTTTTGAATGAGAATTTATGTAGGCCGCAGATAAGGTAGGCGTTTTTGGCATAGCTGACGTAATTTTCCGCTGTGTGATCCGACTTGAGGCCGAACTCTTCTTTAAGCTCTACATAATTTATCTTTGCCGGAGCATTGTTCAGTAGATGCTGCGTAATATTCTCAAATACAGCCTTGTAGCGGATCGAATACCTTTTCTCAACATCCTTCTTTACAATACTGTCAACAAGTGTATTTATGTATGTCTGTTTTCTTTTTTTGTTAATCAGTTCCGGCAATCCCCCGTCCAAAAGATATAAGTCAAACGCAGAACGAAGAAGCCCTTTCTCTTTTGTTGTTCCATGTTGTGTACTAACACCCTTATAAACACAATATTCTTTGAAAGAAAAGGGAAAAAGCTCCGTCTTCATATGTCGTCCGGTAAGGTGGGTTGCAAGCTCCCCACTGAGAAGTCTTGCATTTGAGCCTGTTATAAGGATGTGCATGCCGGTTCTGAGAAGTCTGTTTACAAAAAGGTACCATTCATCTCTATTCTGAATCTCATCGATGAAAAGATGATTAAAATCCCCATAAATTTTATATAAATTTTCAAGGACCTGATTGAGCTCCTCTACCTTTATTACTGAGAGATGTTCATCATCAAAATTTACATACGCAAACTTAATACCCGATTTTTTTATTATATTGAAGCAGAGAGAGGATTTTCCTGATCTCCGGATTCCGATAATGACCTAGGCCATATTGCTATCAAGCTCTACAAGTTCTTCCTCGCTTCGAGAACAGTAATTAATTTCAAGAGAGTTTTTGAATTCTTCTTTCTGTTCAAGAAGAGCTGTCTCAATCATCCTTATATCCATAAACCGGGAATACGATATTTTGCAGAATCTGTAAACTAATACTGCGATAATTTGGCTTTTTTAAAGCATAGAACTGCGATAAATTTACTTTACCTTTATCTCAGATTTGCCGAGACCACTTTAATACAGAATATGGCTAAAACCAGTAGAAAAAGAACAATAGGCCGACTTAATCCTCTTAAAAAAAAATACAAATGAAGTATATTTCCCATTTAATTTAATATAAAATAGACAAAATTACCTTTGAAAAATATCGCTCAATGATTTATATTTTCTTTAGTGAGTTATATTTATGCTTATAAGAGAAATTCTTGATGATTTAAGAAAATGGAAAAAAAGAAAACACCATCCGCTTATTATCAGCGGTTTAAGGCAGGTAGGCAAAACATTTACAGCAAAAGAGTTCGGAAGAGAAGCATATGAGAGCACAATATATGTTGACTTAAGGGCCAACAAAAGTGTTCACAGCGCATTCAACGGCAACTTTGATGTCGACGAAATGCTTACGGCAATCACTACATACTGTCCGCACTCGAAAATCATTCCTGGAAAGACTCTCATTATCCTTGATGAGATACAGGACTGTCCCGATGCTCGCAGCTCTCTCAAATATTGGGATATAGACAAGAGATTTGACGTAATAGCAACCGGCAGTTTTCTATCTGTCAAAGGATTCAGAGCCCCTTATAAAAGAGGAATACCTGTGGGCTACGAGGAACACATAGAAATGTTTCCTCTTTCATTCAGGGAATTTCTTATCAACATAGGACTCTCTGAAGAGGTCTTTGGTTCTATCGAAACATCACTGGAGACACTAAAACCTGTTAACACGGCTATACACGAGAGGATGAGATACTACTTCAAGCAATACCTTATTGTCGGAGGAATGCCGGAGGCAGTCAGCGAATTCTTCTCATCACACGATGTAAAAGAAGTAAGGCGGATACAGAAAAGAATTCTCACTTCGCTACAAAGCGACTTTGGTAGATATAAGGACAATAACGGCAACGAGTGCGTCAACGAAAGCCTGAAGCTGAGAGCAGAGGCAGCGCTCTCTTCTCTTCCGTCACAACTTTCAAAAGAATACAAGAAGTTCCAATACAGTATTGTCAACATAAAGGCTAATTCCAAAGAAAAGGCGGAAGGAATCGAATACCTTGAGGATGTAGGCCTTGTTGTAAGAGCTTACAATACAAGAGAACTATCATTTCCACTTGAAAGCGCAAAGATAGAAAACGAATTCAAAGCATATACTCTCGACACCGGCCTATTGATGTCTCTCCTCGGTCCTGAAGCTCCGAAGAAGGTACTCTCCGATGAGCTTGGCGCTTATAAAGGTGCAATTATAGAAAACATTACGGCTTCTTCATTCATATTTTCAGGTCGCAGATTGTATTACTACCATGCCCCGAGTGGCTCTCCCGAGTTGGATTTTGTCTATGAGAAAGGTGAAGAGGTAATAATTGTTGAATGCAAATCGACAAACACCAGGGCAACAAGCATGAAACATGTTCTTGCCAACCCCAAAAAGTACGGCACGCACACGGCTGTTAAATATGCAGATACAAATGTCGGCAAAGGCGACGGATTCATAACGTATCCCCTCTATGCACTAGGGTTCTTGAAGGATGAAGAGGAAAGTCTCATAATCCCGATGATGGAAACAGAGAGTACAGATTCAGCTGTCGCATTGAAAGACGATAGAAGGCCCAATAAGAGGCCATCAATACTCACTACTAAACCGACACCCATCTCATTCAGAGAAAGGAACAATGCCACATGACAAATATGAAGAA
>CAVFNE010000100.1:7285-8524 GCA_963623755.1 Muribaculaceae bacterium | reverse complement strand
CGATAGTGTCTCCTCTTAATCGTGGTCTGATGTCCTATTAATGGTGTTTTCAACACAGAAGAGAAGAAATGGCGACTGGAGAGCTAGAGGCTCCCAGCTTTCTCTGTTGACTCACGGATCTTGAGCTCTGTTGCAACTTCAACCATTATGGATGCGCGGGATGGGTTGTTGATTTTGTCGAGTAGTAGGCGTGCGGCTTCTTTCCCCAGGAGCTTACGGGGAGTAGCTATTGTTGTGAGGGATGGAAGGAGATTCTTTGCTTCCTCTATGTCGTCAAACCCTGCGACAAGAACATCCTTGGGCACGGCAATTCCGCAGAAATTCAAAGCCTGTATAAGCTGTATGGCTGTAGAGTCGTTTCCACATATGAAACATTGGGGAAGCTGCTTGAGTGATTTTATCTTGACTGCAATTGAATTTGTATTTATCTGCTTTGTGAGGATTGAAGCTTCCTCGTACTCCTCGAGATTATTAAGAGTAAGTGATTCCCTGAATGCATCATAGCGCTTCATAAAGCCGTCTCCGACATTCTTCGACACAAGGTCGCCGACAAAGGAAAACCTTTTGAGGCCCCGTTTAATCAAATAGTCCATCAAAAGCTTTACGTTTCTCTTATTCTCCATCGTTACGACATCAAGCTCAGGAATAAGCTCTCGTCCATTTACCGGCATATCGACAGAGACTGTAGGAATGCCGAGTGTGAGAAGTTTGCGGCACATATCGACGGAGCATATCTCGGTAATGATTATTCCTTTTATCCCTGGGGTGTATACAATCGGAGGAAGAAGCCCCCCCTCAATCTCCTCTGCTGATGCTATTCCTATAGTCTCGGAGTAGGAGGTGCTTTCAAGCTCCTTCTTTATTCCCTCCATAACTTCCATCCAGAATCCCGCATATGCATTGTTGCGCGCAAGAAGAAGGATTGTTCCTTCTTTTTTCTCCGTCTCTTCCTCTATGTCTCCATAGCGTCCGAATCCCATTTCTCCGGCCTTCTTCATTATCAATGTCTTGGTCTTTGGTGAGACTCCGCTTTTGCCGTTGATTACTTTAGAGACGGTGTTTCTGGAGAGGTTTAAAGCTTCAGCAATATCGTTGATTGTGCAGTTCATGTAAAAAACTATAGATTATCCGGCTTGAAGTAACAAGAAGAAAATGAGCAAATGTAAAAATTAGAGAAGATAAGATGTGTATTTATAGGTAAAAATGTGCAAATGCACAAATAATAAAAGAACTGAATAT
>CAVFNE010000100.1:0-7184 GCA_963623755.1 Muribaculaceae bacterium | reverse complement strand
ATGCAATAAAAAGTAAAAATAATTGTTGACAGATGTAAAAACAGGATTTAACGTTTTCTCACTTAGGAGTTGGAGATGAATATTTCTTATAAGCCTGTATCTGCTTTTGTCGGTGATGCAATTCCATACTACGAGGACGGAAAGTATTATGTTTACTACCTCAATGACCCGAGATGTATGGAAAGGGGAGTTTACGCTGAGAAGACCACGTGGAATCTTGTTGTGACAGAAGACGGTGTTGAATATGAAGAAAAGGGAAGAGTACTTCCCCTAGGAGATGAGACGAAGGCTTATCTCAATAACTACACGGGTTCTGTTATAAAGGGTAAGGACGGTTATTACTATGCATTTTTCACAGCCTTCAATGCTGAGAATGAGAAATACTGTATTGACGGAAAGCCTCTGCAGTCGGTGATGGTGGCAAGGGGAGAGAGCCCGGAGAGGCTCGAGATTATCGAGTCATCACGTTTCACAGGCGACGATGATATCTACGAAGTATATGACTGGAGGGATCCTTACGTCTTCTACAACGACGAGGAGGACAACTACTGGATGCTTCTATGTGCACGTGTAAAAGGTACGGGATATCACCGTGGTGGGTGTATTGCCCTCTGTAAGTCTGATGACCTTCTCGCTTGGCGCTACTACAAGCCTTTCTACGAGCCGAATATGTACATAACAATGGAGTGCCCGGAAGTCTTTAAAATGGGCTCGTGGTGGTACCTCGTGTTCTCTACATTTTCCGACAGGTTCCTTACACACTACAGAAAGAGTAAGTCACTCAATGGGCCATGGCTTATTCCATATGAGGACAGCTTGGACTCTAGGAGCGACTATGCGATAAAGACAGCAGGGACTGTAAGCGAGAGGATGGCATTCGGCTGGATAGCAACCAAAGTGGACGGTAAGGACAACAGTAGCTGGGAGTGGGGCGGAACATTGATAAGCCACAGGCTTACCCATGATGAGAAAACGGGTGATTTGAAGCTCTCGATTACACAAGGCCTTGATAGACTTTTTTCCAAAGAGAAGAAAATTGAATTTGATACACCCGTCAATATTGAAAGGGACAAAAAGGTAATATCGTCCTCGGGTCTGGGTGCGCTTCTTTACGCCAATGATGAGGATACCTTCGCTCTGAGAGCTCATCTTATATCTGATGCTTCTGAATTCGGCTTCTTTATCTCGACTGACGATAAGCTTGAAAACGGATACCAGTTGAGATTTTCACACGGGGTTGTTGCACTCGACAGATGGCCGAGGGTCGATAAGGGAATGGAGGGCATTTACCAATGGCAGATCCGGGGAGATATACCATATCTTATTGAGACTTCCCGTTATTATGATCCCTCTATTAATGATTTTGATATCACCCTCGTACGGAACTCTGAAATACTTGTTGTTTATATCAACAACTCGATAGTCCTTTCAAGTCGAATCTACAACAGAGCAGGAGGGCTTGACGGGTTATATGTAATAGGTGGAAAACTGGAGATTGCCGGTTTCTCATATAATGTGCAGTAATACAAAAGGAGGAAAAATTATGAAAAAGATTTTTGTCTTTCTGCTTGTTTTGGTAATGTGTTCGATAACTGTTTTTGCACAGGGATCGAGTGAAAAGAAAGAGGACAAGGTTACAACAGTCACCTGGTTCACATCCCGTCCCGTCGATGGCGAAATTGACAGAACAATGAGAGAAATTGCTCAGGCTTACAGCGAGGAGCAGGGCGGTAAGTGGCAGATTGAGATAGAGACTACTGCCGACAGGCCTTCATATCTGCAGAAGCTCAAGACTCTTATCGCCGGCGGCAACATGCCCGATATGATTGATATCGACGCCGATCCGTACTGCAAAGAACTTGTAGACGCCGATCTTTTAGTCGACGTTAAGCAATTCCTCCTTGACGAGGGTAAATACGACGGCTACCAGGAAGTTGCATTGAGGTATCAGGAATTTACAGATGGCACTATGTACACACTTCCTCTCGAGTACCACATCGAGATGATCTGGTATAACAAGGAAATCTTTGCCCAATATGGACTTTCTGTCCCGAAGACTATGAAAGAGTGGCTTGAAGTGTGCTCTGTTCTGAAGGAGAACGGGGTCACCCCTATTTCCGTCGACGGTGTCGACAGATGGCCTGTTTTGAGGTACCTTGCTATGCTTCCTTTCCGTTCTAGTGGCAATGATTACATCATCGCGCTCAGAGACGGGGAAGTATCAATGGGAGATGAAATGGGTAGAGAGGCCATCAGCTTCATCCAGGAAATCGGACAGTATTTCAATGACGGCTTTGCTGCAACTGACTATGCAACAGCACAGAGCATGTTCCTCGACGGCAAGACTGCAATGTACTACATCGGCGACTGGGAGCAGAATGCAATGCTCGAAAAATATGAAGAGGGAACAATCGACTATTTCCTCCTTCCTATGACGGAGAATGCAGTAACGGGAGAGAATGAGTATTGTGCAAACTCAGGTATAGGACTTGCGTTCAACGTAGAGACATTCGACGAAAAGACAAAAGACTTTATCCTCTACGTCATCGATAACTATGCCTCCATCTATGCCTCAAAGCAGCAGATGTCACCTATCAAGGGCGAACTTCCATCAGATGTTGAATTTACAGACCTCTACAAGAGAATTGCAGATGATATGAACGCCTTCGGCTATAACTTCATGAAGCCGTGGGACACATATCTTGACAGCGCAACATGCACAGTGCTTGAAGACAACCTTCTACTTCTCGCTTCAGGCGACATGAGTGCTGAGCAGTTTATTAGTCTTGTTGATAAGTCAATCCAGGATAACAAATAGTTTATAGGATATATCACCGAGCTTCCGGTGATATATATAACCATGTATATAGGAGTGTAGAGGTTACATGAAAGGGATTATCAAGAATAAAAAGGCCTACCTGGTATTTCTTCTTCCGGGACTTATATTTTACCTGTTTGCAGTTTTCTATCCTATCATCGACTCAATCAGGCTCAGCTTTGTTAAATGGAGCGGAATCGGAGAGCAGAAGTATGTAGGATTCGAGAACTATATCAAGATGTTCTCCGACAGTGCCTTCTATCAGTCATTCTTCAACAACATCATATATCTTGTGATAGTTGTCGTAATGCAGCTCGGGATCGGACTCTTGTTTGCAATCACACTCACATACATGAAAAAGCATGTGTCACTGGTAAAGACACTCTATTATGTACCCTGTATCATAACAACGGTTGCGGTGGGGCAGATGTTCAGAAGTGTATATGCTACCGAACCTGAGGGGCTATTGAACATAATTCTGGGGTGGTTAGGACTGGATGGGCTCAAGACAAGCTGGCTTACAAACGTGAATACAGTTCTTGCCTCTGTCTCGATTCCCGAAGGGTGGAGATTCACAGGTATGTATATGGTTATATATTATGCAGCTCTTATAAGCATAGATAATCAGGTTGGGGAAGCTGCAATGCTTGACGGCGCAACGGACTGGCAGACGCTTATCAAGATAAAACTCCCCATGATAAAGCCCGTTATCGTCCTCTCACTCACGATGTGTATAACAGGAGCTCTCAGGGGATTCGATATACCCTTCCTTCTCACTAACGGAGGACCGGGGAACACGAGTGAACTCATGTCCACGTATATGTACAAGCAGGCATTTACTGCAAACAAGTTCGGCTACGGCAGCGCCATTGCTGTATTCATAATTATCGAGAGCATTCTTGCCGTCTTCCTTCTGAGGATGATTACAAGAAGAAACTCAGAATGAGGAGATGGATATGACAAATAAAGGTTACATTGTTAGAAAGAGAATAAAGAGAACAGCATTCATTCTTGTCATCCTGCTCTTTCTCCTAATTCAGCTTTATCCCGTATTCTGGGTCTTCATGGCGAGCATCAAAAATAATGTTGAGCTCTCCTCCCGGCCTTTCGCTCTTCCTCAAGCGCCTTCGCTCTCGAACTACTCTAGGATTTTCCAGGAAGGCAAGATATTCGGCTACATGTGGAACAGCATCAAGGTGACGCTGGTTTCCCTTGCTCTCATCATCGCATTCTCATCAACCGTGGGTTATGCTCTCTCCAAATTCAGCTATAGAATCAACAGAAAGATATATGGCTTCTTGACCTTCGGCATTATGATTCCCGTCCAGATTACGCTTATTCCGCTCTTCATCTTCTACAGTAAGATGAAAATCCTGAACACGACATTCTCTCTTGTACTGCCTCAGGTGGGGTTTGCGCTTCCCCTTTCCATAATGATGTTCGTCAACTTCTTCGAGTTTGTTCCCAACGATTTGATAGAGGCGGCAACAATCGACGGCTGTACCCCCTACGGGATATTCTTCAGAATAATGATGCCTCTTGCAAAGAATACATTCGTCACCATCTCTTCGATGTACAGCATTCTTATCTGGAATGATTTCATCTTTGCTAATACATTCATCAGCAAGAACAGTGCAAAGACTGTGGCGATGGGCCTCAAGGACTATGTCGGCGCCTTCGGTAACGTCGACTGGGGCCTGACTTATGCTGCAATTGCGGTATCTATTCTTCCGCCTATGATAGTTTATTTTCTATTGAATAAGCAGGTTACCGCCGGTATGACAGTCGGTGCAACGAAAGGATGAGGCTATGAGAGAACTTTTTACAAGAAATAGAATTGTATCAAGAGCAATAAATGCCGAGAATAGGGACGGGAGGCCAGGGGAGGGCGGAAAAGAAGAGTCTCTTCTCGGGGCCTCGAGGAAAGGATCACCATGCCTTAAAGATATAAAGAGCGGAGAGACCGCAGTACTATGTGATATCTTAGGGCGTGGGATTATCCGCCACATATGGATTACTCTCGACGATAAGACATCAGAAAGCGAAAGATACGTTTTGAGGGATCTGGTATTGAGAATGTATTGGGACGACGAAGAGACGCCATCTGTCGAGTGCCCGCTCGGGGACTTCTTCGCCCTGGGTTTCGGTGAGACGTATGAAGTTTACTCTTCGCTTATAACAGTTATTCCTTCAAGAGGACTCAATTCTTATATAGCAATGCCGTTTAGGCGGAGAGCAAGAATTACAATCGAGAATCAGCACAACAATGCAATTCCTGCATTCTTCTACCAGATTGATTATACTCTCGGCGATGAACTCGACGACGACACACTTTATTTCCATGCCCAGTGGAGACGGGAGAATCCGACTGTGCTGAAGAAGGATTACACTATCCTCGATAATGTTGAAGGCGAGGGTACATACCTCGGGACAGCGCTCTATCTATCAACTCTCTCCAGATATTGGTGGGGAGAAGGGGAAGTTAAGTTCTATATCGATGACGACACTCTTTATCCGACAATATGCGGAACGGGAACTGAAGATTATTTCGGTGGCTCCTGGAGCTTTGCGCGTCACGAGGAGGGAAAGACAATCGAGACATGTTATAACTCGGAGTATATGGGCTACCCCTTCTACAGCCGGGATGACAGGGCTCTCTACAACCCCTATCACAACTCGGAGTGCCCTCCCATGCGCGCCTTTTACCGCTGGCATGTGAAGGATCCCGTTTTCTTCAAGAAGAGACTGAGAGTGACAGTGCAGCAGATTGGAGTTTCGTACTCAGGTCTCTTCGAGCGAAGTGATGATGTCTCGTCGGTTGCCTACTGGTACCAGACTGAGCCCCATAAACCTTTTGATAAACTCCCCGGGAAAGAAGAAAGATGGCCCAGATAACAAAGCGTCCACGATATCATTTTACGCCCGTGAAGGGATGGATAAATGACCCCAACGGATTGTATTTTCACAGCGGGTATTTCCACATCCTGTATCAATACAACAAATATGATACTCTCTGGGGAATGCCTATGATAGGACACTCGCGAACAGTTGATTTTCTTTCTTTTGAAGAAGTAGAGGAAGCGCTTGTTCCTCGGGAAGAATACGAAAAAGATCCCTGTGGCGGTTGTTTCTCCGGCTCAATAATCAAAAAAGATGATAAGTGGTATTTTGTCTATACAGGATCTGTTTTTAAGAATGGTACTCTCAAACAGACTCAGAATGTCGCCATCTCCCGTGACGGATATGCTTTTAAAAGATTCAGCGCTAATCCAGTAATCAAAGAGCCCCCCGAAGGCGCAGACCTGAATTTCAGAGACCCCAAGGTCTTTATTCTCGACGGCGTCTACTATATGGTGCTAGGGTGCAAGATCGGCCCCGTCGGTGCTGTTTTTCTCTATTCTTCTCCCGATATGCTCAATTGGAGTTATGAAAAAGTTCTTTATAAAGGAGAGAAAGAGGACGGTACTCTTTTCGAGTGCCCAGATTTTTATGAGATAAGCGTCGGAAAATGGGTGCTGACGTTTTCTCCCGAAAACAACAGGTACGGCATAAGAAGCCTTGGAGTAACCGGATCTTTTGATAAAGAGAGCCTTGTTTTCACTCCAAAGAAGAAGATACGCCTCGACTACGGCCTCGATTACTATGCCCGGCAGAGCTATTTCGTCGATAGACGGCGTATTACTCTCTCATGGCTCAATCAATGGCATTGGATGAGTACATTCCAGGGCCACGGAGAAACTGAAAGTGAAGGCTGGTGTGGGTGCTTGTCGATGCCTCGGGAAGAAAAGGTTATTGAAGGCAATCTGCTTTCATATCCGATAGAGGAAATTGTCAGCCGTTTTAAAAAAGAGGGGGGTGAGAAAAGAGAGATTACAGGAGAGAATGAACTTATCATTACTCCCTCCTCGTATTCTTTCCGCCTTACGCTTGTTACAGAGAGAGGTCAGAGTCTCTCGGGAGAGGTTGTCATAGTGGCAGGAAGCTTTACTTTTTATGTAAACTATGAAAGGGCTTTTCTTCTTGCAGTCCCTGAAGGGAAGAACAGCGCGTTAATCCCGCTGAGAGAAGATGGGGATATAACCCTAGATTTCTTTTTCGATAACTCGGTACTTGAACTATTTGTAAATAATGGTGAATCTTCTGCCTCGTGGATATTTACTCCTGAAGTGGATAAGCCTGAGATAGCAATAAGTGTCAATCAGAAAAAAGCTGTAGTAGAGTATGGGCTTTTTTACCTAGAGAGGGAGGATATATGAATTTTCTTAATTTCGGTGAGGTTTTGTTTGATGTCTTTCCAGATAAGGCAACACTCGGGGGAGCGCCCCTCAATGTCGCAGTACACATGACCCGTCTTGGTCTCTCGGGT
>CAVFNE010000099.1:0-8572 GCA_963623755.1 Muribaculaceae bacterium | reverse complement strand
GCATTTGAGCTATCTCGGATGCGTCTTTGACTGTGCTGTGATTCTTCTCATATGGATGGAAGGTATCTCTATCTTCATACAGGCAGAAAGCCTCATGCGTGAGGTATGTGGAGTCTAAGGCAAGTGGAAAGTTGCTCTCACAAAGCGGTTCGTCCCCGCAGTCTGTTAACTTAATGCCGTCTTTTTCATAGACAAAGCCAAATTGCTTCAGTTTGTTTGATTTAATATCGAAAGGAGTAATGCTTCCTCCAAGGAGGGGAAAGGACTCTCTGTCTCTCAGCGGAACAAAGAGTATTTTCTCTCCAAAGAGTGTGCATATCTTCTTTGTGAGTGTTTTTTTCAAGAACAATATGACAAAATCGAGTTGCTCGCCGTCTCCGTAGACAGTGAAAGTACCCTCGTAATTGCCTTTATTCATCTCTTCTCCAATGCGTCTTATAATCCAGAAGCACCCGAGAAGGTGGTCTATATGAGCATGTGTTATAAATAGATATTTGATTGAGGAGAGACTTATATGTTTTTTCTCCAATATCGTGAGAATGCCGTTGCCGCCCCCTGCGTCGACAAGGAGAGCTTCTGTTCCTTCCTCAAGAAGAAGACACGTATTATAAACCTTTGTTGCCTGGGCGTTACCGGTGCCGAGAATAGTCATTTTCATGGCCTGATTTTCCCTTTTTTAAACCTTTTGTGGAAGTGGGAGAAAATGGATTTCTCTTAGTCCCCTCTTATGTTATGATGTTTCTACAAAAAGAGGAGGACCTTATGGGACTTATCAGAGCATTAACCGGCTCGGTCGGCGGCACGATGGCCGACCAATGGAAAGAATATTTTTACTGTGATTCCCTCGACGCAGATACACTTGCAGCAAAGGGAAAGAAACGCACGGGGAGTCGCTCTTCCAACACAAAGGGAAGTGACAATATAATATCAAACGGCTCGGGGATTGTCGTCAATGAAGGACAGTGTATGATGATTGTCGACCAGGGGAGAGTTGTCGAGCTCTGTGCCGAGAGCGGCGAGTTCATTTACGATAAATCAAGCGAAAGCAGTATTTTCTACGGCTCTCTCGGAAAGGGCATACTCGATCTTTTCCGCACAATGGGAAGGCGTTTTACATACGGCGGGGACGAAGGAAAAGACCAGAGAGTCTACTACTTCAACACCAAGGAGATTGTTGGCAATAAGTTCGGCACTGCAAACCCCGTTCCGTTCAGGGTTGTCGATGCGTCCTTGAATCTCGACCTCGACGCTTCTCTCCGGTGTTCGGGAGTATACTCATATAAAATCACAAACCCCATGGCTTTCTATACAAACCTATGCGGTAATATGAGCGAGAGCTATAAACGAAGTGAAATTGACTCACAGCTCAAGAGCGAGTTCATCTCAGCTCTCCAGCCTTCATTCGGGGCCCTCAGTGAGCTGTCCCTCAGACCATATCAGATAGTAAGCCATACAAAAGAGCTCGAGGAAGCACTCAATAGAGAGCTCTCCGAGAAGTGGAGCAGCGAGAGGGGCCTTTCAATTTCCTCCGTCGCCATAAGCAGCCTTACAGTTCCCGATGATGTGACAAAAATGATTCAAGACGCACAGAAAGCATATATGATGAGCTTCTCGCAGATGGCTGCCGGAACTATGGTTGAAGCAACTGCCTCTGCTATGAAAGGCGCGGCAAATAATCCCGGCGGTGCATTTGCAGGCTTTGTCGGCTTGAATGCTGCATCTAACGTGGGTGGTATCGACGTCAACTCACTTTTAAAGAAAGGTAGCGAGAGCGAAAAGAAGAAAAAGAACTCTTGGGTCTGCTCGTGTGGCAAAACAAACGAAGGTCTCTTCTGTTCTGAGTGCGGAAAAAAGCGACAGGAGGAGAAAAAGAGTTGGACCTGCTCCTGCGGGGCTGAAAACAACGGTCTCTTCTGCACTGAATGCGGAAAAAAGAAACCTGAGGCTCTGAAGTGCCCCAATTGTGGTTATGTTTCACCACAGGGGAGTGCTCCGAAGTTCTGCCCCATGTGCGGCACCAAATTCGACGCCGGAGACAAAGAATGACAGAGGAGTACAAGTGTCCCTCGTGTGGTGGAACAATTGCCTTCGACTCTGCCTCTCAGGAGATGAAGTGTCCTTACTGTGACTCTACATTCTCCGTCGAGAGTCTCAAGGAGTATGATACTGTTCTGAGAGAGGAGAGCTCCAAAAAAGACAGCGCAGACTATTCGTCGTCCTCTGAAGAATGGGATGACGAGGGATTAATGCACTACGTATGTCCGTCATGTGGAGGTGAGATAATCACAAATGAAACCCTTGCCTCCACAGTCTGTCCCTATTGCTCCAATAATGTAATCCTGACAGATAAACTCAGTGGCATTCTCAAGCCCGATCTGGTAATACCCTTTAAAAAGGATAAAGCACAGGCAGAGGAGTGCTTTAAAAATGCACTCAAAGGTAAGAAATATCTGAGCCGTGCATTCAAGGATGAAAATCACCTTGATGATATAAAAGGTGTATATGTTCCTGTGTGGCTCTTCTCGTCAAAGGCCGATTCTACAATTACATACCGTGCTGTAACCACAACAACCTGGATGGACAGAAACTTCATGTACACAAAGACAAGTCACTTTCTTCTTGAAAGAGGGGGAGTAATGAAGTTTGAAAATATTCCCGTCGACGGGAGTAAGAGTTTCTCCGACACTCTCTTCGAGAGTATCTCTCCCTATGACTTTACAGAGGCTGTAGATTTTCAGACTGCCTATCTTTCGGGCTTTCTTGCCGACAGATACGATTTAACAAGTGCCGAGACAAAAAGTCGTGCAACCGAGAGGGCCAAGGCATCAATCGAGCGCCATATCCGGGATACAGTCACAGGCTACACAGGACTGGAGAAAAAGACAGATAACATTTTTGTAACAGACGGGCAGTGTAAGTATGCACTTCTTCCCGTATGGCTTTTAAATACAAAGTGGAAAGGTAAGGATTACCTCTTTGCCGTCAACGGTCAGAACGGTAAGTTTGTCGGAGACCTTCCATTCGACAGGAAAAAAGGTGTAAGAAATTTCTTAATAGGGACTTTCGCTCTCGGTGCGGTGTTCATGGCATTATTTTATATTGCCTCAGCTATGTAGGAGAAAAAGATGAAAAGAATCGTTATTATTCTGCTTCTACTTATCACACTTATTCCTCTCTTTTCAAAAGAGTACCTTTTCGATAATGCTAATCTTCTTGGAGAGAGTGAGAAAACATCAATCGAAAGCAAACTTGAGAGCGTGAGTGAAAAGACTGGAATAAATACGGTAATCGTTACTGTATCTACCTCATCATTCTCCACAATGGATATTGCAGACGCTGTAATTGAGAAGGCGGAATACCAGTCTAATGGAGTATGCTTTGCTATCAACATGGCTGAACGGGATTACTATATATCGACACTCGGGGAGGCTGTTTATTACCTTGACGACTATGCCCTCAGTGACAGAAATCTCAATAGTGTACTCTTTCCATATCTCTCGCACGGCGATTATTATACGGCCTTCTACCGTTGGGCAGAGTACGTTGAATACTCATGCGACTACGAGGAGACAACAACTGTCACAAAGAATTCTTTCGAGTGGGGAATAGCGCTCTTTTTCTCTCTCTCGCTTGCTTCTTTTATATCTGGAATGGTTGTTTTGAGAGGAAAGAAAAAGCTTAAGAATGTCAGTCCTCAGAACTCTGCCGATGACTATATAGTCCCACACTCTTTTGTCCTCACACGCAATAAGGATATATATCTCTACTCCAATATCGTGAGGGTAAGGCGTCCTCGGAATAACAATAACGACCGCCCGCCACACCATAGCACAATGCATACATCCTCATCTGGAATGAGCCACGGCGGACGCGGTGGTAGATTCTAAAAATCGGGAAAAGCGAAAAAACATGACAAAATGAGATGCTCTGCACAGTGATGCAAAATTAAATTGAGGTTCTGCCCTAATTGCCACACTCCCTTAATTCTTTAAGGGAGTATCTATTTATAGAGATAAAAATTATAAAAAAAGAGTTTGCATCCTTTCCCAATCCGTTACACAATTATAGATAATTGAATATCTTAATTGATGGCAGGAGAGGAAAATGAAATTACAGGAAAGCGCAAGGGCTGAAATCGACGCTATATGCCTTCGTTATAAGGACGAGAAGACGCCACTGATGATGATTTTGAGTGATATCCAGAAGGAATATGGATATATACCGCTTGAGGTACAGGAAAGAGTGAGCGAGAACACGGGAATAAGTGTTGCTGAAATATATGGAGTAGTCTCATTCTATTCATTCTTTTCTCTTAAACCCAAAGGAAAGTACATTATCGGATGCTGCTTGGGAACAGCATGCTATGTAAAGGGCGCGCAACTTGTTCTTGAGAAGTTTTCCGAAGAGCTTGGAATAAAGGCCGGCGAGACGACTCCCGACTGCCTCTTTACGATCGACGCACTCAGATGCCTCGGAGCATGCGGAATTGCACCGGCGGTATCTATCAACGGCAAGGTATATCCGAAGGTTGATGTTAACCAGGTTGAAAAGATTATCGAGGATTTGATGCAATTGGAGGCTGAGACGGAATATGAAAAGAATTGAGAACTTTGAAGAACTGGAGAAAATCCAGAAGGAAAATAAAGATAAATTCGACTCGAAGATTAATGGAAAGGGGAATAAGCGAAGTGTTGTAATATGTGGTGGCACTGGATGCATATCATCAAACTCCCATCAGATACTCAATAAAATCGAAGAGCTCATAAAAGAGAAGGGGCTTGAGGATAGCATAAGTGTAAACCAAGTGGGATGTTTCGGCTTCTGCTCGCAGGGACCTTTCGTCAAGATATACCCTGAAGATACACTCTATCATGCTGTGAAAATCGAAGATGTAGAAGAGATTGTCGAGAAGGACCTAGTAAAGGGTGAGATAGTCGAGCGCCTTTTGTATGTAGACCCAGTTACAAAAGAAAAGGTTAAAAAGCAGGATGATATCACCTTCTATAAGAAGCAGCATAGAATTGCACTTGAGGAGTGTGGAGTAATCAACCCAGAAGACATAAACGAAGCACTTGGCGCGGGTGCATTCATGGGACTGAGGAAAGCACTCTCCATGGAGCGCATTGATGTTATAAACACAATTCTTTCCTCCGGCCTCCGTGGCCGTGGCGGCGCGGGATTCCCGACGGGGCGCAAATGGAAGTTTGCCTATGACCAGAGTGCCGAGCAGAAGTATGTTATCTGTAACGGTGACGAAGGAGATCCGGGGGCATTCATGGACCGCTCCATACTGGAGGGTAACCCTCTTGCCGTAATAGAAGGCATGATGATTGCCGGCTATGCAATAGGCGCCAGTGAGGGGTATTTCTATGTCAGAGCCGAGTACCCGATTGCTGTTCACCGTCTTAAAATCGGCATCAAAGAAGCTGAAGAGATGGGCCTTCTCGGGGACAATATAATGGGGACGGGATTTTCGTTCAGAGCTCACATCAGGCTCGGAGCGGGAGCATTCGTCTGTGGCGAAGAGACAGCGCTCATCAATTCAATCGAGGGTAAGCGTGGTAACCCACGCCCTAGGCCTCCATACCCCGCAGTAAGCGGACTCTGGAATTGCCCGACAATTGTCAACAACGTCGAGACACTCTCTGTTGTTCCTTATATCCTTCATAACGGAGCTGAAGCCTTCTCTTCTCTCGGTACAGAGACAAGTAAGGGGACGAAGGTATTTGCACTCGGCGGGAAGATAAACAATGTGGGTCTTGTGGAAGTTCCGATGGGAACAACGCTGAGGGAACTTATCTATGATATAGGCGGAGGAATTCCGAATGGAAGGAAGTTTAAGGCTATCCAGACCGGAGGACCATCGGGAGGATGTCTCACTGAAAAGGATCTCGATACCGAAATCGACTTCGAGACACTCAAGAGTAGAGGCTCTATGATGGGATCGGGCGGTGCTATTGTCATGGATGAGGACAATTGTATGGTCGATGTTGCCAAGTTCTATATGGAATTCATATGCGATGAATCCTGCGGTAAGTGTTCACATTGCAGGATAGGTACAAAGAGACTACTCGAGTATCTGGAGAGAATAACAGAAGGTAAGGGGACAATGAATGACCTCAAGCAGCTCGAGGAATTGGCCGCAACTATCCAGATTGGCTCTCTCTGTGCTCTTGGGCAGACTGCTGCTAATCCTGTTTTGTCGACACTGCGTAACTTCAGAGAAGAATATGTTGAACATGTTGTCGACAAGAAGTGCCGTGCAGGGGTATGTAAGGACCTTTTGATGTATGTGATAGATAAGGACAAGTGCCGCGGATGCTCATCCTGTGCCCGCCATTGCCCAGCTGAGGCAATCAAAGGTGTTATAAAGTCACCTTATGAAATTGACCAGGATAAGTGTCTTAAGTGCGGTATATGTATGGCAACATGCCGTTTCGGCGCCATCGAGAAGAAGTGAGGGGTGAACTATGGGATTAGTAAATATTAAAATAGAGGGACAGAATTACCAGGTTGAGGAAGGCTTGACTGTTCATGATGCTGCTCGTCGATGCGGTTTTGAAATACCGACACTCTGTACATATAATCACGGAGAATGTAACCGCGGTTCATGCAGGGTGTGCCTTGTCGAGGTCGTCGGGCAGCGGGGCCTTGTCGCTTCCTGTGTATTTCCGGTAAGCGAGGGAATGGAGATTCTTATTTCCTCCCCACGCGCAACAACTGCGCGTCGAGCATCTGTTGAATTGCTGTTGTCGAACCATTCACTCAACTGTCAGCAATGTGATAAGAACGGACACTGCGAGCTCTTGTATTGCGCTCAGATTACAGGCGCAAGGGAGGGAATGTATCAGGGGGAGAAGACAGAGACAACTCTTGACCGACTCAATCCTGCAATTGTTCGTGATACCTCGAAGTGCATTCTATGTGGCCGCTGTATAGAGCGCTGCCGTAACAGTCACGGTAACGGAATACTGGGCTTCGAGAATAGAGGTTTCAAGACAATAGTGGGGCCTGCCGAGAACAGGACATTCAACACTTCTCCTTGTATTATGTGCGGACAGTGTATTTCTGTATGCCCCACAGGAGCACTCATGGAGAAGAGTGAAATTGATAAGGTTGATGAGGCTTTAAGAGAGGGGAAGTACGTTGTTGTACAGACGGCACCGGCTGTAAGGGTGGCACTGGGGGAGGAGTTCGGTCTCCCGATTGGCACTAATGTCACAGGTAAGATGGTAGCAGCTCTCAGGAGACTCGGTTTTAAGAAGGTATTCGATACAGATTATGCTGCAGACCTTACGATTATGGAGGAGGCAACAGAGCTCCTGGGGAGGATAAAGAGCAATGGAAAACTTCCTCTCATTACATCATGTTCGCCGGGTTGGATAAACTACGCAGAGTACTACTACCCGGATTTACTCGAGAATGTATCGAGCTGCAAGTCTCCCCATGAGATGTTCGGTGCCATACTCAAGCACTATTATGCCCAGAAAATAGGCGTTAAAAAGGAAGATATGTTTGTTGTCTCCGTAATGCCGTGTACTGCAAAGAAAGCGGAGAAGGAGAGGCCACAGCTTGTAACAGAAGGCCTTAAAGATGTTGATGCTGTTCTGACAACAAGGGAACTGGGACGTCTTATCAGACGCAGCGGAATTCTTTTCAACCGTCTTCCGGATGAACCGTTCGATACAGATATAGTAAGTACATCAACAGGTGCCGGTGTCATCTTCGGCGTTACAGGTGGCGTTATGGAGGCAGCCCTCCGTACAGCCTACCACAAATTGACAGGTGAGGAGTATCAGAAGATTGCATTCGGTACTGTCAGAGGTTTCGACGGAATTAAGGAAGCAAAGATAACAATCAACGGCGAAGATATCTATGTTGCTGTTGCAAGCGGTATGAAGAGTGCAAAGATTCTGCTTGATGAAATCAGAGAAGGTAAGAGTAGATATACCTTCATTGAAATCATGGGATGCCCGGGAGGATGTGTTGCTGGTGGCGGTCAGCCTTATGTGAGGGAGTGCTTCCTTCCCAACGAGGACCATGACATAGTTGACACATATAAGGAAAAGAGGGCTCAGGCGCTCTATTCTGACGACAGGGGCCAGAAAATCAGACAGTCCCATAACAACCCGCAGATACAGAGTCTCTATAAAGAGTTCCTCGGTGAGCCTAACTCCCACATAGCTCATGCTCTCTTACATACAACATACTCGCAGAGAATCCCTTTCTCTGAAGAGTAAGACACTAAAAGACAAATGGAGAAGAGAGATCTTTTCAGGGTCTCTCTTTTTACTGTAATACACCCCCAGTAAACGACAAAAAGGAAATAATGGGACAGCCAATTAATCTATCACTATGCAGATTTCAATACATTCAACGCTTTATGAAGTGACAAGACAAAATCGACGTAGAATAGCCGGAAAATTTTGAAATTTGTCAAATATGTGACAAATCAAGCTTTTGAAATTGTAGAATATGTGACAAATACGGGTTTGGAAATTGTTAAATATGTGACAAGATGAAGTTTACAAATCATTAAATATGTGACATTATCCCTTATAATGGTTTATAA
>CAVFNE010000098.1:0-8669 GCA_963623755.1 Muribaculaceae bacterium | reverse complement strand
GTAACTTCGGCTTCTTTAAGCATGGCATAGTCCTCTGATAAGACTATACCATACGCAATCACGCCTTACAATATAAATGTATCAGTTATTTGTGCACAGCTCCTAAGTACAGTCTCGAACTGTCCCACTCTCTGCACTTCGTCAAGAAGAAGGTAATACATCCAGTCGTCTACCAATTTTGAGCGGACAAAAGTCATAAACTTCTCTGAATCTACGTTGCGCCTCTCTTTCTCAAGTTCAAAAAGATTCTCTCCTATCAGCATCAAATCATCGCCGCTGTCAAAGACAAAACGGATTATATGATTCTCATCAATGCCACTTGCGATAAGGTGGTTATAGAAAATCTTATTCAAAAGATAGGACTTTCCTGATGTGCGGCTTCCGGTGATAACCTTAACAAGCCCATTTCCTTTCTCGAAATGAGCTCTCCCAGATATAAATCACGTCTTATTTCCATAACCGCCCCATATAAAGATATGTATCAACAAGCTTTCATCCTAATTATAGAGGCTTAGGGAAGATTTTTGCATTTTTCAACATTTTTCATTCCTAAAATATTATTGAGACCAAAATCCACAAGGAGCGTACAAAACAAGAGTGCGTCTCATACAACTCAGACAATACCACCCTTTTAAAACTGTATATCTCTCAGCGCGTCAATCAGGCTGTTATTATCACAGTCATTTCTAACTGCAATACGGACATATTCCTTTCCATTACCTACCTTCTTTGTCAAATCCTTAATAAGAATATTCTTCTCGAGAAGCATTGCACATAACGCCGAACAACTCCCTTTGGTTAATTCACACATCACATAATTTGCTTCGGAAGGGAACACAGTTAAATAAGGGATAGCCTTAAGTTTTCCAACAAACTCTATGCGGGATAATCTAATTCTTGACAAAGCATTTTCGTAATCCTTATCGTACTTCTCCTTTATCTGGAGGAAGAACTCTCCGAAAGAATTTATATTCCAAATAGATACATCTTTCTTTATGAACTCTATAAAAGAAACATTACTTGAAGCAAGAACACCCAGTCTTATACCGGGAACGCCGTATGACTTCGATATACTTTTTATCACAAAGAGATTATCGTAAATCGCAAGTACACTCTCCTTTATAAGCGTTATATCCGATGTCGAAACTCCATTTTCAAGAGATGCGAAATCTGAGAAGCTTTCATCGATAATAAGCTTTATGCCTTTAGCCTTCGCCCAGTTGATAAGTCTCAAGAGATCGTTATATGGAATGTAATTTCCACTCGGATTATCAGGATTAATCAATATAAGAAGTGATATCTCTCTATCCGCGTAGAAGGAGATTAAGACGTCGACAGAATATCTGAAGTCAGGAGATTCGACCTTAAACGGGACTATACGAGTCTTATCATAGCGGTTAGGATATTCTTCAAATGTCGGATATATACACCCTATCTTTCCTCCATCTTCTTCATAAATTTTATCCATCAATGATTTTATCAGCTCTGCAGCACCATTACCGACAACAATATGCTTTTGATCTACTCCGAAAACGCCGGATGCTAAAAGTGAATTAACGGCCATACCGGATGGATATTGAGTAAGAAGAATCTCGAAGTTGGAGGCCATCTCATCTTTCATCTTCTGTGGTGGATAATACGGATTTACCAGATAACAGAAATCCAACATCTTAGGATATCGCCAGAATCCTCCGTAGCGACTCATAATCTTTTGGTAGTGTTCATAGCTGTCTTTTGAAAACAAGGACTCGGCAATGTTTAAATCCTGGATATTATCTATCTCGTACCAAATCTGACCGGAAAGCCTCTTCGCCCTGATTTCTTTCGTCTCCAGCATAGATATAAGCTTAATAACCGACTCATAATACTCATTCTCCCCCATAGCTATCTCATATGCTGTGAGGAAAGGAACATATGTCTTAAGAGAGAAATTAGCACTGAACTTGTAGATGTTAACTGTCTTATAATAGTTCTCTTTTTCCGAGAACTTAAGGAATTTGCCGGGAATGAAGTCGAGTATTGTGTCGTCCTCGCCGAGAGTCATACATGTCCCGTCCATCCAGCTTTCAAACTTATCGACTAGGGCTAGAGTCTTACGACTGTCATCAAGGAGGGCATCAATGACTTTCTCTTCAAAGACCAGGTCTGATTCAAGTAGAAGCGTATCTTCCCGGCATAGATATTCTTTGGCAAGAGCAAGGGAGTATATGTTGTTCGTCTTGTCGTAGATAGGGTTGTTGATAAAGACTATCGGAGTATTAATATCGAGAGACTTAATAAACTCAATAAGCTTATCACCTTTGTAACCTACAACAATAACAATTCTTGAAAGCTTCTTCTTATCAAGGATGCGTAATGCCCTCTCGATAATGGTAATACCATTCACCTTGACCATGCATTTTGTGTTGTTGTTGGTCAATTCCTTTAGCCTTTTTCCCATTCCGGCAGCTAAAATCAACCCCTGCATCATATCCCTCCTTACTTAAGTGAACCTTTTTTCCCAACAAGATAATCAACACTGAGTTTCGCGCTCTCGCCCTTGTGGCTGAGGCACATCGCTCTAACTTCTTCACGGCTCTTATTGAGAGAGTCGCTATTCATGGCAGATGTAAGCACCTGCTTTATATTCTCGAAGTCCTTCTCCTCAAGCTTTATCCCAAGCTTCGGAAGAACCCTGAGAGACCACATATCCTCGTCAAGCCAATCGGCATCGTAGACAATCGGATCGAAGGAAGTATCTGCATAGACTATGGGCCTGTTGAATGTAAAGGCATAGTCAAATATGATTCCTGAGAAATCTGTTATAAGCAAATCACTTCTTTCCATAACAGCAAAGTTATTATTGTCATTATTCCATTCAAGACGAGGGAACTTCTCCATCAAGCTCTCAAGCATCTCCTTCTCCGATGCAAAGGACTGAGGATGAGGGCGCACAATTATATGGAATCCAGTTTTCTCGAGGGAAGAAAGAAGCTTATCTCCATAACGTGAGAGGATGGCACTGGGGCCCCATGACGGACCGACGAGAATAGTCGGAGTCTCATTGTGTGTTCTTTCCGGATAGCTCTCCAGCTGTTGGTAGAGTTCATCCATATACGTCGAACCGACAATCTCTATTTCCTTTGCTTTTATCCCTGGTCTTAGGCCCTCTATCTTTCTTATTGCCTCCTTTTGATTAATACCTGAAGCAAGAACAACATCATAGTGATCAAGACCGAACATTCTGTATCCCGTTAAATCATCAACAGAGTGGGGAATATGAACATAGCACTTTACATCCTTACTTCTCTTCCATTGATAAACATCAAGTCCGGGAGTTGTAGAGAGTACCACATCAGCTTTGAGAAAGTTAAGGCGACTGTACGGCTTATTGCCCTCCCCGAGGTATTCGGGGTGGATGTGACAGAGGCCGCAATCAAATACAGGGTCGTCAGAGGAGAGTGTATAATAGACAACATCTATTTCCCTCTTATTGAATTCCTCACATATGCTCTTAAAGACATTCCAATATCTTTTGTGGTCGGAGAATATGACATAGGGTATGTTGTTGGAACTTACCTTTTCCTTCCTGCCGAAGCCGAACTTGAGCTTCACTGCCAGTGCCCTGAGCCCGAATACAGCTGTAGCTACAAGACCGATAACAAGGGAGAAGAGCATGCTTCCCGTCCCTGGGTCGATATAAAAAAGCAGAGTTGTCATTTATCCTTTTCCTCCCACTGTGATAATCTTACCCAATTTGATTCATCAAATATATTGTCTTCTATATGCCAAGCCTGAGTTTTGTCGAGAATGAATGATGTGCGTTCTGCTATCTTTGCCGCATTCCATTCAGTTGCATCAACTGACGAGTAGGCACTTATTCCGTTTTCTTTCTCCTGAGTCAACTCATTACCCGTATACGGATTAACTCTCGAAACATCATCAAGACTCTCGAGCGCGAAGAAGATTGTGTCGGCATTAGTCATAAAAGTATAGTCATATTTCAAATCATCATTACTGTTGAAATCCTTTACAAGAAGCAACGGCAGAAACTTAGCTTGGTCGACTGTTACAATATCGTTATTCAGGACGAAACCATGATCTGAAACAATAATTATGCGGGTATTGTCATAGCATTCATTCTCTCTAAGGTAATCCAGCCATTTACCAACCATCTCCATCGATGCGGTAAATGAGGTATAGTGCTTGTATGTTAACTCTGAGTTATCCATATAATTTGACTCAAAATAGTCGTCATCTCCGGCGGCATGAAGCAGATCCGAGCTCAATTCAACAGGCTTATGCGGCGTATCACTTCCGATGAATGTATATGTGTTACCTTCCCCTGTGAAGTCGGTAAAATCATCAAGGAAATAGAGAGCAGAGAAAGAATAGATAAAATCTCTGTAATCCTGGTTGTTGATCTTTCTGCATGAAACTTCAAATGTATATCTGAGAAATGGCGGAAGAACCTGAAGCAGCGAGAAGTTTCTTGCTTCAGCCTCAGTCACAAGACTGGGGTCCTCCCCGAGGCTTTCAATTCCCGTATCCTGATAGAAATTATCAACATACTTCTTAATCAGACCCTCAGCTTCTATTCCTGCTGAGGTGAATGCACTGAAATCATCACCCTTAGCAGAATAGTTGGGATATGGGGCATCAGTTACAACTACAGAGTAACCGGCATTCTTGAAAAGTAGAGGAGCAACAAGAGAAGCTTCATTATGCAGCTCCCTCAGCGTTCCCTCCCGCGCGCTTATCTTTTCAGGTGTATATTCATACCCTCCCATCATAGCAGGGGATGCAAACGTAGTATTGCCACCGAAAGAGACAGTGTTGGGATAGAAGACAAATCCCCTCAACTGCTCCAGAAGATTCGGGTCTTTTTCTAGGGCATAAGGCAGAAATCTACTGAAAGCCCTATCAAGGAATAAGACGACTACATTGTTTCCTTCCCTCGATAAGTGATAGACACTCTCTATCTCTCCCGAGTCCTTGATAAGATCGCTGTTATTGTTCCTGTATTCCGTATAAGCATCGTATGCTTTGTCGATAGTATTGAGTTTTGCAATAGATATTCCCACCTCTCCGATGGCAACGGAAAGACATAGAAGAGACAGAATTCCAGCTCTGCCGAAATAATCAAAAAATAAAAATACAGCACTCGCAGCAAAGAAAGCAATAAAAGGTCCTGTCAAATATATTCTCGAGAGATCTGAATCAAGAGTATTGGCGTCCTCGAAGAAGAACTGGGCACTGAGCTTTCCATAGTCTCCTTTGAAGACAAAAGCATCAAGAACGGCAACAAAGAGAAGCGCAAAGAGAAGTACAGCCTCCCCTTTTCTCACCGTATCACTGAACATTCTGTAGACAACAAGCGGCCAGAATACAAAGAGGCCCGTATAAAACCATAAGGTCGACCAGACAAACGATGAGGGATTCGATATGCTTCCAAGGTATGAAAACTCCTCGGGAGATGTTGCAATTGTTGAAGACGGAAGCAGAAAGCCTAAGAGGAATAGAAGAGAGAGGCCGCTGAATAGAACAAGTGGAAAATAACTCTTATTCGACCTCTGTTTATCAATAAAAACCTTGACGGAATGAGAAACCGGAAGCTTCTTATACAGCCGGATAAATAAAGGTGCAAGAGTAAAAAGAAGAGCCACAGAGAGCACAAAGTAAAAGCGGCTCTGCTTACTGGCATTCCTGAATTTATAGGCAAAGACAAGTAACGCGATAGAGATGAAAGCATGCAGGAATCTCCCCGGGTGCTTTGTCTTGAGAACAACTGTCTTCACAAGCGAAAAGATGTTGTTGAGTATCCAATAGATTACAAGCCCCGATGGTGAGTTATAGAGGAGGACGAGAAAGAAAATCCCCATTGCGTACAGCTGTATCTTATCTCTCTTCGTTGCTCCCTTTGTGTAGATATAACCCGAGACAAAGTTTATGGCTGTCATTATTATAGGTAGAATATTGACTGGAAGGACCAGAGAGCCCAGTGAAAGCTCAAACATCCTGTCGGCTTCTCCTAGATTGGAGAAAATCCAGAATAACGATTCTTTCAATATTTCGGAAGATGAGAGATAGTTGTAGGCTGCAATGAAGAACGGTATCTCGATAAGGATAGATAATGAGCCACGAAGTGCATATAAGGGATGATAGCCGTTCTGACGGTAGTATTCACTCAGCATCATGAACTCTTCGTCGCCCTTGAAGCCCTTCTTTATCCTCTTAACCCTCATCTCAAGTTTTTTATTTATCTCCCGCTCTTTTTCCTGTATTGATTCAGCTATGTTATATAATGGAAGAGCAAGGATATTTATGGCTATGCTCACGCCGCATATAGCCCCGATTACGCCCAGGGATGGAATCTTATTTATAATGAAAAGAAATATCCAGCCGACTACGGCCTCGATGGGTGCCACAATTATGTTATAAATCATTATCCTCTCAATCCCTCTTCAGTCCTATCAAGCAATCTTAATAAGAAGTCTCCCATTCTGTCAGCGCTGTCCAATTCTCTTCTCCATCTAGATTATCTTCCACATGATAACCACGCCCCTTATCGAGAGTAAATTGAGTCTTTTTTTTCATATTCGGAGCATTCCATTCAACATCATAAATACTATAGACTTCAACGCCACCATCTTTCTCCTGTGTAAGCTCATTCCCTGTAAATGGATTAACCATCGTTATCTCATCAAGGTCTTCAGTGAGTAAGAAGATAGTGTCGGCATTAGTCATGAAAGAAGTATCTGTGATTATATCACCATTACTATTGAAGTCTTTAACCAACAACAGCGGAGAGAAGGTTTCAATTGTACTTGATTTAATACCTGTTTCTGTGCCATAGCCGTGATCCGATACGATAACTATTCTTGTATTGTCATAATAGTCGTTTTCCCTCAGGTAGTCGAGCCACTTACCAATTTGTTTTAAAGCAGCACAGAAAACAGTATAATGCTTCTCTGCCTTTTCATTATCGGAAGGTATTGTTGATTTAAATTTATCCCCGCCGGAGAATGGAAGAAGAAGCTCATTGTTAAGGTATTCAGGGTTATGTGTTGTCTCATTTCCAATGAATGTATATGTGTTACCTTCCTTTTCAAAGCTTGTGGAGTCAGAAAGGTAAAAAAGATTCGAAAGTGAGCTTAATGCGTCGGTGTAATCATTGGGGAAGCCTATACAATCGAAATAGAATGTACTACGCACTAACTGCGGCAGAATCTGGAGAAGAGAGAAGTTGACAGCTCCCATTTCCGTCTCCGCTCTAATCTCAGTCTCAGTCAACCCTTCGTAGTTGAACTCAGCATAGTACCGCTCTAAATACTTATCATAAGTTTCCACAACTAAAACATTTTCCAGTCCGTCAAAAGCACTCAAATCCCCACGTGAGGAATAATTGGGAAAAGGTGGATTCGTGACGGTGACAGAATAACCGGCATTACTGAAAAGAGTCGGAGCAAGAATTGTCGCTTCATTATGTAAATCCTTCAAAAGCCCTTCTCTGCTGTTAATTTTTACAGGAGTATATTCGTATCCACCCATCATTGCAGGAGAGCCCAGCACCGTACAACTACCAAAACTGACAGTATTGGAAAAGTAGGTAAAACCTTTAAACTCTTCATTGAGCTCCGGAATTTGATTTAAGGCATAAGGAAAGAAGCTGCCGATAGCCCTGTCAAGAAATATGACTACAACGTTTTTCCCATTTTTACTCAATGCGTAGAGATTATCTAAATCAATTGTGCCTTCATCTTCTACAAGAGTTTCCTCTCTCAAGATTTTATAGTCATCAAACCTCTTCTCGATAACACTCATCTTTGTTATCCCTATTGCCGTCTCACCGATGGCAATGGAAAGGGCAAAAAGCGAAATGATTCCGATTTTTCCATAGTAATCTGTAAAGAAAAAGATGAATACAGAGAGGAGGACTCCTATTATCGGGCCGATAATACTCAACACAGGCGTCCTATCAAAGACAGATGCATCATTCAATAAAAATTGTGTATTAAGAGTTCCGTATTCACATTTGAAGACAAAGGTATCAAGAAGTGCAACAACAAGAAGTGTAAAGAGAAGAAGAGCCTCTCCTTTTCTCACCTTAAAGCTAAACATCTTATAGATGACAAGCGGCCAGAAGACAAAAAAGCCTGTATAAACCCATAATGTTGACCAGACTATGGACGTGGGATTGGAAATTGTCCCCAGATATGAAAACTCCTCGGGAGATGTTGCAATTGTTGAAGACGGAAGCATGAAGCCGCAGAGGAGAGCAAGTGCGAGACCGGAAGACAAAACAAGAAAGAAATATCTTCTTTGAGAAACCGATTCGGGAGAATGTGTGACAAAGTGCAGTTTTTCTTTATTTACCTTGAAAACCTTCACAAAGACGGGGAAAAAGATAAAAAGAAGAGTAAAAATCGAGAGCAGAATAATCTTAGCTCTGTTGTATCCTCTACAGAAATATAAAGATGCAAGTAAAAAGAGGCTCATGACGCTGTGGAGCACTCTCCCAGGGTGTTTTGAAACTTTGAGAACAACCGTCTTTACAAGCGAGAAAATGTTATTGAGTATCCAATAGATTACAAGCCCCGATGGCGAGTTATAGAGGAGGACGAGAAAGAAAATTCCCATTGCGTACAGCTGTATCTTATCTCTCTTCGTTGCTCCCTTTGTGTAGATAT
>CAVFNE010000097.1:0-8685 GCA_963623755.1 Muribaculaceae bacterium | reverse complement strand
GCTTACAACAGAAGCTCCAAAAGGCATTGGAATATCATGGCATACGAGGCTTGAAAAACTGCTTGTTGATATAGTTGCAGATTCATTGCTTCTAGATACCATCAGCAAGAGTGAATACCCGAAAATTTATGAGAATGCTTTTTCCATGTATGTTGTAGATGAAAGCTCTCTGTTCCGTTATGCCTCACGAAGAGGTGTTGATAAAAAGATTTTGAAAATAATCAGAGATGAAACTAACATCATCCTTCGAACAAAGAGGTAATCCTTTTATGATGCTGCATGATAATTTTTCCGAAGAACACATTAGAGAGTTACAAATAAAAAGTCGTCGAGATCCTGTTCTTTTGGAACGTGCTGTATATGCCTTTGGTCTGTTGGAGGCACTTAAGAAGGTCGGTTTGTCTTTTATTTTTAAAGGGGGAACATGTCTTATGCTGCTGATGGAACATCCGCGTAGGTTATCTATGGATATAGATATTATTGTAGAACCATATACGGATTTGGATAAGTATCTGGCCCTTGCCTCTGAGATTTTTCCTTTTAAGGCCGTCGATGAACAGAAGCGGATTGGAAAGAATAAAATCGAAAAAAGACATTTTAAGTTTACATATGATTCTCCAATCAACAACAAACCTCTTTATATTCTTTTGGATGTCCTGTTTGAACATAACAATTACTCTGAACTTGTTCAAAAAGAAATTAAAAATGATCTTCTTCTGACTGAACCGGAATATCTTACTGTTTCCATACCTTCGGCAAATTGCATTCTTGCGGATAAATTGACGGCATTTGCTCCACACACCACAGGCATTCCTATAGATTCGAAAAAAGATATGGAAATTATGAAACAGTTCTATGATGTATCGTCTTTATTGGATATATTTTCTGATTTTAAGCAGATAGGTCCTACATATAAGAAGATTGCACAGACGGAGATTGCATATCGGGGAATAGAAAGTTCCCCTGAGGATTGTTTATGGGATACCTTTGAGTCTTTATTGTGCATTGCATCGCGTGGAAAAGTAAACAAAGAGGAATATTCAATTTATGTGAATAGTATTCATAAAATGAAAGGCCTGGTTTATGCCGAGAACTTTACCCCTGATATTGCCGCAGTGAAAGCAACAAAGATTATGTATATGGTTTTATGTCTGCTCATAGGAGCAGAATATCTTCGTGTGAATGATTTTAATGAGTTTTTGGATATTAATTTAGAGAATGTAAAATTATCTTCTCTATACTATATGCGGAAGGTCAATCCAGAGGCATATGCATATATCGTAAAAACAGATAGGTTGTTGTCTCAGTTAAAGTGTTAATACAATAAATAAGCGATTGGGTAAATAATCTCGGGGAGAGAGTTTATTCTGCGTTCCTTTACTTTTGGTAATTCCTGAAAAATCCAATAAAAATGCTCCAGTTAAGGAGCTAAGCGACCGACGAGAATCGAACCCGCATCTTCAGCTTGGAAGGCTGAGGTAATAGCCATTATACCACAGTCGCATGACAAGAGAATGTTACTCAAAAGCAGAATTAAAAGTCAACTAGGAAAAAATAAAATTCTTAAAAGAGTGTCGGCTCTGATTTTTCTTCCTTTTCTCTGTAGAGGCGGAAGCTCATTCTGTGAATAGGAGATGGGCCATACTTCTCAATTGCTTGGTAGTGCTCGGCTGTCGGATAGCCCTTGTGGCGCTCGAAGCCGTACTGTGGCCATTTGAGAGAGGCCAAGCGCATTATCCTATCCCTCTCGGTTTTTGCAAGAATGCTTGCAGCCATTATCTCATGCACTTTTGCGTCTCCCTTGACGACTGCCTCTACGGGAAAAGAGACATTTGGAATTTTGTTGCCGTCGCAGAGAAGAATCGAGAATGGATGGGAGTCATATATTTCCTCCGATGAGAGTTTCATTCCTCTCAATGAGGCGTTGAGAATGTTGATTTTATCTATTACTGTATGGGGAATTCTTTTTATCGAGTAAGAGACGGCCTTTTCTTTGATTATCTTTTCGACTTCTTCTCGTTCCTTCTCATTCATCTTTTTCGAGTCGTTGAGAAGTGAGACGGGAAAGGAAGGGGGAAGAATGACAGAGGCTACGACGACAGGGCCTGCAAGGGGGCCTCGTCCTGCCTCATCGGTGCCGCAAATAAGTGTGCTTTCATTTTCTTCATACTTGAAAAGTTCAACTTCCATAATGCTTCTTTTTCTTATATACTTACACACATTATTTTTCAAGGAGAGAGGATGTTTTTAAAGTCCCTTGAACTCAACGGCTTCAAGAGTTTTGCAGATAAGACACATATAGATTTCACCGATGGCATAACTTCGCTTCTGGGGCCGAACGGGTGTGGTAAGTCGAATATAGTCGACTCCATCAAGTGGGTTCTCGGAGAGCAGTCGACAAAGACGCTCCGTGCCTCACGCATGGACGATGTCATCTTCTCAGGAACTGAAACGCGTAAACCCAGCCAGATGGCAGAAGTGACTCTGACCATCGATAATGAGAACAGGAATCTCCAGACAGATGTACCTGAAATAGTAATCAAGCGTCGCCTTTTCCGTAACGGGGAAGGGGAATACTACCTCAACGGGCAGCGATGTCTTTTGAAGAACATCAAGGAACTCTTCATGGATACAGGGGTTGGTAAGAGTGCCTACTCCATACTCGAGCAGGGAAAGATTGACCAGATTCTCTCAAATAAGCCTGAGGACAGAAGATATATATTCGAGGAAGCTGCCGGGATATCGAGATTCAAGGTTAAGTGCAATGAAGCCAAGAACAGAATCGACAGGGCAGAGGAGAATATCAATCAACTCAATACTGTGTTGAAGGAAGTTAAACGCACTTATGACAGAACCAAGAGTCAGGCCGAGAAGGCACTTAAGTGGCAGGAGCTCAAAGATAGGGCTTTTTACCTTGATGTCGATATGAAGCTTGTAAGGGTCGATACCTACCTCAAACTTAAAGAAAAATGGGAAAATACAGAAATAGAGTCCAACAAAAAGGCTGAGGAACTCAAACAAAGCCTGGGGGAATATGACTCTTTGATATCCTCCTCATCCAATGAGTTGACACAATACCAGGAAAAATCGAAAAACTTGGAGATTGAAATCGGGAAGTGCGAGGCCAAAATCTCGTCAATGAATGAGACGGTGGGACTGTTGAGGGAAAACTACAAGGATTACCTTGATAAATTTGAATCAAGCAGAAAACGCTGCTCCGATATGGAGGATGAGATAGCACGAACAAAGGATGAGATGGAGTCCTATTCTCTTTCTCTCGATACTCTTGAGGAGAGACTCGAGGAGAAGAACAGCCAGAGTGAATATGCAGAGAAAACTCTTTCCGATACAAGGCGTGAAATAGCAACTCTCAATGAAACCATAAGAAAAACAGAAGAGAGCTCTTCAGAACTTGATGATGAACTTAAGGCCCTCAGTGAAGAGCTGAGGAATGTAATTGAGTCACTCATTAAGGAAGTCGATGAAAACACGGGAACCGAATACTCTTTAAAGCGCTATGAAGAGAGTGACAAAAAGGTGAAGAAGGAACTAGAGAATTTACTCTCAATAATATCTGATAGGACTTCTTTCCTTTCTTCCCTTCCGGATGGGGTTGATTACTCCTCGTCGATTGCAATCAAGGATTATCAGCGTCTCACCGATACAGCTCTTCGCATCTTATCTTATTACGAAGAGTTCAAGCTCTCCATTCCTCCTGTTATCCACACAATCCTCTCTCCCGAGGGCCTTGTCAGCAGAAAACGCAGCATTGTCGAGAGGGAGGATAGTGCGAGAGATATCATCATCAACAACCGTAAGATAATCGAAGGGGCAAGGGTTCAGATAACAAGCAGGGAAAATGACAGTACGACGCTCCAGGAGACTATAATATCACTCAGGGAAGTAATTGCTTCTTTAAAGGCTGCAATAGAGAATAATAAGGAAAACATAAAAAGGCTTTCGGAAAGCATACTTAAGCGTGAACTCGATTTAGAGGACGAGAGAGACGGAGCCGAGATAGCAAATAAAAGGCTTTATGAGGTTGCCGACAAAATCGAGGCTAAGAACGCCGAGATAGCAGAGAGCAGGAAAAATCTTACTTTGCTCAATGAAAAGCTTAAGGATATCAACTCACTTGTGGGTGAGAAGTTCCAGTCACTCTCCTCCAAGCGTCAGGAGAAGGAAAAACTCATAGACGAAATTAATAAGGCTGAAAGTGATGCCTTACAGGCAAAGATGTATAAGGAGAAGTGCCAGAGTGATATTGAGGCAATATTCACTCTCTTCTATGAAACATATGCGCGTAACCTCAATGAGTTCAAAGAGCGGCTCTTACCCGAAATGCCTCCCGAGACAGAGTTGAAGGCCCAATTTGATTCTGCGAATAATGAAATAAGAGCACTCGGCAACATCAACCATGCTGCAAAGGATGAGTTCGATCAGGCTGAAGACCAATATAAGTTCTACTCAAAGCAGCTTGATGACTACAACAAAGCAAAAGAAGATATGGAATCGGTATTGGGAGAAATACTCGATAAATCAAAGGATATGTTTCTTACATCCTATAAGGAAATCAGTGATAACTTCCAGGCTATGTTCAAACGCCTCTTCGGAGGAGGAAGGGCAGAGCTGAGTCTGACAGAGCCTGACGAAGTGTTGACAAGCGGCATTGAAATTCTTGCCCAGCCGCCGGGAAAGAGCATGTCGACTCTCTCTCTCTTAAGTGGAGGAGAGAGGAGTATGACGGCCGTTGCGCTTTTATTTGCAACCTACCAGGTAAAACCGTCGCCTTTCTGTATACTTGACGAGATAGATGCCGCCCTTGATGACAGGAATATCGGCTACTTTCTGGATGTGCTTCAGGATTTTGCCCGCGACAGCCAATTCATCATCATCACCCATAATACCCATACGGTTACAGGAGGCAATGCAATGCTCGGTGTCTCGCAGATGGAAGCCGGAGTCAGTACTGCTGTTTCCTACCGTATTGCTTCTATCGAGGGGCAGCCGAGAATACTCAATGATGAGGGAAGCGAAGTCGAGTTCGACGAGGAAGGAAGAAAGAAATAGTCGCTCTCAATTGACGAACGAGAGAGATATAATGTATAAAAGACACTTGAAAGAAGAAATTTGGATTAATTATGTTTGACTCTATCAGCAGCAAGTTTACCTCTATTGTTAAAAACCTCTCAGGAAAGGGAAAAATCAGCGAAAAGAACATCCGTGATGCCGTTGAAGAGATTAAGGAAGCGCTTCTTGACGCAGATGTCAATCTTCGTGTCGTAAGACGTTTCGTTAACTCGACAATAGAAGAATCCCTCGGAGAGAAGGTCCTCAACTCTGTAGATCCGGGACAGCAGTTCACAAAGATTGTATATGACAAGATGGTTGAACTTCTCGGCTCAAGTGAAGAGGAGACAGCATTAAAGCTTAAAGGTAAGGATGCTCTTTCCGTTATTCTCATGATGGGTCTCCAGGGTTCGGGTAAGACAACTGCCAGCCATAAGCTTGCATATCTCTTAAAGAAGGACGGAAGAAAGGTTATGCTTGTTGCCGCAGACCTTGTACGTCCTGCAGCTATAGAACAGCTCTGTATACTCGGTGAGAAGGCAGGGGTTCCTGTATTCACAATTGCCGGAGAAAAAGATCCAACCGTTGTTGTAAGAAAGGCCGTTGATAAGGCGAAGAGGGAACTTTTCGACACACTTATCATAGATACTTCGGGTCGTATGCACCTTGACGAAGAGCTGATGAATGAGATAGCGAAAATTGCTAGGGTATCGGATCCTGATGAAAAGCTCTTTGTTGCTGACGCAATGACTGGTCAGAGTGCCGTCGATATTGCAAAGGAATTTGAAGAAAGAGTCGGAATAACAGGTGTTATCCTCACCAAGTTCGATTCCGATACCCGTGGTGGTGCTGCACTCTCTCTCAGAAGTGTTGTCGGTAAGCCGATTAAGTTTATAGGTACTGGCGAAAAGATGGAGGATATCGAGGTCTTCAGGCCTGAGCGTATTGCTTCTCGTATCCTCGGTATGGGTGATATCGTAACTCTTGTCGAGAAGGCTCAAGAAGCTTTCGACGAGAAAGAGGCTGAGAGACTGGGCCGTAAAATGGCCAAGAATACCTTCGATTTGGAGGATTATCTGACACAGCTCGAGAATATGAAGAAAATGGGCTCGATTGATAAGCTTATCGATATGATTCCCGGTGCAAGGGGGCAGATAAGCGAAGATGATATAAATTTGAAGGAAATCGAGATGGAGAAGGCTATAATAAGGAGCATGACCCGTTTCGAGAGAAGTAACTACCGCATAATCGGCCCGAGCAGGCGTAAGCGTATTGCAAAGGGCTCTGGAACGAGTGTGGGGGACGTGAATAAGTTACTCAAGAAGTTTGAAAAGAGTAAGCTTTTGATGAAGAAGCTTGCATCAAATAAGAAATTACAGGCTCAGATGATGAAACAAATGGGAGTCTGAGTCTTCAAGTAGTATAAGGAGAAAACCAATGAGCACAACAATGAGACTCAAGAGAATGGGAACAAAGAAGAGACCATACTACAGAATCGTAGTTCAGGACAGCAGAATTGCTGCAACCTCTAAGACAATCGATGAAGTTGGAACTTACAGACCTGTAGAAGCTAACGACCAGCTTACCCTCAATGATGATAAGGTAAAGGCTTGGATTGGTAAGGGTGTAACAGTATCACCGACGGTCAAAACTCTTCTCAACTCAAAGGGAATTACACTCGACAGAAAGCAGGCATAAGCCGGAGGTGTCGAGATGGAAAAGGAACTAGTTGAATTCGTGGTCAAGAGCCTTGTTGATGTTCCTGAGGAAGTAAGCGTAAACGTAGTTGAAGGAAGTAAATCTACTATTCTTGAGCTTCGTGTCTCTCCCTCTGATATTGGTAAGGTAATCGGCAAGCAGGGCCGCATAGCAAAAGCCATAAGGACAATTCTCTCGGCAAGTGCTACACGTGACGGCAGGCGTGCCACTCTGGAGATTCTTGACTGATGTTGGCTCTTCTCCTTGAAACCGCAACGATAGGTAAAACACATGGAACGGATGGTTTTTTGCGTATCTATTCACTCTCGGGTGAATATTCGCATTTGAAGAAACTCACTTCCTGTGTCGTACGCCTCCGCGGAGGAGAAGAGCTGACACTGAATATCGACTCGGTTCAATCAAAGGGGGAACTTTTTCTTATGAGGTTCTCGGACTACCTCACGCCCGAGAAAGCAAGAGTCCTTTCAAAAGCGACGATTCTTATTGAGAGAGAGAAGGCACCGAAGTTGAAAAAGGGCGAGTATTATACCGCCGATTTGTACAATATGGATGTATTGGTTGATGGCACAAAAGTTGCGGTTGTCGAATGTACTCTTGAGGGTGGCCAGACAATACTCTTATCCGTTAAGCGCCTCGATAACTCAAAGACGTATCTTGTTCCGAATCTTCCTGTATATATAAGGAATGTCGATGTCGAGAAGAATACACTCGATTTAATATATCCTGGGTTGTTGGATTTATGAAAATCACAATTCTTACGCTCTTTCCAGAGATGGTGGAACCTTTTTTTGCGTCTTCCATTATGAAAAGGGCAGTAGAGAAGGGCATTATCAATTACGAAATACATAATTGGCGCGACTGGGCTCAAGGGGTGCACAAAAAGACTGATGATGAGCCTTTTGGTGGTGGCGCGGGAATGGTGTTGATGGCAGATCCTTTATATAAGGCAATAGAGTGTCTCTCTCTCAAGGGAAAGAGGGTTATATTTCCAACACCGTCGGGGAAACTCTTTTGCCAGAACTATTCTCTCGATTTATCCAAAGAAGAAGAACTTGTCTTTATATGCGGCCACTACGAGGGGATGGACCAGAGGGTGATTGACGAATATGTAACGGACGAGATTTCAATAGGGGACTATGTCCTTTCCTCGGGCGAGACGGCTTCTCTTGTCATAATCGATTCACTCTATAGGTTGATTGACGGCGTCATAACAGATGAGAGCCTCGAGGAAGAATCTTTCTCGAATGGTTTATTGGAATATCCTCAATATACAAGGCCGAGAGTATATTGCAATAAATCAGTTCCTGACGTATTATTGTCCGGTAATCAAAGCCATATTACCGAATGGCGGAGATTTAAGGGGCTGGAAAAAACTCTGCTCAACCGGCCTGATCTGCTCTCGCATGCCTCTCTCAGCATAAAAGAGCGACAAGATTTATTAAAACTTTATAATGAAGAAGAGGAATGATATGGATATCATCAGAGCAATAGAAGCTAAGCAGATCAAGGAAAACGCTGAAAATTTCAACGTTGGTGACACAGTTAAGGTTTTCTTCAAGATTGTTGAAGGAACTACAGAAAGAGTCCAGGCTTTCGAAGGCATCGTCATTGCCAAGAATAACAGCGGAATCAGAAAGACTTTTACAGTCAGAAAGATTTCATACGGCGTAGGTGTCGAGAGAATTTTCCCGATCCACTCACCCAGAATCGAGAAAGTTGAAGTAGTCAGAAGAGGCCGTGTCAGAAGAGCTAAGCTCTACTACCTCAGAGAAAGAGTGGGTAAGGCTGCAAAGGTTCCTGAGCTTATCAAGAAGAACGCGTAAACTTTGTTTATATTTCAAAGAAGATTTCCCTCAACTAGAGGGAAATTTTTGATTTAGGATGTAACCTTTAATT
>CAVFNE010000096.1:0-8696 GCA_963623755.1 Muribaculaceae bacterium | reverse complement strand
GTTTGCGCCCTGGAGATTTTTATGCACAGTCAAGCTTAGATTACTGTTCCATCAGGAATGATGGCATTTTTGTTGATGACGATGATGCCGTCATGAACTGAATACATCTCCCAGTCGCCGTCTGGACGCTTGATGTTGTCAATACCGATGCGGCAGTTAGCTCCGATACGGACATTCTGGTCGATGATAGCCTTCTTGATGATTGTTGCTCTTCCGATTCCCATGTTCGGGATGCCGTTCTTTGCATTCTCTGCCTTTTCCTCTTCAGTTTCATACCTTGAAGCACCCATTGTATAAACTCCGTCAAGAGAAGCACCGGCTTCGATGAATGTTCTGACACCGATAATGGAGTTTACGATGTAGGCATTGGTAATAATCGATCCTTCACTTGTGAGGGAGTTGGAGATATTACAGAAGTTAGCCTTTGTTGCAGGAAGGTGGCGGCGGTGTGTGTAAATCGGCATCTCTTCATCATAGAAGTTGAATGCGGGTTTATCTGCAGCAAGGTTGAGGTTAGCCTCATAGAATGCTTTGACTGTTCCGATATCTTCCCAATAATCATCGAAGAGGTAGGAAGCAACCGGCTTATACTTTATGATGTCCGGAATGATTTCCTTACCGAAGTCTGTCTTATCGTTATTGAGGGCAGTCTCCATCTCCTTGGCGTTGAAGATGTAAATACCCATACTTGCGATGTATTCGTTCTTCTCCGTTCTCTTCTGGCCAAGCTGTTCGGAAAGAGTCTTTTCGGGAATGATGTAGTCCGATATATCTACATCTTTTGCAGGCTTTTCATAGAACTTTGTAATCATACCGTTCTCATCGCAGCCCATAATCCCAAGTCCTGTTGCTTCGCTTCTGCTGATAGGTTTACCTGCAATTGTGAGTGTGGCTCCCGTTGAGATATGCCTTTCGAGCATCTTATTGAAGTCCATTCTGTAGAGCTGGTCCCCCGAGAGAATTACATAGTAATCAGCATTCTGGTCTCTGAAGTGCTTGAGGTTCTTTCTTACAGCGTCTGCTGTTCCCTGGTACCATGATTCAGAAGCATATGTCTGCTCGGCTGCAAGGATTTCTACAAATCCACCTGAGAAAGCATCGAAGTTGTAGGTGCTTGAAATATGGTTATGAAGTGATGCGCTGTTGAACTGTGTCAGGACATAAATCTGTCTGATGTCACTGTTGATACAGTTGGAGATAGGAATATCTACAAGGCGGTACTTACCTGCAAAAGGAACTGCGGGCTTTGAACGGTCCATTGTGAGAGGATAAAGTCTAGTTCCTCTTCCGCCACCAAGTATGATTGCGACTACTTTCTTGTTGTTTAATTTCATGGAATTTTTCTCCCTTTTGTTCTATTTTAATGCTTTTCTTTGTTAAATAAAGATAATGTTTTTTCTTCTTACGCTTTCTTTATCAAATCAGAATAGAGTTTTTCGTATTTGAGAGCAGACTGCTTCCAGGAAAAATCCTCTTCCATACCCACCATCTGTACTTCTTCTTTTCTTTTCTTATCTGAGTAGAGCGCAATTGCTCTATCCACAGAAGATACTATCTCATCGCTTGTGAGGCATGTAAATGTTATGCCGTTACCCCTCTGTCGGCTTATATCTCTCACAGTATCCTTCAATCCTCCTACGCTGTGGACAATCGGTATTGTCCCGTAGCACAGTGAATACATCTGATTGAGGCCGCACGGCTCATACCGCGAGGGCATCAGGAAAAAGTCGGCACCGGCTTCAAGAGAATGCGAGAGCTCCTCGGAGAAGACAATCTTGACGCTGAGATTACTGTATTTTGTCATAAGAGAGCTAAGAATGGAGATATATCTGCTGTCGCCTGTTCCTATAATAGCAACCTGAACATTCTTCTTGAGAATGCGCTCCAGTGCACATTCCTCTCCACTCAGTAACAGCTCATCAAATCCTTTCTGCTCGGCGAGCCTGCTGATTAATGCGATAAGCATCACGCTCTCGTCTTCTTTAAGTTTAAACTCCTTTTGGATTGCCTTTTTGCATTCTTTTTTGCCTGAAAGGTTGTCGCTTGAATAGTTAGCCTTCAAATAAGAATCGGTAAGCGGATTCCACTTATCTCTGTCTATGCCGTTGAGTATACCCTCCGTATCGTCCTCGCGCTTTTTCAATATGTCCTCGAGACCCGCGCCTGAAGAGGAGGATAGAATCTCCTTCGAGTATGTCGGTGAAACAGTTGTTATCTTATCGGAAGTAGAGAGGGCGAGTGCCATCATGTTGATGCTGCCGTTTTTGAATGCCTCCTTGGGTATGACGGATGACGAATAAACAGCATCAAGAGGGGCGAACACTCCCTGGTACTCGAGATTATGGATTGTATAGACAGTCTTGGCCTTAACTTTGAAATAAGACAAATAATGTGGGACAAAGCCTGTTGTCCAGTCATGGCAGTGTACTATATCAACATCTATTCCCTTTGAAAGGATATATAGCGCTGCAGCCTTACAAAATGCCATGAAGCGCGGACAATTGTCGCTGTACGGTGTAAAAGATGTATCACCGTAGATGCCTTTACGCTGCCTGAAGTATGGAATACTTAATCCAGCATAAATAACGCCTCTCTCATTCTTTTCAAAAACCTCGGCCTTTTCATTCTTTCCAAGCATTGGAATCTGGAATGAAACGGCTTTCTTGAATCCGGTTTTATCGATGAATGAGTAGAGAGGCATGAATACCGTTACACTGTGCCCGAGAGAGTTGAGAGCTCCCGATAGTGCGCCCACAACATCTGCCAGTCCCCCCGACTTGGAAAAAGGGACAGTTTCGCTTGTTACCATCAATATGTTCATAAGAGTATTATCGCTATCATGCGTTATGCGGGCAAGTTAAAAATTCATAAAATGAAAAGCTTAATGAGTAGAGCCTGTGCTCTAAGGCAGAGGAAAGAATTAAATGCCTCCTGGTAACTCCAAGCTTGGCTAGCCGGTCATACTCTTGTGCTTTTTATGCGTAAAAGTAGACCGGAGTATCAAAGGGGGCATAGCGCTTAAGAAAATTACTCTTCCTCTCCCAGGCTCTGTATGTACTCGTCGGCACTGTGGCTGGCTTTTGCTCCGTCGGAAGTAGCAGTCACAACCTGCCTGAAGGATGTTGTCGTGACATCTCCTGCCGCAAAGATGCCGGGAACGGATGTTCTCTGGTGTGAGTCAGTCTTTATAAAGCCGTTTTCAGTCTCGAGAATGGGAGAGACAAATGAGGATGCCGGCTCGAGTCCTATAAAGACAAAGACGCCGTCACAGACTATTCTCCCTCCATTGGAAAGGAGGACGGATTTCACTTCTTTTCCATCCCCTTCGATTTGTGTAACGGAGGCAGAGAGTATGAGTGAAATATTGTCTTTCGCCTTTACTCGGTCCTGAAGGATTTTTACAGCCCTCAATGTGTCGCGACGGTGAATGATGACAACTTCCTCTGCCAATTGAGAGAGATAGAGTGCATCAGATAGGGCGGTATCTCCTCCGCCGACAACAACTACCTTCTTTTTCTTGAAGAACGGGCCGTCACAGGTTGCACAGTAGCTTACGCCTTTTCCTCTGTATTCCTCTTCGCCTTTCACCCCCAGTTTCCTGTGCTCCGACCCAGTCGCGATGATTACAGCTTTCGATATTATCTCTCCTTCATCTGTTTGTGTGTAGAAACGGTTATTCTCTTTTTTTATGGAGAGCGCTCTCATATATTCAATTTTTGCACCGAACTCTTCAGCCTGTTTCTCCATCATTTCAGATAATACATATCCGCTGACACTGCCGGATCCCGGATAGTTTTCTATCTCGTCGATGAATAAAAGCTCTCCGCCGGGGCCCATCGGGTCGATGATGAGGGTTGAGTAGTCGCTCCGTGCAGAGTAGAGGGCGCTTGTGAGTCCTGCCGGCCCAGCACCGATTATCAAAACATCAGTTTCCACTCTTCTCCTCCCTAGCCTTCCTGAGGAGCATCTCCTCGGCGTCACTCCGCCTTATATATACAGGTCCTTCTCCTATGTCATCTGCTCCCCTGGTGGAGTAGAGCTTTTCCCCGAGGTCTATAAGGGCCTTCGAGAGATTTCTCGGGGAGTCATCATCAAGTTTAAAGAGCGGGGATGGGGAATAAGATTGTGCTTTATTATAGAATGATAGTGCATCGGGACCTGTGAAGAGAACTTCTTCTCCAAGATTCTTTGCTTCCTCTATTATATCCTCTGTCTTCTCGTCTTTATCGCTGGTAATGACTTTTCCGTTTTTGGTGAGACGGTAGTAATATCTCATTTTTTTTGCGTCGATGAGGCTTAACACATAGCCGGAGTACAGTTTCTCGACACTCCTCTCGATTGCCTCTAAGGTCGGCACGCTCACAAGGGGTATATCTTGAGCTAATGAAATGCCTTTGAAGAGGGAGAGTGTAATTCTGAGTCCTGTAAATGATCCCGGACCCTTTGTGCATATGAGTAAATCAATGTCCTTGAGTGAAATCTCTGCTCTCTCGAGCATTGTTTTTATTTCGCCCAATAGATTTTCGCTTGGAGAGAATCCGCCCGTGAGCTCTCTCTCCTCATAGTTATTGTCTGTCTTGAGAGCTAAAGAGAGAATGCTTGTTGATGTATCTGCCGAAAGGATATTCATAGTTCGAGTCCTTTAATTGTTATTTTACGTGTCAAATCGTCGTTGATTGTTATGTCTATATAAATCGTGTCAGGGGGAAGAAGAGAGTCTATCTTCTCCGACCACTCTATGAGGCTTATTCCGTCGGGGTATAAAAACTCCTCTCCACCCATTGATTCAAACTCATCCTCTCCGCTGAGGCGGTAGATATCTAAATGGTAGAGTTTTTCGTCTCCCTCATATTCCTGGACAAGGGTGAAGGTCGGGCTTACGATTGCTTCCTCTATTCTGAGAGCCGAGGCAATTCCTTTTGCAATGACTGTCTTTCCAGCCCCCAGAGATCCCCGCAGTGATACTACGTCTCCTCTTTTAAGTTTTTCTCCAATTCTCCTACCCAGAGCTTCCGTCTCTTCGACATTCTTTGTTTCAATTGTCATTTCCGTCCATCCCGCATCCGCATTCATACGCTGTTGTTTCATCTGCCTTTTCAAAGCTCTTGAAGAGGTTTTCTTTGATACTCTCTCCGTTGTTCTCTTCATCACCTTTAACTATCTCTTCGTGTATGACTTCTGCGATTTTGTCGCCTGTCTCTTCTTCATACTTTTTGATGAGGGCGTCAAGGATAGCATCGTTACCGGATATAAAGCGTGCCTTTTCAAGGTATTTACGTGCCTTATCCCAGTCCTCCATTTCAAGTTCGAGGTAAGATAGATTTGTAAGTACAGTCAAATTCTCTTCGTCATTGTCGAGTGCAGTCTCGAAGTAGATTTCAGCTAGTTCTTCATTTCCTTTTTTCAGCGCACAGAGTCCGAGCTCGTTATATATCTCGCTGTTATTCTCTCCCATTTCAATGCACTTTAAAAAACACTTTGTTGCTTCATCATATTCTTCTTTGATTCTGAGTGCCCATCCTTTCAGGAAGTATCCATTCCAGATTTTCGGGTTTTTCTTTATAAAACCTTCGATAATCGGGATGGCCTTATCGCTCTCTCCGAGGGAGAGAAAGTCGTATGCTTCTTCTATTTTTTCCTGATTCTCGAGCTTGAAGACAGTCTCCTGGAGAAGCTTCTTCATCTCTTCTTTTCTCTCTCCCTCTTCTGCAACGGAGAGATAGCGCTTTATATAATCTACAGCCTCATCAAGATCTGCCATATATGATAAAAACGATGCTGTTTCATATAACAAATCCTCGTTTTCTCCTTCTCTTTCGAGGCCGTCGAGGAGCGTCTCTTTTGCCTTCTTTATATATTGTCTGTTATCTTCCCCCTTTTTCGAAGCGTCGGCAGCCATATAAGAATAGAGGGTTGCTAGGTTGATGCATGAGGCACTCTGCCTCAGAAGATGATAGACAGCTTTGAAAAGTAGCAATGCAAATTCATACTCGCCCTTTCTCTCTTTTGCAATGGCAGCCTGGTTGAGCTTTGCCGGAATATCTTTGTCAAGGGCTGTGATAAGTCTTTTGTAGTAGTCTGCGTTTATATTCTTCTCGTCATCAGCAACGACTGTGATGAGCCCACTCATGAGGTTCTCGACTGTGTAGTCCTCCTTACTAAGTTTTTCTTTGTTCTCGGGAATGGAGAAAGGAACTTTGATGGATGTATCTAATTTCATTGTTCCAAGGTCGACAGCAAGAGAGGAGGGTAGTGTGACGTAAATAATCTTATCTAAAGTGTTCATGCTTTAGATTATAAATACAAAACAAAAAAAATCCTATAGAAAACAGGCAATCGTCGACTCTTGAACAATAGTTCAAGGGGGAGTCCTTGTTCGCTTGCGTTCTGTACCCTGTATTACCTGTTACGGCGGGTGCAATGCAGGCAGAAGCTATACCAGACTCCGAATTTATAGGTTTGAGCCAAGAGGTGCTTGATTGCGTTCCTATAGGTTATCTTTATTCTACAGAGTTTATACCTCGAGTGGGAAGTTTTTTTCACAAAAAAATGGAGGCGTTAACCTCCACTGTGAATTTGGACTTATTAGAAGTCGAAGTCGACATCGTCTGCGTTTCCATGACTGAGCTCTTCAGCCTGTGCAATATCTGCACTCTGCTCTTCGTCGATGACGAAGTCAGAGCTCTCGAGCTCTTCGATGGATTTGCCGACTGAGAGTGATATAGCCTGAGCGCTCTCAGATATCTTGTCGATGAGATCCTGAAGTTCTTCATTATGGGTCTCGACGAGAAGAAGTCTCTTTTTTAGATCACTTATCTCCCCTGAGAGAATTGCTAAAGCATCTGATGCTTTTTTCAATCTAAAAGTTATGAGTTCGTTCCTGCTGATACGCTCCATAAGTCTCCTCCTTAAGCGAGAGCCTTCTTTGCTGTTGCAACAAGTGCGCTGAATGCTTTCTTATCTTCAACAGCCATGTTGGAAAGTGCTTTTCTGTTAAGCTCGATGTTAGCTTTTTTCAGACCGTGCATGAACTGTGAGTAGTTGAGGCCTTCCGCCTGAACTGCTGCGCTGATTCTGCTGATCCAGAGCTTCCTGAAATCACGCTTCTTCTCTTTTCTGCCACGATATGCATACTGACCTGCCTTTGCGACTGCGTCCTTTGCAATTCTGTGGTTGGTGCTTCTGCGACCATAGTAGCCTTTAGCCTGGTCGAGAATTTTCTTTCTTCTGTCCTTTCTCTTGGTTCCGTCAACTGCTCTTGGCATATTCTCTCCTCCTTAATTAAGCGTAAGGGAGCATTTCTTTTGCTCTCTTTGCTTCAACATCGGCAAGAACTCCTTGGTGACGAAGATTCATCTTCCTCTTGGAGCTCTTCTTTGTGAGAATATGGCGAGATCCCTGTTTTTTTATCATGACCTTGCCGCTTCCGGTGACCTTGTAGCGCTTAGCTGCGCTCTTTCTTGTTTTCATCTTAGGCATTTTAGCCCTCCTATAGCACCGCCGGGAACAAGCACCCCGACTGGTAACTTTATTTCAATCCCATACGGGAGAGAATTACTCTACTTTTGCTCCATCCGTCTCTTTCTGCAGGCTGGCTTTTGCTTTCTGTCTGCTGCTCTTTGACGGGCTGAGCATTATACTCATCATTTTACCTTCCATGAATGCACTTTTGTCAAGATTGAATGGGCATTCCATTTCGGTAAGTTTGACAAGAATTGTATCCAGCACATCCTTCCCCAGCTCGGGGTGAGTCATCGTACGACCCTTAAAGCGGATGGACACCTTAACCTTATTGCCTTCAGATAAGAATTCTGCTATTGCCTTGCTCTTTGTGTTTATGTCGTTGTCGGCAATCTTGGATTGCATCCTGACTTCCTTGAGCTTGGTAACTACCTGATTTTTCTTTGCCTCTTTCTGCTTTTTCTCCATCTCGTAGCGGTACTTTCCGTAGTCGAGAACCTTACATACAGGAGGATTAGCCATAGGGGAGACTTCAACAAGGTCAAGTCCTGCATCCTCTGCTATTTTCAAAGCTTCGAAAGTGCCCATTACTCCTCTCTGATTACCACTTTCATCAATCAGAAAGACTTCTCTCGCCCTTATCTGGCGATTGATTCTCAAATCCTTTGTAGCCATTAAACTCCTTACGCTTGGCAAAATGCAAATATAATTATCCAGATTAGTGTTTTAAAACACTTGAAAAAGCTTAGCATTAAGAGAAATTACTGTCAAATCAGATAAGCAGAGTAAAGATAGTTTTTTCTCTTTTTCAAACAAAATGGGCTCATTCATAAAACCTTCAGGTTTATAAGCCTTGAAAAGGATGTCTCGTATATACTCCCGGTCTTAGTGAGATTTAGGAATGTGCTGCCACGTGAGGAGCACTCTTTGTTGTTATAATGAAGCATTGCCAGGTCAGAAACTCTTCGTATTTGATGCTGTAAATTGTCTGAGATTTAATTCTCTTTGTAAAATTTTCTTAATAATTGACCAAAACGCTGACAATTTCCCGAAAAAAAGTGCTTATAAGGCATAAAGAAGATTACATAGGAGGACGCCGGATGACTGAAAGTGAAATAAAGGCGCGGGAGATGAAAAACATCGAAGACAATGCCTGATGGATGACACCTTCTTCGGTACGGTCTTTGACGGTGAACAGATGCGACGGAAGTTCTTATCCACACAATACTGGGGCG
>CAVFNE010000095.1:0-8723 GCA_963623755.1 Muribaculaceae bacterium | reverse complement strand
TTGATTTACCTTTTTATTCATGCTAAACTCTTAGCATATATAAGAGGTAAGCCATGTCACGTCCGAAAGACCCGAATACTCAATATAGAATGAAGCTTTTTGTTTCAAGTAATCATAGATATGCAGCCACTGCAGACCCCTCCTATAACGCAGAGAAGAAGTGGTGCTCGAATATAACTATATGGGGGAAGCTGACAGAAGATTCAGTCTTTGAACCGAACCTTCGCTTTATGCTGCTTACGGCAGATGAGAAGAAAAAGTATATTTTCCCTAAAGAATGGGACATCTCATCGGCCTTCAAGAAGCCGACATCTGATGATGAAGGAGAAGAGGTATATAACGGAGAAGATCAGTACAAGATTTATGGAAACAGTCTTCTCCTCGAGAACACAGCAGTCTCATGTGGCCTCAGGGAAGACCTTGAAACTATATTTGGTAAGGAAGCTGCCGATGCCGTTCTTTCAATCAGCTATTTTCTCCTTATTTCAGAGAAGAACTTCAACAGGATGGAAAGCGAAGCAAAGATACAGTGGTTCCCGACTCAATGTGGTCTCAGCTCTGACGCGATTACCCGGCTCTCGCAATCGATAACAAGAGAGAAAATAAACTCATTCATGTCTCTCAGAAAGAAGCGCAACACATCCGACAAAGGCTGGTTTGGTGTGGACAGTACAAGCGTTTCCAGTTATTCGAAATTTCTCAGTGATGTACACTGGGGAAAGAACAAGGAACATGACAAACTCAAACAGCTCAATCTCATGGTAATGTACGACATGGCCTCAGAGCTTCCCGTTCATTACCGTAATCTTCCGGGAAACATACCCGACTCAAGGACACTGCGCCTTCTTATTGAAGAACTGAAAGCTGAGGACTTCAATGACTTCGGCCTTATACTCGACAGAGCATACCTTACAAAGGAAAACCTGACATTATTCGTAGCCAACGGCTACAGTGGCATATTCATGGCCAAGACAAGTGATTCAAAAATAAAAGCGGAGATAGTGAAGGCAGAGACAAAGGAAGAAAGCATGCAGCGTACAGGAGTATTCCTACCCGAATTCGGTTGCTACGCCAAGGAATGTGTCTATCCTTTTTCATATGTAAAAGAAGGAGAAAAAGGACGAGGCGAAAAGGCCGACCAGCGTCTCTGTCTCTTCTTTGACCCAGAGGTTCGTGGAGCCGAGGAGAAGGAGATTGCAACGGAGAGGCTTGAATGTGAAGAAAGCATCAAGGCTTACATTGAGAGTGGGGTTCCTGTAGAAAGTTCTATAATAAAAAGATTTGAAAAGTATTTTGACCTCACCGTAACCGATAAATCTGTCATAACTGCTTATACTCTCAATCAGGAAAAACTCGACGAAGCACTTCTCTTAAGTGGCTACTTTGCTATTGTGTGCGTAAACATGAGTAAAGAAAAGTATCCGATTTCATGGGTAATTTCCTCATACAGAAGAAGAGATATGCAGGAGAAGGCATTCACCTACCTCAAGAGCTGGCAGAACGGCCGAAGACTACGCTCATCTACCGAGACGAGCACGGAGGGCAGGAAGTTCTTCCAGTTTGTTTCATTGATTCTCAATTGCCAGCTTCATCATCTCTACTTCAATTCATCCGAAAACTTCAGAAAGAAGTTTGCTTCAGTCTGGGAGGTGTTGGATGAGATGCGCTCTGTAAGATACATACAACTTAAAGGCAGAAAAGAGAAGGTTTCAGAATTCGTTGGTGCCCAGGTGGATATTTTCGACGAGTTCGGTTTTGATATTCCGAATGGCTCCAGACCTGTTACAAAGAAACCACCAAAGAAAGAAGCGGTGGATAACATCTGATGGTGCTCTCATTACCCATTCAAGGCAACATGTACATAAAAAGCTTGACTGGACTGTGAGGAAAGATTCGCCCCGTTTTTGTGACATGTACATGTTAAGCATGACTGGAGATGAGAGGCATTGACGGAGCATGTACATGTTAAGTTGGACTGGAAAAGAGCGGCCTTGAACTGATATGTACATAAACGGACGGACTAGGGAGAAAAGAATGAACAGAGACGATAGAAAGAAGATGACACGGGTTGTACAGGACTACGATAGAGCAATAAGAACGGCACATGCTGACTTTGAAAGAGAATTGGATGACATGATGGATAACGAATCAAGAAAGCAGGATAACCTGCCTTCATCATTTGAGGATTCAGTAATTGCAGAGAACCTTTCTCAGTCTTTCGATATGTTCGAGGGCGTACTTGGAAAAGCGGAAGAAATCATAGATGCACTGGATGAGATTCTCTCTGACACAGGCGTAAGCTCAGCATACAACCCAGTTAATAGAACGACAAAGATTACCCTTGATAAGAAGGATGTCAGTTTCCATGCGCTAATCTCTTCAAGCCTACTAAAACGACTTAAGGAAGAGTCACTCCATACAGGACTGAGCATGAATGAGATAGTCTGTCAGGCACTCGTGAAAGAGCTCGAGGATTGAGGTTCGAAGTACCACTTTACTGTGGTATTTTGATGCAGTTACGAAAGGAAGGTATTTATACTAAACTCTGCATGCAAAACTCAGATTAATATGTTGTCGACACAATAGGTGAGCTGATAGCTATCTCAGAAGAGTGGCCTGATTTATTCGAGAGAAGACAACATGTTTTTCAGCCTTCGTATGTTTCCGGCGGGCGGAATTGTCCGGGTATTGGGATTACTTCTCTTTCTTGTTCCAGACAGCATTCCATCTTTCTATCGCGTCAGCTGCTTTGTACTTTTTAAAAACAAAATATGCATTCACAAAGTAAAGCACAGCATAGACAAGGAGGATAACTCCTGCAAGCGAGTCTGTGCTGTTTGAGAGTACCCCACCGGAGGCTTGTGCACCAGAACGGAGAAAGAAGATGAAATCTGAGAGGGAATGGAGGATTATCGGTATCCAGATATTAGCAGTCCGAATGTAGATTGCCCCGAAGAGAAATCCCATTCCTGTTGAATAGAGTATCTGGAAAAGTGTTGTCGTGGTATCTGCTCCGGAGAATATGTTGACGGCGTGAAACAGGCCGAAAATGAGGCTTGAGAAAAGAACAGACGGCAGCATGAGCTTTTCCCTCTCCCATCTCCTCATAACAATGGAGAGTGGAATTATGCGGCAGAGTATCTCCTCCGTTATTCCGGGGGTAAGCCCCGATAGAAGCGCCATCGGTAATGACCCGAATTCCTCATAATCCATGAGAGAAAAGAAAAAAGTTACAGCATTTACGGCGAGCATGCTCCAGAGCATGATAATTCCCTTTCCCGTCCCTTCTCCGGAGAAAAACGAGGGCGATATTTCCTTCCTGTAAACGATGAAATAGATTATGAGTACGACGAAGCCCCCCAGGAGTGTTAAGAGATTTGACGTCACGGGAGCGATATTCTTCAAGCCCTCGGGAGTGACAGAGCCTTTTACCGCCATAGCGGCAATACTTCCAATCGATTGCACAAGATAAGATATAACGGCCGCTGTTAACGTCGAGAGCGCCACAGTCAATAAAGCATAAATGTATGGATGTGTTTCGGCCAATCTTTTCTTCTTTACTTCACTTTCGTTCATGGCAAATTCCTCTCATTGTTTTTCAATCCTACACATTAAAGCACAATACAAAAGCAATTTCGAGTCGATAACCATAGAGAATCAGATGTTCGGAAGGTATATCTACAAATCTCCGTCTCAACCAGTGATGGTACGATAACTGTCAGTTCTGTTTTTGATTTTATGAAGAATCATCTCTGCTAGGATTATTCCCATTTTATAGAGAGGTTTGGTTAGTGTTCTCAGAGTAGGGTTTGTAACTGTGCATATATCGGAAGAATCAAAGGCAAGGACTTAGATGCCATTGTGTGTCTCAAACCGCAGTTACGGGCAGCCTTGACTGCTGTTCCATACATTGCAGAGTAGGCAAAGATTGCATCGGGTCTTACGGAATATGAAAGAACCTATATAATCGAGTGCATTAGAATAGATGGAGAGACTTCCGGCTTTTCTATAATCCATTTCTTCTCTAGTTCGATTCCGAGTGTTCATACGTTCAGGGGCATATACAACCCTTGAGAGTAAGGAAACGGAGGACAGGGAATACAGAGCACTTGAAAGCATAAAAGATAGGGCCCAAGTATGCGGTAACCACAGATTATATGAAGCAGAAAAGAAATGGCATACACCACATCTGTTGATGGAGGCTATGGTAAATAAAGAGGAGTTCTGACTCTCAGTTCTCAGCAGTAATCTCTTTGAGCTCGTTAATAGAGAAGTTCCAGAAGCTTTCTGCTGAAGGTGTAAGCTTCTTCGCCCGGAGCCTCGAGAGGTAAGCCATTCTCACGGACTTCGGGTCTGTTATCTCAAGAATTTCAACATTGAGGCTTTTTAAAAGGATGCTGTAGGGAACCACCGCTATTCCGAAGCCGGAGGCAACAAGAGATGAGACGACATCATCCTCCTCGCTCTCCATCTCAACTCTCAGCGGGTAGGCGTTGATTGAGAAGAAGAGGGCGTCTATTACCTTTCTCAGTCCAGCCTCCCGAGAAAAGAAAATCTGTGGGTAGGAAATGGTTTCTTCGAGCTTCACTTCCTTTTTCTCAGAGAGGGGATGACAAGGCGGCGTTATGACAACAAATCTCGATGAGGGGAAGGCGATGTTATCGAAAAGGGCTGGGTCTCCGGGATTTGAAGTGAATGCATAATCTAACTTCCCGTCCTCAACTGCCTTGAGTATTGTGGCGTTGAAGCCGTTTTCGCTATGAAGAGAGAATTTAACTTTTTTCGTCGTGTTGTCGTTGTATTTCTTCATAAGGGATGGCAGAAGCGTTGTACCGAGGGTCCGTATGCTCCCGATAAGGACTGTGCTTCCTTTCTCTCCATTCTCCTGTATTGTCCTCTTGCCGTTTTCGAGAATATCGAGGGAGGCTTTTACCGCGGAGAGAAACTCTCCACCCAGGCGGGAGAGGTAGACTCTCCTCCCTTTCTTTTCGAAGAGGGCAACTCCCAGCTCCTCTTCAAGCTGGGTTATGGCGTAGGTGAGATTGGGTTGGCTGATATTCAAAATCTCGGAAGCTTTTCCGTAATGCTCTGTAGAGGCCAGAACCTCGAAGTAATGGAGATGATCTAAATTCATGAATCAATATTAATAGATATTTTCTATCAATGCTATAAATACCTTCAGTTTGTTCATTATCCTCCACTTAAATATAATAACTGACAAATTAATATCGATAAAAAAGTAAGGAGAAAGGATTATGGAACGTAAGGTTGTTTTAATCACCGGAGGTGCCATGGGGCAGGGAAAATCCCACGCACTCAAATATGCTGAAAACGGTTTTAATGTAGTTTTGGCAGACATGCAGGATCCTGAAGGGGAAACATTCAAAGAAACTGTCAGGGAAATAGAAGCCACAGGTGCTGAGGCACTTGCCGTCAAGTGCAACATATGCTCCGATGATGATATGAAGAACCTCTTTGAGAAGGCATGGGAGAGGTTCGGCCGTATCGACGTAGTGATTGCAAATGCAGGGGTTATAAACTTCGGCTATACATGGGAGCTGACAGATGCTCAGGTTGAGAAGGTCATCAACATCGACCTCATCGGAACATGGCGTACAGATAAGTATGCTGCCATCTATATGAGAAAGCAGGGATTTGGCAGAATCATCAACATATCGTCAACTTCCGGTATGTACGGCACTCCCAAGCTTGCAACATACTGCATGGCTAAGTGGGGAGTCAGGGGGCTGACAAAGACACTAGCACAGGAATTGAAGGGCACAGGAATTGTCGTCAACACAGTATGCCCTACAAAGGTTAAAACACCTATGTGTGAGACCCAGAGCTATGTCGAGTTCATAAACGAGCTCACAGGAAAATCCTTCAAGGACTATATGGAAATGTATGAGGGTGTTCCATTTTTAGATGTCTCAGATATCTCGGACATGGTCTATTGGCTTGGAACAAGTGTAAGCGCAGGTAAGTTCAGTGGCAGAGACCTCGCCCTAGACCTGGGCACACTTCAGCAGTGAGGTGGAGAATGAAAATAACACCAGCAACAAGATGGAGAGTTTTCGCCGGAGTCTGGATTCAGAGCCTCTTTACTTCGGCTACGGCTTTCTTTTCACTATTTGCCATTCCTCTCACAACACAATTCGGCTGGAGCAGCTCAGAGTTCAGTATGGCATACACAATCTATATGTTTGTCTATTGTGCAGTCGGGTTCCTCGGCGGAATGATAGCCGAGAAACTTAAACCCAGAACTGCGATATACCTGGGTCTTCTATTCTTTGCTTCGGGTTGGTTTTTAACTGGATCTGCCTCCTCTATTCCACAGCTCTACATATTCTACGGTATTATGGCTGGAGCGGGGGCGGGAATGATTTACCCAGCGTGTCTCCCCACTGCCCTCAAGTGGTTCCCCGATAAGAGTGGCTCGATATCGGGCCTAGTGCAGGCCGGTGCATCATGCGGGCCTTTCATCATGTCCCCGATAGCGCAGTACCTTATTTCTACATATGGTGCCGGCTCTGCATGCAGAATCCTCTCGGCTGTCTTCCTCATAGGAGTAGGCAGCGTTGCATGGATGATTGTCCCCTGTCCAGAGGGTTGGGTTCCAGAGGGCTGGGTTCCGACAAAGGACCAGAAGAAGGAACTCGGAAAGAGTAACTACAGCACTTTAGAGATGATAAAGACTCCCATTTTCTGGGTTATGCTTCTTATCTTTATCTTTGCTAACGCAGCAGGAACAATGATGGTAAGCGCAGTGTCTCCTATAGCACAGGTCCAGATAGGACAGTCTGCTATGACAGCTGCAATGTGCGTAAGTATCATGACGCTTTCTAACATGCTGGGACGCATAGGCTTCGGTTTCATTTATGACCACTTGAAGGGGTGGAATTCCCTTCTTCTTGTCCTCTCAATCAACGCACTCTCGATGTGCATGCTGACAGAGGCAAAGAGTCTATCGTACTTTATACTCTGTATTTCTCTTGTGGGCTTCTCATTCGGCGGCCTCCTTGTCGTATTCGCCCCCATAGTAAAGACAGTATTCGGTACCAGGTTCTACAACCGTAACTACGGCCTTATCTTCATCGGATACGGAATCGGAGCTTTTGTAGGACCCAAAATCAGCGCAGGGTTCTACGACAGCACAAATAGCTATGTTATGGGCTACATAGGATCAGCTGTTCTCGCGCTATGTGCAGTTTTACTTGTGTTTATTGCGAAAAAGCTTGAGACAAAGATGAAATAGTCACCCGACACCTGACTCATTTTTCTTGATTACAATCCATCGGGCCTTCATAATTGACCTGATGGATTTTATTTTTACTGAAAAAAGCTTTATTGAGGATGGTAAGAGCGAGGAGTTCTCTCCTCAATCTTTCTATGAGTATTGTTTTAAAGACCTTGAGAAGGGTGCTTCTTTAACAGAGGAATACATAAAGGAGATAGCCTCCTTCTTTATCGACAATCTTCTCTCCACGACAGGTATAGAGCTTGAGAGGGAGAATATCGAGCCGGTATATGAAAAGGACGAGATTGAAAGAATAGCGGGGGATGTTCCCTTTGCTGTGGGCAGCAGATATGTTGACAGAAAGTGGCTGAAGAGACAGCTTGATGTTCTTCTTTCATGCTACAGAAGTGAGATACGCACTTTCAAAGAGAGTGTCGATATTTACTTCAACATGAAGAACGAGAGCCTTTTGTTCCCGTCCCGCATATACTTCCACCTTGTCGAGGACAAGAACTCCTCCTACCCGTTTGCCTTCATGGCGACATATACGACAAAGGATGATGAAGAGAGCGTTCATCACTATCCGCTGAGATTTGCCCTTACCGAGTATAAGAACGAGCTCGAGGAGCTCTCGCGGCTCATATCTCCCATAAGCCGGCTCTCATCTTCTTCCGAGATTATAAAGGGCCTTATTGAGAGCGGACGCATCTTCTATCCTGTGCGTTTTACCGAGGAGGAGGCCTATGACTTTCTTCTCCACGTAGAAGAGTTTGAGACTGAGGGAATAGAGTGCCGTATTCCGAACTTCTGGCGTAAGAGAGGCCGCTATACATCGCTGAGTATAAGCGTCAATAAAGGCAATATGGGAGCGGGCGAGATTATCTCAATCCGTCCCGGTATGATTTATGAAGGCGTGGCAATAACAAAGAAGGAAGCACAGGAACTTCTTGAAACTAAGGCGGGGCTGGCCTTTTTAAAGGGAAAGTGGGTTGCCCTCGATAAGGATAAACTTAAGGCGCTTCTCGAGAGCGAGGAGCTTTTCTCATCTCCCATGAGCGTTGCCGATGTCGTGAAATACTCCTCGGGAATAAAGAAGAGCAGAGTAAAGCTGTCCTTCAGAGATAAGAATTGGCTTAACAGCCTCCAGGAGGCAATAAGCGGGGATGTTAAAGTTCCGGAAAGTGCAGAAATTACACTCAGGCCTTACCAGGCGGAAGGCTTCAAATATCTTTATGCAATGAATATGCTCGGCTTTGGTTTCTGCCTTGCCGATGACATGGGTTTGGGTAAGACAGTGCAGGTTCTTGCGTACCTTGAACTCTTACGCATAGAGAAAAAAGCCGGGCGCGTCCTTCTTGTCCTCCCGTCATCATTAATCGGCAACTGGGAAAGCGAAATAAGAAAGTTTACGCCACTCATCGATTACTCCATCTATCATGGAAGCGGAAGGGAAATTGATGAGAGCTACCTTACCCTCACTACATAC
>CAVFNE010000094.1:8076-8754 GCA_963623755.1 Muribaculaceae bacterium | reverse complement strand
GGGTAATATTCGAAAGCGATAAGCATCCTGCGATTTTGCTTCATAAGCCACATCCCCGGAAAGAACTCTTAGAATATTAGATTAAGCAGATAATTGATATTTTGGAAACGGAGGAACTCATATGAATAATGCTATCGAATACAAAGGTTATGTAGGGACTGTTGAGTTTTCTGAGGAAGATTCACTCTTCTATGGGAAGGTAATGGGAGTCAGAGCTTTAATCTCATATGAAGGACAGAATGCAAAGGAGCTTGTTGAGGACTTCCATAACGCAGTTGATGATTATCTTGAACTCTGTAAAGCACAGGGCAGGGAGCCGGAAAAAGCTTATAAAGGAAGTTTTAATGTCAGGATTTCTCCTGAACTACACAGGAAGGCAGCCTCCTATGCCTTTTCTCATAACACCTCACTCAATGCTTTTGTTGAGAGTGCAATTATGAGAGCATTGTCCTCTGAGTGATAGATTGTCCATTCAGGCTTTCAGGGAGAGGAGAGTATATGGAACAGAGGCAATATCTATGGCAATCTGATCATGACGAGTGGCTGTTGCTTTTTCAAACTCATTTCATATGTATAGTTTTAACCTGATTGAGGAAGCCGGTCTTGATTCACTTTCCTTAATCTCAGTGCGTCATAGAGAGCTTCATTGTTCAGGAAAAGAAACTCGACGAACTTGAT
>CAVFNE010000094.1:0-8066 GCA_963623755.1 Muribaculaceae bacterium | reverse complement strand
TGCCTAAATAACAACGCAAAGTTAAAAAACTGGACATGCCTAGACAGGATGATGGCTTCTACAAAAGACGGCAAGGCTCTCTATCTCCATTTCTTACCGGCATGTGCATGGAAGAGAAAAGAACATCTGACCCAACATTTTTACTTCTTTTTGTGTTATAGTGTTTTTAAGGATTCAAGATGACAGCAAGACCGTTTGTTAAATGGGTTGGAGGCAAGACACAGCTACTTCCCGAGATAAGAAAGAAATATCCACATGCAATCGAAAAATACTGTGAGCCGTTTGTCGGTGGCGGGGCGGTTTTGTTTGATGTCTTGTCGTCTTTTTCTCCTCGTGAAATCCTGATTAATGACATAAACCCAGAGTTGATTAATACTTATAGGTGCGTCAAGGAATGTACTGACGAGCTGATTAAAGCCTTGAAAGACCTTGAAGGAGAGTATTATGCATCTCACAATAAAAAAAGCTGTTACCTCGAGAAAAGGGCGAGATTCAATTATCTTATAGAGAATAAGGAGAATACCGTCGAAAAAGCGGCACTCTTTATCATGCTTAATAAAACATGCTTCAATGGTTTGTATCGTGTTAATTCCCACTCTCTCTTCAATGTTCCATTTAATAACAGCAGAAAGCCTCTGATTTGTGATGAGAGTAATATAAGAGCGTGTGGTGAGCTGTTGAAAAATACTAACATCACACTCGGGGATTATTCAGAGACAAGGGACTTTATTGATAAGAAGACTTTTGTTTACATTGACCCTCCGTACAGGCCTTTGACGGCTTCTGCAAATTTTACTTCCTACAATGAGAGTGGGTTTACAGATAAGGAGCAGGTGGAGCTTGGTCAATTCATAGAGGATATTTCAAAGAAGGGAGCACTGGTGCTCCTCAGCAATTCAGATCCGAAAAACAGTGATGAGAGTGATGATTTCTTCGATAATCTATATTCCTCTTTCAACATTGAAAGGGTGAGCGCAAAACGTATGGTCAACAGCAAGGGAAGTTGCCGTGGGCCGATTAGGGAACTTCTTATCTGCAACAAAAAATAACGGAGGAAGATATGAAAAGAGATTTTAATGCCTGGCTTAGCACATTCCGCGAATCGATTGCGAATTTTGACTACTACACAGATTTCAGGAAAGTTTTTCGAAATGTTGATAAAATTAAAGTCGAATTAAATATCCTCAATTCCCTTATAGGTTCAGAGAGGATTGAAGAAGACTTTGAGAAGATACTTACGTCATATCCTGAAACGCTGAAATGTATTCCTATTCTCCTTGCGGTACGCTCTAGCGAAATTAAAGCGGGGCTAGATGGAGATGTTTCAACCTTCACTTTTTCGGCATTCAGCGGGGATATCGAAGAATATAAGACATTTATGCGAGAGACTGGGCTTTTTGATTTACTCCAGAAACATATACTACACAGCCTTGTCGATTACGTTACAGGGGTTGAAACCGGACTGGATTCAAATACCAGGAAAAACCGTGGTGGGCACCTCATGGAGGACATTGTCGAATCTTACATTAAAGAGGCAGGCTTTGTAAGGGATAAAAACTACTTCAAGGAGATGTATTCTTCTGCTGTTGAAAAAGCTTTTGATGTGGACCTTACGATGGTAAGTAACAATGGTAAAGCTCAGAAGCGTTGGGACTTTGTGGTGAAGACGGATAATTGTGTCTACCTCTTTGAAACTAACTTCTACGCAGCAGGAGGCTCCAAGCCGAATGAGACATCCGGTAGCTATGAGTTGATATCTGATGAATTGAGAGATAATAAAGATGCCAAGTTTATATGGATTACGGACGGTGCAGGCTGGTTTTCCGCTAAAAACAAACTTGAGAAGGCTTTCTGTGTGTTAGAGAATCTCTACAACATAAACGACCTTAAGAACGGAGTGCTGAAATCTGTATTAAAATAATGAAAAGTGTCACTTTTTGTGCCATTTTTATACTTCTCAAAGATGTATTATAAATGAAATAAGGAGAAGGAATGTATGGCATTAACTGCTTGGTATCGTTCACAGAATAAAGATTTCACACTTGCCAAAGGGGACACGTTAACAGTTCTTAAGAGTTTCGATTTTGAATTTGATATGATTTTCGCCGACCCGCCTTATCTTTTGTCTAACGGCGGGATTTCCGTTCAGAGCGGAAAACAGGTATCTGTAAACAAGGGAGATTGGGATAAGTCGCACGGTCTGGAAGAGGACTTGGAGTTTTATCGCAGTTGGATATCTCTCTGTCGTGATAAACTCACAAGAAACGGAACTATCTGGATAAGTGGCACCCATCACAACATATTTCTGGCAGCTCAAGTTCTTAAAGAACTCGGCTTCAAGATTCTAAATGTCATAACATGGGCTAAAACTAATCCTCCTCCGAATCTGTCCTGTCGTTATTTCACTTACTCAACAGAATTCATTATCTGGGCACGAAAAGATCAGAAAGCACCACACTATTATAACTATGAGCTGATGAAAGAGATTAACGGAGGCACTCAGATGCGTGATGTGTGGACGCTGCCTGCAATTGCAAAGTGGGAGAAATCATGTGGTAAACACCCGACTCAGAAGCCACTTCCGCTTCTAGGTCGCATAATATTGGCGTCAACTAAGTCAGATGCGTGGATACTTGATCCGTTCACAGGTTCAAGTACTACCGGAATTGCAGCTTCTCTTCTCGGCAGGCGTTTTCTCGGCATCGACAGGGAGGATGAGTATCTTCAGATGTCCAGGAATAGAAGGGAAGAGCTAAATAATCCTCTGACACAGATTTCATATCTTAAGAGGATTGAGAAGTATAAGGATGAGGAGATGTCTCCGATTCTCGAGTTGCGAGATAGTGACGGTTATTACGGCCGAGACCTTCCCTGTGTGTGAAGATATAAAGGGGTGAGGCGTCCTATATCTTCGGAGGAAGCTTACCTGCTATTTTTGTTTTCTGTCTTTCCGTTACCCCGTTTTGCTCTTATCTTTTTCCTGGAGGCAGATATGAAGAAAATCATCATAATTGCATTTGCGGCCCTTTTTGGGATTATCGTTCTATTCAACTGTTTCTCGACTGTGGGAACTACAGAGAGGGGAATACTTGTGACATTCGGAAAGGCAGGGGAGGAAGTGTTGAATCCGGGACTGCATTTCACAATTCCGTTTGCACAGACAATCAAAAAGTACTCGCTTGCGCCAGTCAATTATGAGATTGACTTCTCTATCGGATCCGATGGTGCTGTCACCAATGATATGCAGACTGTCGGCCTTACTGCCGATGTATTCTGGACTTATGATGAGACAAGACTCTATGATGCTGTAACAAAGTACACGGAAAGTTCGCTTAAGAGTGCTATCGAGAAGACTATGCTTGCCTCCGTTAAGGAAAGCGTGGGTAAATACACTATCTACCAGATAGTCGAGAATCAGGAGAAAATCAGCCAGGAGATATCATCATCCCTTACAAGCAAGATGAGCATATATCCTATTGTCATAAACCAGATTGCCATATCCAACTGGGACTGGAGTCCGGCATTCGACGAACAGATTGCAGAGACGATGAAGACAACGCAGCAGGTTAAGATTGCTGAGCAGGAGTTGCAGATAACCGAGCAGGAAGCTCAGAAGCAGATAAAAGAAGCGCAGGCTGAGCAGGAAGCAACTGTAATAAGAGCAAATGCCGAGAAGGAGAAAGCCCTGATAGAAGCCCAGACTAAACTTGAGACGGCAAAGCTTGAGGCTGAAGCCAAGAAGGTTGCAGCAGATGCAGAGGCTTATTACAACCAGAAACTCTCTGAAAATCTTGAAGTAGAACTTGCCCTGAGGGAACTTGAAGTCAAGGCTAAGGAGATTGAGAAGTGGGATGGTAAGTATGTATCTACGTACCAATACGGTCCTATCCCTGTGACAAGTGGCTCTCTTATAGGACCGGGCACGGATAATTGAGTCTTATTTAGATGTAGTTAAGGGCAGAAGAAAATCCTCCTGCCCTTTTCTAAAGACAAGGGAGAAGAGGCTTGAGAATAAGTTTTTTCTTTTTGAACGATGGCCATGATAGTAGAATTAGCTTACTCGAGGATTCTAGTGAAGAGGATAATCTTTTGTGCCCTACTGCTACTTCTTTTTTCCACATCTCTCTTAATGGGGGAGAGTTTTGCTGAAGCAGAGCGTATTATGGCATCAGCCTATGTAGAGGGAGGCACAAAGGACACATGGAATTTGAGGGCGGATGCTGACTTTTCTCTTGAGGTTTATAACGGAGTCTGGTGGGTTCCTGCTTCTATATTGGGGCAATCGCGTTACACAAACCAACAGATAGCATCCATTGTAAGTGTCAGTCCTTTTATCAAGAAAAACATCATCGGCAACTTATATGAGGCAATTCAGCTTTTTCAAATCGGAGACTTTAGCTCTGATGATTATAGTGATTCCATGAATGTGAGGGTAAAGGACAGTGTCAACGGATACAACTGGGAAAAGCATTGTCCTGGGTATTATGCTGTAGAAATCAACAGGGGAAACTGTTCTACTACCGCTAATTGGCTTAATTATCTTATAGAGGATGACTATGAAGAGTGGGGGACGCTGAATTTCCAATATGCCGACGGTAACGGCCATGCTGTCAACTACATCTATAGTGAAGGGTACTATTATTTCATCGATATGACTCACTACAGAAATGACTTCTTTGTCCTAAATTATGCTCTCGAGGACGGGAGACTCAGTACATACAGGAGAAGAGTATTCTCTATCTTTTCGTATATTCATAAAGCTGAATCACCTCTCTCTTATGTTGAATACTGTATACTGCAGTTGAAAGAGAAGCCGGTGTTCTTCTATATGATTAAATGCCGCGAAACACCTGATTTGACAGTAGATAGTTCCATTACTCCTCTTCATATGGTTATAGATTCATCTGTCAGTGAGAACCTGACTGTTGTGTATATTGATGAGAAGAAGATGACATACGGCTTCTATCTTAACAGCAGTGAGGATGTAAACTGGAAAGAGAAGAGCCGGCACAAATTCAGCACCAGAATAACATTTTAAAAGATACAATGAGGCTGCAGACTCATAACGCACATTTCTTTTTCCCTGCATAGAGTCAATTGTAGTGCCATTTTCTAATACAAGTGTTGGATATCTGAAGATATTTCATTATAAGTGCTGTATGAGAATAAAGTTGGATTGCATTTTTCGGCCAAATTGTTAAATATTGAATATGGCTATGAGAAAACATCCTGTATTTTTATTGATTTTTGCTTCTTTTATTTCTTTGCTTATTTCCTGTGACAATAAGATAGATGTAGATATCACACCACCGGGGGATGTGACAAAACTCGCGGCAATAGTCAGCGATGCCCCTTATGGCAGAGTCGATATCTCCCTTACTTGGCTAGACCCTTCAGATTCAGACCTCGATTATATAGAAGTCGAGGTTGCTCAGATGTTGAGTGATACCCTATCTAATGGGGGGGGGGCTGTAATTCCTTCTCTAGGGACTTTCTCCATTACCTCTCTTGAAAAAAACTCCATCTGGGCATTTACAGTGAGGGCTGTCGATAGAAGCGGTAATAAAAGCAGCGGAGTTCAGCTCGTTGTCAAGGCAGAGAGAACGAATTCGCTGGATGTAAAATCTTTTCTTATTTCTCAATCTGATTCTGCCATAAGCCTCAGCTGGGTAAATCCTGAGTCGGATTTCTTTGAGGGAACACGACTGGAAATAACAAGTGAAGGGGAAAATACTTTTCTTGAATTCGATACTCAAGTTTCTTCGTACCTATTCTCATCAGGTACAGCCGGAAAGAGATACACGTTCACGCTGTATGCCATGTACAAAGAGAATGGGGTTAGTTATTCCAGTGATGGTGCGAGCGTAAAGGGAGATTTCATCGTCTCGGATATCAGCAATCTTGTACTCTTCTCGGATGACAAAGAGATTAATATTTCATGGACAAATGCAGACAACAGCAATTATGAGGCCGTAATTGTCGAAATCAGCAGTGGTAATGAGACTACAAGCATAAGCCTTGATGCTGATGCTGCAAGCTATAAGATTATTGAAGGGGAGCACGGGGAAGCGTTTGATATAAAAGTTTATACATCGAGGACAATCAATGGCGAGGTTGTATTGAGCTTAGGTGAAAGCGGCACTGCATTCTTCCTTGATTACAGTGCGTTTGATAATCCAGTGATGTTGATTACGCTTCCCGATGGGGTTGATGACATAACGACAAAGACCTGGCTTGACGATATGGCTCTTGAGCTTGCCACCTGTACGATTATCGACAATACAAACGGCTCAAATAATGTTGAGAACCTGGCTCTCGATATCAAGGGGAGGGGGAACAGCTCATGGGGTATGCCCAAAAAGAGCTATTCAATCAAACTCGAAAAAAAGAATAATCTCTTATCTCTTGCTAATGGAAAACATAAACACTATGCCTTGATTGCCAATTACTGTGATAAAACTCTCATCCGTAATCAGCTGGCTTACTTCATGGGAACAGATATCTTCACAAATATGGACTGGAACCCTCATACAAGACAGGTCAATTTGATTATGAACGGAAGGTACTGCGGTGTTTATATCCTCACAGAACGTATCAAGATTCATGAGAATATAGTAGACATTTCCGATATAAGCGAAAAAGGCGGTGAGGGCTGGATTCTGGAGGTAAATATGCGCCTTGATGAAACATATAACTGGATGACAACAAATGGTATTCCAATCTCTCTCAAGGACCCTGATGATTATGAGGGATGGGAGGATATCGAGGCCTACATCAACTCTGTCGAGGCAGTACTTTATGGAGAGAATTATCAAGATGAAAAGAATGGATGGCGGAAATACCTTGATGAGGATTCTTTCGTCGACTGGTATCTTGTAAATGAAATAGCAAAGAACAATGACGCCATTTGGTTCAGCTCTGTATATATGTATTACAACCCAGTAGATAAAAAGATTTATATGGGGCCCCTCTGGGATTTTGATATAGGCTTCGGTAATATTGATTACAATAACAACGAAAATCCTGAGGGTTTCTGGGTTAAAGATGGTGGGTGGTATTCTCGACTCTTTACAGATCCGGAATTTGTAAAAGCTGTTAAGGCTCGGTGGAACGAAAAGAAAAGTGAGATTGATTGTCTTGCAACGAAGATAACACTTCTTTCCGGTGCGATAGAAAAAGACGCAGAGATTAACTTTACCCTCTGGCCGATTATGGGACAGTATGTATGGCCGAATGCCCCGGGGTATGAAAAGAGGACAACATACCAGAGCGAAATTGATTATTTGACGACATGGCTTGAAACGAGAATCAAGTGGTTGGATGAGAATATTAATGCATTGAATGCAGAACTTAATGTTTGCTTTAACTGAAGGTTAAAGAAAAGCCTCCGAATAAGCGGAGACCTCATGGTAAAAAATCTGACTCTGATCTAGTTAAATTTATACCAGAAAGCAGGGCGCAACCCTACATTCCCGTCTGTGGAGCCATTATCAATAATGGTGTCGTCTGTATTGACAACACTAACAACATCTCCCGATGTTCCCTCTGAGCGCAGCCACCACTTTTTAGACTCATCGCTATACTTAGCAATTCTTGCTGCGTTATCTGCAAAGTAGGTCTCGTTTTCAGCCTCAGTTTTTGAGAGAAGGAAGACATAGTCGGAACCCTCTTCAGTTTTCCTAGTTGTCTCAATCTTAGTAGTGACATCAACTTTTACCATATTATTTTCTTTTACGTCTTTCAGAGCGTACGTTACCAGGAAATCATCTGACTTAATGTAATTATAGATATCAGTATTGTTATAATATTTTGTGTTCTCCTTATGATATTCTGTTAGCGCCAGAACATTCTGGCTTATGAGGAGGGCTGTGTTGTCAGCAGTATCAACAGTGAGTACAAGCCAGGTAACGGCGCCCAGTTCGATAGTCTCTCCAGCTTTAAGCGCCTTCTTCCAAAGTGCCGTGAGCGTTATATCTTTTGTTATAGCAGTGTTGAAGTGTAAGCGTAATTTCGTCTGAAATATGAATGCCAATAGGCTTTGGTGTAGTCTATTGGCATGAGAAACA
>CAVFNE010000093.1:0-8840 GCA_963623755.1 Muribaculaceae bacterium | reverse complement strand
AAAAAGAGGTTAACATTATATTTCGTAACAAAAAAACAAGAGAAGATGCCTCGTGAAACCACCTCAGAAGCTTTTGACCCCAAAAAAGAGGAAAGCACACTCTGCTCTCTTCTTTTCGGCTTCAGGCGTGAACTGTGAAAGATAACAAAAACCTTTACATAACCCTTCCTAGCTATGCCTTGAGTGCACTCGGCAGGAAGGTATTCTTCCCGTACCTTAATAATTATATGTCGGCATTTCCGAGCTTTGAGAGTAACTATAACTCCCTTCTCGCCGTTGTAATAATTGTCTCGTCTCTCTAACAGTACTCTCGAACTTCAGACTCGATAACAGAAAGCGCCCCGCATTCTCAATTATCTCGCTCCTTATCATGATGATGTTCTTCGCCCGTTCATTTTTATTTTCACTCTTATTTGAGGCGTGGTGATGATAATCGGCTATCCCATCAACTACCACACTCTCCTGGCTTCAGAGGAGCTACACACCAAAGGGAAATGAGGGAGGAATTCAAAGCGTGAGGATGATTAGATTGGTGCTACTGCCGATGGTAATCGGACCGTATATCGGTTCTAGAGCAATAAAGAACTCACCCATGAGGTACGTCGAAGCCAGGGTTGAGAAAACAATTTTGACACCCATTATTCTCCTTCTCTTAGCCGCCGTTGAAACAGTGGCTGTTATACCTATAATAGTACTCAAAAGGAGAAAAAAAGCATGATCCCGTTTTCCCAATATCCTAGACCCCAGTTCGAGAGAAAAGACGACTTTGTCATCCTTAACGGAGAATGGAACTACGAAATACATGACAAGGATGAAAATATCATAAAGAAGGGAAATATTCTTGTTCCCTACTCTCCCGAGAGCGCCATCAGCGGGGTGGAGCACATACTCAAACCTGACGAAACGCTTATTTATGAAAAAAGCGTCACATTCCCATTTCCTTTCAATCCTGATAAGGAGGATCTCATACTACATTTCGGGGCAGTCGATTACTATTCGCGCATAATTATCGACAGCGAAGATTTTTTAGAGCACGAAGGGGGCTATCTTCCTTTTTCCCTGACACTCCATAAAGCGTCGTTCAAGCTCTGTGTAATTGTCAATGACCCGACAGATACAAAAGAGGGTGAAAGAGGAAAACAGAAACTTAAGAGAGGTGGCATATGGTATACTCCGCAGTCTGGAATCTGGCAGACAGTGTGGATGGAAAAGGTAAAGAAAGACCATATAACGAGCCTTAAGATTGTGCCCGACCTCAAAGGTTTTTCGATAACAATGAACACCACCTCCGGTGGAAACGGTAAGATAGAAATAGAAAACAAAACTATAGAGCTCGAAAGCGGGAAGGAGAAATATATTGCCATCGAGTCGCCTAGGCTCTGGAGTCCCGAGAGTCCTTATCTTTATCGCTTTACTCTCTCTTATAAAGAGGACATGGTTGAGTCATATGCGGCACTGAGGACATTCGGAGTCGGAGAAGACGAGAAAGGCGTGAAAAAACTTCTTTTAAACGGAAAGCCCTACTACCACCATGGTGTTCTCGACCAGGGTTATTGGAAGGACGGCCTATATACTCCACCATCGGAAAAGGCAATGGAAGACGATTTGATTATTATAAAGCGCATGGGTTTCAATACGGTGAGAAAGCACATCAAAATCGAGCCGTTGAGATGGTACAGTCTATGTGACAGAATAGGCCTGATTGTGTGGCAGGATATGCCGTCGGGAGGAGGAAAATACTCGCCTTTCATCATTTCCGCCCCGCTTATCATAGGCTCCCACCTGAGGGACAACCATTACCGTCTTCTCTCACGTAAAGACGAAAGAATGAGGGCGAAATTCAAAGAAAACCTTTTTGCCATGGTGAAACATCTATATAACGTCCCATCAATCGGAATGTGGGTTGTTTTCAACGAAGGCTGGGGACAGTTTGACAGTGTGGCGCTATCGCGCTCGGTGGAGAGGATGGACAGCACAAGAACAGTAGATTACTACTCGGGATGGCTTGACCAGAGGGAAGGCTCATTCAAAAGCAAGCACGTATACTTCAGAGCCTACAAGTACAGAGAAGACAAGAAAAAACGATGTGTAATCCTTTCGGAATTCGGTGGCTACGGTCTCAGAGTAGAAGGCCACACCTTCTCAGATAAGAGCTTCAACTATAAGGGATATAAGTCGAAGGAAGACCTTACCGACGCTGTTATTGCAATGTATGAAAGAGATATAATTCCTGCCAAAGAAAAAGGCCTCAGCGCCTCGATATACACACAGCTGTCGGATGTCGAAGACGAGCTCAACGGTCTTGTCACATATGACAGACTTGTCGTCAAGCTCGATGAAAGTAAGATGAAGAAAATGTCGGAAGAACTCGTCAAACGTTGAACTTGAAGAATACGATATCGCCGTCCTGAACAACGTAATCCTTTCCCTCTAGTCTCATTTTTCCGTTTTCCCTGACCTTCTGTTCGCTTCCGTACGTCACAAGGTCGTTGTAGTTATATACCTCGGCCTTGATGAAGCCTTTTTCAAAGTCGGAGTGAATGATTCCTGCGCATTGCGGTGCCTTACTACCCTCTTTGAATGTCCAGGCCCTGTCTTCGTCCTTACCGGCTGTGAAGAATGTCCTGAGACCGAGTGCATGATAGGCAGCCCTTACAAGGTTATTCAGTCCCGATTCCTCGAGGCCTACTGCTTCCAGGAATTCTTTCTTCTCCTCCTCCGTCTCAAGTTCTGCTATCTCGGCTTCGATTTTGCCGCATATAACGACTACCGGCGCATCGTTATCTGTGGCGGCGATTTTTCTGACACTCTTTATGTAGTCGTTGTCGCTGGTCAATGAGTCCTCATCGACATTACATACATATATCACAGGTTTAAGAGTAATGAGATGTAAATCATAAAGAAGTGCCTTCTCCTCCTCATCCAGTCCCAGACGCCTAGCAGGAATACCGTCCCCGAGGGCCTTTATAAGACGTTCATACAGAGGAATGAGCTTCTCGTTCTCCTTTGCTGCCTCCTTGTTTATACGTCCCATCTTACTCTGCTTCTGGTAACGCTTATCGACTGTTTCAAGATCCGATAGTGCAAGCTCTATATCTATTGTCTCGATATCACTTAAGGGGTCGATTTTATTGTTTACATGAATTATATCGCTGTTATCGAAACACCTGACTACGTGCGCGATAACTCCCACTTCCTTTATGGCTCCGAGGAATCTGTTTCCCAGTCCCTCCCCCTTGCTTGCGCCTTTAACAAGTCCTGCAATGTCGACAAACTCGACTGTCGCCGGAACAACCCTCTCGGGAGGGATAAGAGAGACAATTTTATCCAGCCTCTTATCAGGGACATTCACCATCCCGATATTCGGGTCAATAGTACAGAAAGGATAGTTTGCAGCTTCAGCGGGAGCTGAAGTGACAGCTGAAAAAATAGTTGATTTACCAACATTCGGTAATCCGACAATACCACAATTAAGACTCATTGTTTTTCCTCCCCCTCATTATGCAACAAAAACATTTTAATTGCTATCATTGATACATGGATGAAAATGGAGTACTTCTCGTAACAACAAGGCATATCGGAGAAGAGGAAAGAAACGTTTACTACAGAGAAATGGAGATAAGGTCCCTCCTGGAGAACCTGAAAGTGAAAATTGCCTATGAGAAGTGTTTCACACTCAAAGACAACTCCTTCGGAAAAGGCCAGATAGATGAGATGCGAGATATAGCCCGGGCAGTTGAAGCAGATAGCGTTGTAGTCGACAGCATTCTCTCGCCGAAGGAAGAGGCCAGGATGGAGGGCATTATCGAAAGGAGTATATCCGACAGAGAGGAAATCATTCTTCTCATTTTCATGCATAACGCACACTCGAAGGAAGCTGTAGTCCAGACAAAAAAAGCCAGGCTGCTGTATCTTAAACCTAGGCTGGTATTCCGTAATGCCGACTATTCCCAGCAGAGGGGAGGAGTGAGAGGCAGCAAAGGAGAAGGCGAGAAGGAAATTGAACTGAGGCGGAGAACAATCGAAGGCGAGATAGTCAAACTCGATAGAGAACTCAGGAATATAAAGAAAATCAGAGAGACTCAGCAGAAGAAGAGGCTCTCTTCTCCGATATGTTCATTCGCGCTTTTAGGCTACACAAACAGCGGGAAAACTACAATATTGAATGCCCTGAGCTCCAACTGCACTCCAGCCGAGGATAAACTTTTTGCTACCCTCGATACTACAAGCCGCTCTTTCACACTTCCCTCCGGACGTGATGTTATTCTTTCCGACACGGTAGGTTTCATCCGAGATCTTCCTCCCTCCCTCATCGAAGCCTTCAGTTCGACTCTCGAGGAAGCTTTGAAATGCACAGCAATAATCGTTGTAGCCGATGCTTCGCACCCTGACTCTGTCAAGTGTCTGAATACTACACTCGATACAATCGCCACACTCGGAGGAAGCGATAAGATAAGGCTTGTTGTAATCAACAAAATAGACTCGCCGTCTGACGACATATCTCTCTCGATATTGCGCTCCAGCGGTTATCCTACAGTCGAAACGAGTTTCAAGGAAGGAAAAGGAATAGACGATTTTATTTCCGAACTCGAGAAAATCGCATCCTCCTTCTACATTCGGCTGACTATTCTTCTCCCCTATTCGTCGCCTCTGTTTTCAAAGCTCTCGAACCAAAAGAAGATAAGAAGTGTCGAGTACAGAGAAGATGGGATGAAAATCGAGTGCGAAGTCAGGAAAGAGGAGAAGGAGTACTATTCTCAATACCTGTTATAATTAAAGGGCTCCGAAGAGCCCCTGAAATAGAATAAAGCGAATCAGAAATCGAAGGTATAGACAGCACCGACAACTGCATACGGCACAAAAGATTTGATTGCGAAGCTGTCGTTGATATCGAAGCCGGGGCCACCGCCGAGCTTGAGAAACATTGTGATTGGCACCTTGCTCCATGTATACTCTGCTCCAAGAACAAAGAGTGCGTCGAGTCCGAGATATCCTTCCTTTACGTCGATGGCTACAACAGGACCGAGAGAAAGAGATATTGTCTGCTTCTTTGTAAGAGCACCTGTATCGAAAACTATATCATAAATGTTGTAGAAAGCGCCGAGGTCTGCAGCAAACGAGACACCGTTTGTACCGACTTTTGCAGAGGCATTTACCGCCAAATCGAACTTCCCATAGCCGTATTTGAAAGCAAGCCCGTTATTTGTACCCAGTCCCAGACCAAGTGCAACCGAATTCTTCTTTGCATTTCCCGTTGTGCTTGCAGCGCTTAGGGAAACAAGTGCAAGAGCTACAATAAGAATAAATGCAATGATTTTCTTATTCATCTGTATTTCTCCTTTTTCAGCATCAGCTGACTAGCCTTAATCTTCATACAAAAAAGCAATCATGAAAAGGTAGTTATCCCTTTTTCCACATCCTTTTTTTGTGTTATTCTTGTGAAGAGAAATGGCCAGTTTATATTGTTTGGATGATACAGAATTACAGAGTATATTAGGGCTTGAAAAAACTTTTCAGGCCAGGATTGTCAGATCTTTTCTCGATAAGGGAGTGACTGACTTCGAGAAAATGACATCCCTCAAAAAGGGTGACCGAATACGACTTTCATCGCTTCGCCCTTCTCTCATGACAACGAAAGTTGAGAGGAAAGTTGAGAGCAGGGATGCTGTTAAACTCCTTTTATCCCTCGAGGACGGATATGAAGTAGAGTGCGTGAGACTGAGTGACGGAAAAGGCCGCTACACAGCATGCCTTTCAAGCGAAGTGGGATGTGCAATGGGCTGCTCTTTCTGCGCTACCGGCACGATGGGACTCAAGCGCAATCTCAAAAGTGGGGAAATCGTCGAAGAGTATATACAGCTGGAAAAACTCGGAAAGCATATCACACACATTGTCTTTATGGGCATGGGAGAGCCGCTAGAGAACTTTACAGAGGTAATGAAGGCAATAACCTTTCTCCATAGAGAGGACGGCCTCAACATATCATATAGAAGAATAACAATCTCCACATGTGGAGTTGTGCCTGGTATCAAGAGACTCTCTGAATTGAATATACCTGTAAAACTTGCAGTTTCTTTAGTATCTGCAAACAATGAAACACGATCAAAAATAATGCGGGTCAACAACAACTACCCCCTTTCGGAACTGAAGAAAGCACTCGTCTTCTTCCAGCATAAAGGCGAAAAGCGTATAACACTTGAATACTGCCTTTTGGGTGGAATCAACACATCAAAAGAAAGTGCAAAGGAGCTCCAACACTTCACAAAAGGCCTAGATGTACTTGTAAACCTCATAAAATGGAATAAAATTCCCGCTCTCCCGTATGAAAGTCCGGACGAGAGAGAGGTGGCAGCATTCACAAAAGAGCTCGAGAGACTGAAAATCCCATACACAATCAGACGCAGTAAAGGACAGGATACAAATGCAGCATGCGGCATGCTGGTGACAAAGGCGAAAAAGAAAGAGAATTAGTTTTTATCACACTCTTGAGCATAAAAAGAGACATCTCTGGGGTTATTTAACATAATAACTAACATATATGGTGTGAAATACACCATATATGTCCGAAAACACGTTCAATACCACCAAAAATAATTGAAGACACATCAAAAACCACAGGTTATAATGCCGATATATGGAAACAAGGGATATATTCAAAACTAATTTAATTAAACTAAGAAAAGAGATGAAATGGACTCAATACGACCTTGCCGCAAGGACAGGAATTTCGCCGAAGCAGATTACTAGGCTTGAGTCAGGTGACTGCTTTCCTTCATGCAAAACACTTGACCTTCTGTCGAAAGCCTTCATAGTTCCGGTCTCATCATTCTTTATAGATCCCTCTGACCCGTATGCGTCCATCGATATAGCCCCGTTCTACGAATTGAATAAACATATCTCACAATTCTATGTAAACGCCATAAAGGAGACGTCAGATGAGCTTACACTGAGAATGGCGGAGCTATTGAAAAAGGGTAGATTCGACAGATTTGAATTCGAAAAGTTAATTGCCTCCGACTCAATAAAAGACCTACTGAAGGGAATCGGTCATGATACTTCAGACAATTTTGCCGAGAAGATAGCCATCCAGCTGGCAAAGAAACTTGTCCTAGATACAAACAAAAAGCTCGATGAAGAGGAAGAAACAAAAGGAAGAAAGGCAAGAAGAAATTTGTCTCTTTAAAACCCAATCATGAGAAACAGGAAAACGAATTAAGAAGAGTAGAGAGCTTCATATTTTCGATTCAATCAAGACTCATATCTGCTTCCTTTGCTGCAACACAATCAGAAAGCAATCCTTTATACAAGCTTTTTGATACCACCGTTAGTTTCACCTCTAGCTTCACACTCAGCTCCCAAAAGATTGAATGTTTCTCTTCATTGTATTCTGTTATACACATAATCTCCCCCTGTGGGCAATTTTTATTTACCTTATGAAAAAAGTCATTGAAATAAGAGAGACAATCCCTACGTTAGTAAAACGGCAGTTGACTGTTATTGCATAGGGGGGTTCTTAACTGTGCAATGTTTTACCGAAATAACACCTGGTGTTGAGCCGAAAATCATTTCAGGTCTACAACATCTCAATGCTTCAGAGTAACTTTACTGTATCCTGTATGCATCGTAAAGAGTGAAAGAACCTGGGGGCTAAGCAAAGACATTATCTCGACTTTTCTCCGGAATGTATTGTAGTGCCTCATAATCCCGAGATAAGAATTTATGGAAGAAAGAAGTTTTCTTCTCTCCTCTGGATAGAGCTTATGACTGAGTGCCCTTTTGTTGTAGTCGATAATTACAGAGCGGAAGTTATTTTCCGTCTTCCGGTCCATATTGATATGCCCCGCTTCTATTCTGACCCCTAGGAATTTAATACCATGGTTGACTCTCTGGAGAACAACCTTCCGCAAAGACAGAGTAAGAGAGAGCTCGAAAGAGAGAAACTCCCGTATCCGGAGAAGACACTCCTTGAGATACTCCCTGTCCCTGTGGATAAGGAAGAAGTCGTCGACATAGCGTCCGTACATCCTTAGTCCAAGGTCATGCTTGATAAAATGGTCAAGCGGTGCCATGTAGAAGTTGGCGAAGACCTGGCTTGTCAAGTTCCCGATGGGAAGGCCTTTCCCGGGAGGCGCATTGAATAGGCTCTTCGAAGGCGAAAGCTTATTCCAGGAGCTTCTAGGAGAGACGAACCTTGCGTTCGTTGTCACGTCGGTAAGAAGAATCTTCTCGATGAGATACATGATTGTTCGATAGTTGTCCTTCACGTAATACCTGTTGAGATACTCGCTGAGCCTCGAGAAGAGAAGATTTCTGTCGATGGATGCAAAGAACGCAGAGATATCGAGTTTGAGGCACCATGCCTCCTCCTTCCAGTTGTTCGTTGCCGATGCCATAAAATGGCGCATCCTCTCGATTGCAAAGTGTGTTCCCTTCCCAACCCTTGAGGCATATACATCATAGATGAGCCTCTTTTCAAGAAGAGGATTGACAGCATTGACGACAAGATGATGCACGATTCTGTCACGGAAAGATGCTGCAAATACCTCTCTGACGGCAGGTTTATCAATGATGAAGCAGTTGTATGGCTGAGGTTCATAGCTGAAGCTGTTGATTTCATCAAGAAGATGAAACAGATTACTCTCAAGATCCACTTCGAATGAGAGAGCACTGGGGGACGTACGCTTATGTTTACGACAGTCATAGTAAGCTTGGAAGATTTCATCAACAGTAATAGGTTCGTCAATGAAAAGATAAAGTTGCTCGTCCATTACATCCCCCATAAAGGCAAAAGCAGGAGATTTTTCTCTCCTGCAGACTCAGTGAAAACCCTGACCGGACGC
>CAVFNE010000092.1:0-9120 GCA_963623755.1 Muribaculaceae bacterium | reverse complement strand
GGTATAAGGAGCGGAAGCTTTATGAAGAATTTAGTTAATTTTATTATCGTAACAATAACTCTTTCGTTATTGCTTTTCTCATGTGACCCCAATTCAACTCTTTCATCGACAAAATCATCGAGTTCGTCGAGTTCATCAAGTTCAGTTGATCATGGTGACAGTGCTAATACTATTAGCGAAGACGGAACATATACAGATACAACTTACACATCGACAGGAGACGACGAGAATGCTCTGAGAGTCGATGGTGCAACTGTGACACTCAGTGATGTTACAGTCAATAAGAACGGAGGAAGTTCGTCCAATACAGAAAACGGTGACTTCTACGGCGTTAATGCAGCGCTACTTGCTATTGACGGTGCAACTGTTACAATCAAGGATTCAACTGTTTACTCCAATGCACAGAACGGCAACGGTGTATTCAGCTACGGCAGTGGCACAACAGTTATAATTTCCGACAGCAAAATTACAACGAGCGCCGATAACTCCGGCGGCCTCCAGACAACAGGTGGCGGAACTACAAAGGCATATAATCTCAGCGTTAATACTAGTGGAAACTCTTCTGCTGCAATCCGCTCGGACAGGGGTGGCGGCACAGTTGTAGTAGAAGGCGGAACATATACATCTGAGGGCTATAATTCTCCATCTGTATATTCAACTGCAGAAATTACAGTTGAAGATGCAACGCTGACTGCAAAAAACAGTGAGGCGCTCATAATAGAGGGCAATAACAGTATAGCATTGACAGAGTGTAAGGTTTTTGGCAACATGAGCGACACAAAAGGTGCAAGTTCGAGCATAAACGTTCATAACGTAATGATTTATCAATCGATGAGCGGAGACGCAGATGTTGGAACTTCTTCCTTCAGTATGACGGGTGGCTCTCTTACATCCAATAACGGCGATATGTTCTATGTCACGAACACTGACTGTACAATATACCTTAGTGATGTTGATATCACCGACAGTGACAGCGACGATGATAATTATCTCTTCAACATAACAGGTAACAGTGGCTCCAACGGCTGGGGTAGTGCAGGAAGTAACGGCGCTGATGTAACGCTTACGGCTTCAAATCAGACACTTGAGGGAACAATCAGGGTTGATTCCATCTCCTCACTCAATATGACACTCTCTAGTAGCAGTACGTTTACGGGAAGTATCGTTATAGAAGAGAATGCCGATGCTTCTGTAACAGTTGATGAGAACGTCACCATTACCATAGAAAAGGGGTCGGTGTGGAACCTAAGTGCTAACTCCTATGTGTCGAGTCTTACTAACAATGGGACCATCAACTGTGGCAGTTATACGCTCTGCGTCAACGGAGAAACATATAGTGAAAGTTAAATCAGGATGGAGAATAATTCCATCCTTTGCCCTCTATGCCGCCTTCTCAATCCCCCGGTGGCGTGGAGGGCATTTTGTTGAGTAAATATATAACGGAAAAGTTTAAATGATCTTTTCTTAAAGCTTTTTTCAAGCTTTGTCTGTTATAACTGAGTTATAAATAAAGAGCGGAGGCTATAAATGAAGGCTTTTATTAAATTTACTTTTGTAACAATAACTCTTTCGTTATTGCTCTTCTCATGTACAACAGCAGCAGATTCAACTGTTACTCAGTCAGAGGTAAGCCAGTCTTTTACAGATAGACCGACTCCTCCCGATATGATGGATGGTGGGAATCCCCCAAGTGCTCCCGATGGTGCGATGGGTGGTAATCCCCCAGATGCTCCGGATGGCTCATTTGGTGGCAATCCCACCGGTGGTAAACCCTCAGGCTTTGGTTCTTCGTCTTTGTCTGTCGAACAGGGCGGGAGTGCAAATACAATCACTGTAGACGGGACATACATAGATACAACATACACATCAGAGGGCGACGACGAGAATGCACTGAGAGTCGACGGAGCAACAGTCACACTCAGTGGAATAACAGTATCAAAAGACGGAGGAAGCTCATCAAATACCGAAACTGGTGATTTCTATGGTCTCAATGCTGCTCTTCTTGCTACCGACGGGGCAGTTGTGACTATTGATAATGCATATATCTACTCCAATGCCCAGAACGGCAACGGTGTCTTCAGCTATGGAAGTGGCACAACAGTCACTATCTCTGACAGCACAATTGTGACGGAGAAAGATAACTCCGGCGGCATCCAGACAACAGGTGGCGGAACAACCCTCGCCTATAACCTGAGTGTCGAAACAAGCGGAAATTCATCTGCTGCAATCCGGTCTGACAGAGGTGGAGGAACAGTTATTGTTGAGGGTGGAACATATACATCCAGCGGTTACAATTCACCTGCCGTATATTCAACTGCAGAAATTACAGTTGAGGATGCAACGCTGTCTGCCAATAACAGCGAGGCACTTGTAATCGAGGGTAACAACAGCCTTGCACTGGAAAATTGTACAGTTTACGGCCGCATGAGCGACACAAAGGGAACAAGCTCGAGCGAGAATGTCCACTGTGTAATGATTTATCAATCGATGAGCGGGGACGCTGAAGTCGGAACTTCATCCTTTTCTATGACAGGCGGCTCTCTCACATCCGATAACGGCGATATATTCTACGTTACAAACACCGACTGCACTATATATCTCAGTAATGTTGAGGTGGTGGACAGGGACGGAAGTGGATATCTTTTCAACATAACCGGAAACAGCTCGGAGAGGGGTTGGGGAAAAGAGGGAAGTAACGGCGCGGATGTGACATTGACGCTTTCAAGTCAGACTCTCGAGGGCGATATCAGGGTTGACTCCATCTCCTTGCTCGATATGACTCTCACTGACGAGAGTACGTTTACGGGAAGTATCGTTATAGAAGAGAATGCCGATGCTTCTGTAACAGTTGATGAGAACGTCACTATTACCATAGAAAAGGGCTCGGTGTGGAATCTGACAGCTGACTCTTATGTATCGAGCATTGTGAACGAGGGAGAAATCAATTTTAACGGCTACACGATTACCCTCGCGGACGGAACTGTCCTGGGGGAGTGAAAAATAGATAATGGCTATCCTGCCCGCTGCACCCGATTGAAGACTGAAATGAAGGTGTGGCGGGATTTTCTTATGTTGTTTTTCTGTACTCAGTGGGAGTTTTGAGGTAGTAGGTTTTGAACTCCTTTGAAAAGTAGGAAGGTGAGTCGAAGCCGAATGCGGAGGCAATCTCGCTTATGCTTTTCTCCTTTTCGTTTCTGAGTGCATCTGCGCTCAGCATAAGGCGGTAGGACAGAAGGTATTCTATCGGGCTGCGTCCTATCGTGCGCCTGAAACATCTCAATGCCTCTCTGGGGCTGATTGATGACGAAGAGGCAATCTTTTTAAGCGTAATATTATCAGAGAAATTTGAGTGGATGTAATCGAGCATCAAGCCTATTCTCTTTCTGTCTCTCTCGCTTACATTGTCACGGATGGTCTTTTCTTCAGTTTTTCCATGGAGAGTGAGAAGAAGAGAGGAGAGAACTTCTCTGACTATGAATTCATAGTGATCGTCTTCCTTTTTTATTGCCTCATAAGCCTTATTGAAAAGTGCTGTATCTTCCTCCATCCTCGTAACCCATAATGAAAACGAACGGTCTTGAATCAAAGGGGAGATATATTTCTTGTAATAGACGGAGTTTCTGTCGCCTGTGATGAGAAGAGGGGAGAATACGAAGGACTCGAGCTCGAAGAAGGTATCGGAGGGGATGTAGTGGAGGGTGTTGGCGTTGAGGACTGCGAGGTCTCCTTTGTTGAGTGTGCATTTATTTCCCGGTACCTCGAGGTGGCATACCCCCTCTTTTATGTAGATGATCTCAAAATCTTCATGCCAGTGCCAGTCAATCGTCGCCGAAGGGGTTCCGTCGCTCTTGAGAAAATAAGCGGCAACGGGAAACTCTGCACTTCCATGTGCCTGTATTTCTCTCTTATCTTTGGTAGTTTTTATGATACAGGATTGTAAATACATAAATTTGTCGCTTTTGTTATAGCATATGGCGATAAACTCTTTGAATCAACTCTAATAACGGCGATATTATTCACTTATGTTTCAACTGCTTTTATTCATAATCTATCTTTCCTTCATATCACTCGGGCTGCCGGATGCACTCCTAGGAGCTGCATGGCCCTCGATTTATCCCGCCTTTAATGTTCCGGTATCATACGCGGGGATTATTTCGTTCATCATATCCTTCGATACGATAATATCGAGTTTGATGAGCGACAGGCTTACAAGAAGATTAGGAACGGGAAGGGTAACGCTTATAAGTGTTGCTATGACAGCTGTTGCAATCTTCGGCTTCTCCATCTCCTCTTCTTTCGTCCAGATGTGTCTATGGGCAGTTCCCTACGGCCTGGGGGCTGGAAGTGTTGATGCTGCCCTCAATAACTATGTCGCTCTCCACTATAAGAGCAGGCATATGAGCTGGTTGCACTCGATGTGGGGAATCGGAGCTTCTCTCGGCCCCTACATCATGGGATTCGTCATGAGCAGGGGCTCAACATATAGAGGTGGCTACAGAGCAATATCGTTTATACAGGCAGCATTGACCCTTATTCTTCTTTTCTCCATTAAACTATGGAAAACAGGGGGTAAGGAGGATGGGAAGAAGAATGAAAAAGCCCTGTCGCTGAGGGGCGTTCTTTCGATAAGGGGTGTCAAAGAGATACTCATTATCTTCTTCTGCTATTGTGCTATTGAAGGAACAACAGGACTCTGGGCAACTAGCTACCTCACCCTATATAAGGGAATACCTATTGAGAAGGCAGCATCCTATGCAAGTATGTTCTACATAGGAATAACGGTGGGGCGTATCCTTTCGGGCTTTGTTTCAATGAAGCTTTCAGACGACGCCATGGTGAGGGTCGGGCAGTGTGGAATTCTTCTGGGAATTATCCTCTTCCTTCTTCCTGCAGGCGATACACTCTCTGTTATTGCATTTGTAGTGACAGGACTTGGATGTGCTCCGATATACCCGAGTATTATACACTCGACACCGTCCCACTTCGGAGAGGAAAACTCACAGGCGATTATCGGCATCCAGATGGCGACAGCTTATATAGGGTCGTCGTTCATGCCGCCTCTCTTCGGCCTTATCGCCCAGCATATATCTCTCAGCCTTCTTCCTTATTATCTTGTTATCCTACTTTCTCTCATGGCGGTGATGCAGACATTGATGGAGAAGAAAATTGATAGGATAGGGGCTGAGTAATCATTTTTTGCTGAATCACCTTTAGTTGTGTCTCTTATTAGTAGAGCCGTTCCTGTAGCCATAATCAGTGAGGCAGTTAAATAGGGGGGCGTGAGACTTTCTCCAAGGAGAAGAAACGAAAGCATTGCAGCGAGAAAAGGATTTGCGGCATAAAATGCGCTTGTTCTTGCACCTCCGATTGTCTTCTGAGCCTTATGTAGAAAAAGATGCTTAATCCGTATGCAACAAGCCGAGAAGAAGGGTGAGAAGTATCTGCTTTAGTGCGGGGAGAGTCTCGCCTGCAATGAGTGCGATTGCCCCAGAACCGGAAAATATGCCATTGAAAAAGACAATCGTATATGTGTCTTTCTCAGCGAGCTTCTTTGTGCAGTTGTTCTCGAATCCCCACGATATGGTAGCAAGGAGTATAAGAAGAAGGCCGGGTGAAAATTTCCAGCCACCGCGGGGGACAGCGAGAGGATAATCGCTAAAAGGGTTATGAGGAGAATTGAGAGCCATCCCAAGCGTGAGAGTTTCTCTTTGAAGATAATTACTGCGATTAAAGATGTTGCCACAATTCCGAAGTTGTTAATCAATGATGAGAGTGCTGCCGATGAAGTTTTGAGCCCTTTCATAAGGAGTATCGGAGAGGCAATACAGAGAATAATCATCCAAGAGGCATATTTGTAATCCTTTTTCTTGAGCTTTGTTATCTTTACCTTTTCTTTCTTTCTCACAAAGAGGGATATCGACGCGGTTATACCTACCTCGAGGTACAACAATCCTACACTCACGCATTCCCCTCCATTTCCAGTAGGATTTTCGAGAGCGGAATATTAATCGAGTGGGCGAGATCTGCAAGGAGAGCAGAAATAATCGCTGTGAGCTCTTTTGACTACATGAGGGTAGTTTATCATAGAAAACAGGTTGCGGTAATTTCTTTCGTTAGGGATGAAGTGTATAATAGCGCTATGGCCAATGGAGAAGAAGACTTAAGAGAAAAGAATAAATACAGACGTGAAAATGTTGTGGAGAAACGGTATTCTAGATGGTCCTCTGCATTCGGAGAAGAAGACGCCGAGATGCTGATTGAGAAAGCAGGGCCAAGACGCCGGAATAAGAAAAAAACTAAATCAAGGTGGTTTGAGGAAAATTGATTTTCCATATTGTCCGTCATTTGACTTTTGACTATGATTTACCGGTAATTTTACTTTGAAGGGATTATATGTGTGGAATAGTAGGTTTTACAGGGCGTCGTGAAGCAAGTCCTCTGCTTTTGGAAGGACTGGAAAAACTTGAGTACAGAGGATATGACTCGGCAGGTCTCGCTGTTCTTGATTCATACGGACACGTGAATATTGTCAAAGCTAAAGGCCGGCTCAAGGAGCTGATTGATAAGACTGATAACGGGCGCTCTCTCAGAGGGGAATGTGGAATCGGGCACACGAGATGGGCAACCCACGGGGAGCCGAGCGAAAACAATGCACATCCACACCACTCTGACGATATGAATGTCGTTGCGGTTCATAACGGTATAATTGAAAACTACAAGGAGCTTAAGGAAAAGCTCTTGAACCGTGGCTATTCCTTCTATTCCGAAACAGATACAGAAGTCATTACAAAGCTCATCGATTACTACTACAAGAAGTACCACATAGGGCCCATTGATGCATTGGCGAAGACAATGGTGAGGGTGAGGGGGAGTTATGCCCTTGCCGTCATGTTCAAGGAATACCAGGGAGAAATATATATAGCCCGTAAGGACAGCCCTCTTGTTGTCGGAGTAAACGCCGATGAGGCTTTTCTTGCCTCCGATGTTCCCGCAGTTTTGAAGTATACACGTGACGTCTACTACATAGACAACCTCGAGATGGGGAAACTGGAAAAGGGAAAAGTTACATTCTTCGACCTCAACGGTGACGAAGTGAAGAAGGATTCTGTACATATATCATGGTCGGAGAGCGAAGCGGAGAAGGGTGGCTATGAGCACTTCATGATCAAGGAAATCTTCGAACAGAGTAAGGCTGTTGAAGATACTCTCTCGTCATATATTGTTTCGGACACTGTTGATTTTTCATCTTCGCTTATAAGCGACGACTACTTAAAAAATATATCCTCAATCCGTATTGTTGCCTGTGGCTCTTCGTACCATGTTGCAATGGTTGGGGAATATGTGTTTGAGGGATTGTGCAGAGTCCCTACCCGTGTCGAGATGAGCAGTGAGTTCAGATACCGCAATCCCGTCCTTGACGAAAACGAACTTGTTATTCTCATAAGCCAGTCGGGTGAGACTGCAGATACTCTTGCCGCACTCAGAAAGGCAAAGGAAATGGGGAAAAAGACTCTCGCAATTGTTAATGTCATCGGCTCGACTATAAGCAGGGAGGCAGATTGCGTGCTCTACACCCATGCCGGTCCCGAGATTGCAGTTGCGACTACAAAGGCATATTCTGTGCAGCTTATTGTTATCTACCTCCTTGCCGTTAAACTCGGCCTGCTTAAAGGTACTATCGAAAACACTGAAGAGTATATATCCGAGTTAAAGAGTCTTCCGGAGAAGATACAGAAGCTTCTTGACGACAAGGAGAAGATACAATGGTTTGCTTCTCGCTGTGTCAACAAAAGGGATGTTTTCTTTGTCGGAAGGGGCCTGGATTGGGCGATAGCGAGTGAAGGGTCATTGAAACTCAAGGAAGTCTCGTACATACACAGTGAAGCATATGCCTCGGGGGAGCTCAAGCACGGGACTATATCACTTATCGAGGACGGCACACTTGTTATCGGCCTCTTGACTCAGTCCTCTCTCTTTGAAAAGACAATGTCGAATATGGTAGAGTGCAGAAGCAGGGGCGCATACCTGATGTGTGTAACGACTGCGGGTAACTACCAGGCTGAGGAGAATGTCGATTTCACTCTTTATATTCCACGCACAAACGAGTACTTTACTCCATCCCTTGCAGTAATTCCTCTGCAGTTGCTTTCATATTACATCAGTGTCCAGAAGGGACTCGATGTCGATAAGCCGAGAAATCTTGCCAAAAGTGTGACTGTAGAATGACGCGATGTGTACTTGTACTCGGGGGCGTCATCGATAACTACTCTGCTATAAGAAAAAAACTCAGTGATGACGACTACTTTATCTATTGTGACAGAGGTTTAAGGCACTTCAAGGCACTTGATAGAAGACCGGATTTGGCAGTCGGTGACTTCGATTCTTTTCCTTCCCCTGAGGGGGTTGAAAGTGTTGTCTTCCCGCCCCGAAAGGATGATACGGACGCACTATGCGGTCTCAAGGAAGGAATAAAGCGGGGCTTTAAAGAGTTTTTGATTATCGGAGCCTTCGGGGAAAGGATTGACCATACACTGGCCAATATATATCTACTTGACTATCTATCGAGTCATAATCTCGACGGCACGATATATGACGGCTCCTCATACCTCAAAATCGTCTCAGAGAAGAAAGTCACGATTGAAAAAGGGTGCCGGTACTTTTCACTTCTTGCCCTTTTCTCAAAGGCAGAGGGCGTCGATATCAGCGGGGCAAAGTACAATACAGAGAACGCTGTAATCGAACCGTCTTTCCAATATGGAGTCAGTAATGAAGTGGAGGATGATGAGGCTGTTGTCTCTGTCAAAAGGGGAAAACTTCTTCTTGCAGTCATATTGAAAGAATAGTCCGAGAGCAAATTATAACTTCCTCTATTTTTCTCCTTCCTTTTCCTCTTGTCTCACAACAACAGTTGTTGTAAATTCTTCACTTGAAAAATCTGCTTTCTATTTAAGGGGAGAGGAAATGAAAAAGAAAGAAAAGAAAGAAGAGAAGATGGTAATTAAGAGCAGAGCGGAGGAGAAGAGCGAAGAGCTGCTTCAGGCGGTGCACGCTACTGTCAAGGAGATGGAAAAGGGCTTTTTCCCTTCTCTTCTTGAAGGAAAGAAGGATGCTGATATCGCG
>CAVFNE010000091.1:0-9121 GCA_963623755.1 Muribaculaceae bacterium | reverse complement strand
ATCGACAGAAGTTTGTCGAGTTTGTCGAGTTTGATTTCAAAGTATAAGCTGGGATTTGTTTATTGACTTAATCTGTAGAACCCTTCCGCCACAGGGTAGACAAACCTATGACGGATTTAAGAACTTCAGCCATGGATACAATTACAAAACCGGACCTCAATACGACCGGCTTTAATTTACTTGAAACTGTTCAACATAGTCGAATCAGTTGTACTTTCTCTCTTCGGCCTTGCATAGAAGGAAAAAGCCGTCGTACTCACTGCAGTAGCAGTCCTTGCAATATCCACCATTGGCAACTATGTTCAAGAAACCTTTTTCTTTTCTGAAGTATTCACAAGTGTTCCAGGCAGTAACAACAGGAGTACCGTTGCCCACGTATGTTGTCTCACATCCACCAGATACATCTCCCAGTTCGTCGTCTCCGATTTCGCCGGATTTGGGATTGAGACGTGCAATATACTTATCAGCATCTTTCTCTGTTAAATCAAAGCCGTTCTCCTTTGCCAATGCGATAAGCTCATCAGATGTTTTTGCTTTTTTTGCTTTCTCAAGTAATTGGTTGTTCAACTCCATTTCTCTTACTTCCTAATAAAATTATGTTCCTTTGGTATATACGGCCGGATATGGATTTTGTTAGAGCATTCGCTCTCTCGAGGCATAAAATACGACAGAGACAAACATTTCCATTCCAGAGATTGAGAAGCGGAAAGTAGGCAAAGATGTATGCTGCGCTATTGAGGCGGAGGATTGAGCAGAAACTTCAATCGAGAGCAATAATTACATCTCCGGTGCATTCCCACGTTCTTCAGAAGGGTTCTATGCGTGAAATGCCGTGGGACAGTAAACGCGATTACTACTTTTGAAGGATTTACTCTGCCGCCTTCTCCTCTTCGCTTCTCATCAGAATAGAGAGATAGCTTATAACTGCATTGAGGGCAAGACGCCCAAGAAGGTGCCTGTCTGTGTCGAAAAGTACCTCGTCAGATATCACAAGGCAGTCGGACGCAGCCTTTCCTATAATCGATGACTCATCAGATGTAACGGCAGTTACCTTACCGCCGGCAAGAATGGCATTCATAAGGTAGGTCATGGCATCTTTATTAACACCGGAGAGGGAGAAGACAAGTGAATAGGAGTTTGAGTCAACTTCACTATTGTTGACAGAGACATTCTTCTCAGGGTATTTCGCCGTAATTACTCTCCCGAGCTCCTCTGCATAAAAGCTTTCACTCTCGAAACCGATGAGTGTAATCTTTTCACTCTTTCTTATGTTATCTGCAATAGAGGAAAGAACGGCAATGTTTGTATCCGAGAGTGTCTTTTCCAGTGTCCCGTTTGCGCCGTCTTTAAAGAGCTTTGCAACTTCCTCAGGGGCCTCCTTTCCTGTAAGAAGCTTCACAGGTGTGAACTTCGCACCCTTTCCCGCCTCATACCAGACCTTGAAATCCTTAAGGCCGTTGAAATCGAGGGACTTACAGAATCTGACAACAGTTGCCTTACTTACATCAGCATTCTCTGCAATATCGACGATGGAGAGATCCTGTATTCTGTCCTCATTCTCAAGTAGATAATTAAGAACCCTTTCTTCCTTAATCTTTATCCTGCCGCTGGTCTCTCCCAGCATTTCCATTAGGCGTGAATCTTTCCTGGCTGACATAACTATCTCCTTAAGTTTACTTACACAAAAACTATAAGTAAATAAATGCCGAAACGCAAGTTTATAAAGAGAATGAACACCTTTTTTTCATATTTTACACTTCCGGTGATAATTTTTTCATAATTATCTGGGACGCCTCTACACTTACCTCCACTTCCCTCCTCACGTCCCCGCCGTCGGAGAGCCGGGAGTAGAGAAATGAATAAAAAAACGGAAGTGAATCATAGAGTTTCTCGTTCTTTATTATATCTACACCGTTCTCGATTAAGTTAAGCCCTTTTATGTCACTATCTCTGAGAAGGTGTATCTCCCCCTCTCCTTTCTTCTGTACTGTTATGAGTTTTATGCCCTCATTCTCTTTCTCTATTGATATCTCATCAACCTTTCCATAGGCAAAGAGAGCAGTCTCCAGCGCAATATGAGTCATTTCAATTAATGACAGGTTTAAGGAAGAGAAATAGAGAGAGTATTTTCCTTCCCTCTTTTTTCTGAGTAGTGGAGAGTATAGATACGAGTCTGCATTAAAGATGAATGCGCCGTCATCAAGTAAAGATAGAAGAGTTTCTCCATCCTCGAAAGAAAGTGACACAGGCGCATCGACAACGGCAATCTTCGAGTATGAAAGTACGTACTCAATCAGCTTTATGCGACTTTCAAGAGGTGTACATATGACAGCAGCATCCAATTCGTCCCTTTTCAAAAGGTACTCCATATCACAATCGAGGAATGGAATTAAGTGGCGCTTCACGAGTTCCTCTCCTCTTTTTCTGTCTTCTGGGGCAATTGAGATGAGAGCCATATTCTTATCGAGATTGATGGCATGAGCGTGCTTGGAGGCAGCATATGTGTCCCCGATAATGCCGGCGTTAATCCTCTCCATCAAATAAGTCCAGCACTTCCAGAGCCGTCTGATAGAGGTAGTTCTTTATACTCTCCTCACCCTGCTCAAGGTTAATCAGGCCGATATTTTCTACTTCGTCATTGTAGTAGATTACACCATTGGGATCGAGTAGATAACCCTTAACGCCGTACTCCTCTGAGAGGGTTTTGACTCTGATCCCGCTGTAGGAGGATATAGTCCGCAAGTCTTCCCTCTCAATCGAGAAGGCAAAGACATACTTTCCTTCTCTCAATGCCACAACAGCATAGGGGATGGCAACAACGCTGTTGAAGCCGATTGGAATGCCGTTTTTGATTATCCTTATTTGAGTGTCCTCTACTATTCTGGTCTCTATAACCCCCACTTCAGGATTGGGAAGATCCTGACTGAGAGATGCGCTTAACTCTTTTTCGTTTTCCATTGTTTATCTAAGTCCTCCTTCAAAAGTAATGAGAGCTTATCACCCTTGATTTTCTCGAGCCCCGCTTCCTTGAAGCTCTGTATACCGGAAAAAGCACTCTTTGAATCATATGAGAAGAGCGAGTCGACAACGCTCTCGAGCGCTATATCCTCTGCCGGACGGGCAAGGATATAAGAAGAGGAGGTGAGCTCTTTAATAAAGCCGTTGGCCTCAAGAGTCTTGAGGTAGGTCAATACCCTGAAGTATACGACTCTCGAGCGTGCTGAAATCAATATTGCAGATATCCCGCCCTCCCCTTTCTTGAAGCTTTTTGCTATCTCGACAAGGACTCTCAGTCCCTCCTCGATTTCACGCTGAGGTGTCAGGATATGTGTTTCCTCTATATCCTTCTCGGGCCTGAATTGATGGATGAATGTAACTTCACTGACAAAGATGACTATATACCATATGACATAGAAGAAGAGCAGGACAAGGAGTATTGCTGCAAGAGAACCATAAATAACCGAGTAGTTGACTGTAGTTATTATAAGGTTGGTGAAAAGCAGGTAGAAAAGACTTACAAGGACTGTTCCCAATGCCGAGCCTGCCAGTGCTGATGGTACCCTCACTCTGGTGTTAGGAACAAAAAAGAGGAGAAAGAAAAACACTACATATATTACTCCGACTCTGAGCAAGCGCTTGAGCGTAATACGTATAAGGCTTATCCCATCGGAAACTCCTATCTTTGTATAAACATCCTCTCTGATTGACTGTGAAAGCGAAAGTGATACTGCGATGAAAACCGAGAGCACAATAAGAAATATGATAATCTTGCCGTAGCGCCTCACAGCACCGTGTGACTGACGGGTATGAAATATATTGTTGATTATGCTGTCTATATTCACGGCAAGAAGAGAGCCCATGATGATGAAGGTTACAAGGCCGAAGATTCCAAGTGACATTGCATTCCTGCTGAAAAGCGTTACCTTCTCGAGAACGAATGCCCCCTGCTCTTCGCCGAATGTATCAGCAAGCCACTCCCCGACGACAAGCGTGAAGTTCTCAAGCCCACCGAGCGCGGAAAGAAATGCCGAGAGGAATGTGACACACGGGACGATTGCAATGAGGGTTGAATATACCATGCCGGCGGCAAGAATTGCCACATTGTCGCTGCCAATCTTTCCGAGGGCCTTAACTACAACCTTGAAGTAATCACACACAGAAGCCCAAACCCTTTTATAATGCGGGCTTTTCTTCCCGCTCATAAGTTCTCCTCATAGAACTTGATTACATCCTCCGTCACCTCATCCTTCATTCTATCGTTGAGAATTTCGTGTCTTCCATCCCTGTAGAGTTTAACCCTTACGTCCTTTATTCCCGCATTTCTGTAAAGCGATGCTGCTTTTTCAACACCTTTACCATATGACCCCACAGGGTCCATATCACCCGAGAGAAAAAGAATGGGAAGATCCTTTCTTATCCCGGCTATCAAACTCTTATTATTTGCTGTCTCAAGGCCTTCGATAAGGTCGGCATAGAAGCGGGAGGAGCAGATAAAGCCACAATCGGGATCAGTCTCATACTTCTTCACTTCCTCTCTGTCACTGCTAAGCCAGCAGCATACTCCCTCTTTCTTATAATCGAACTTCTTGAGGTAGGAGCCGAAAGCAAGGTTGTTCAAAAATTCGTCTTTGTGCTTCGTGCCGTATTTCTTACATCTCGAAAGAGCTATTGAGCGGCCGATTTTACTCACAAGGCCTTTGCTTGCACCTGTTCCCATGATGATGGCAGCCTTGTATTCGCCACTGTGGAGGGCAATGTTTGTTCTTGTAAGAAATGAGCCCATCGAGTGACCGAAGATGAAGTGTGGCACAACAGGGTATTCCTTCTCAATTTCCTTATCCAGTTCATATGAATCGTCGACTATAGTCATCCAGCCGCCGTCGTGTGCAAACCAGCCCTTCTCGCTCTCGTCTTTTTTTGTCCTGCCGTGGCCTCTATGGTCCTGACAGTAGACTGTAAAGCCCCTCTTATTAAGAATCCGGGCAAATCTGTCGTAGCGCAGGCTGTGCTCTGCCATACCGTGGTTTATATGTATTGTGGCCTTGGTATTATCTGTCTTCCATACTCTATAAAAGAGTTTCTTACCATCTCTCAGTGTTAACCGTCTCTCTTCCATTTGTTTACTCCTTTTCCGATTATAGAGGAAGAAAGGAAAAAGCTCTATCATCAAAGAATGTCAAAAAACGTAATAATCATATCCGATGCACACTCAGATAAAGATGCAATGAGAAGAATAAGAGAGGCCGAAAGATATTTCTCGTCAGAGGGGATAATCAGCGCCGGCGACCTCTCTCCCGACCCGTCAGACCCTCTTTTCTTCTCAATTGACGGCGTAAGGGGTAACTGTGACTGCTTTTATGAATACGGCAATCTCTTCTTTCCGCCTCTGGAGAAGAGACTCACACTCTGGGGTAAGAATGTCTATATAACGCATTCCCACCTTCCGTTTGATGTTCCTGAGGACGCTGATGTCGTCATAACCGGCCACACCCATATTCCTCACCTTGAAAAAAGAGAAGAGAGAGTTTACCTCAATCCCGGATCTATATCTCAGCCACGGTCTTCTGAAGGCCCTACTTTCGCACTTCTTTCACCCGATTCGATTTCACTTCTCTCCCTTCTGGATTTCTCATTAATCAAGAGTCTGAGCTTCTCCTCGTCGTAGTAAGACTGAAGTTTTGTAATCGGCACTGTCTCGGCGTCAAGGGATGAAAGACTGTTGTCTGTAAAGCACCCTGGAATCGGATGCCACTTGGGAGAGAGTCTCTCGAGTGCTTCCAATCCCACTGGAATAAGACTGCGGGATGTGAAGTGATATGCTTTGAATCTTCTGAGGTAGAACCTTGCAAAAAAAGGAATGTGAAAAGCAATCTGAGGAAGCTTATCAAAATATTGCATGCCGTAGAATGAAGCAGGGTACCCTTTCTCAGTCAATGCCAGTATATAGATTGTCTCATAGAGGGCAAAAATCGCAGCACATTCGGCACTGACTTTTCTCTTTGCAAAAAAGAGCGTTGATGTAAGAACAATATCCAACCCCTGAGAGACCGTAACGGCCTGGGCAAAAGCACCACGAAGGTCATAACTTATAGGCCTGTGATCAAAGCCCTGGACGGCATCAGGAAGAGAGAGCAGCCCCTTTGAAAGAATCGAGCCTGTCGAAACACGTTCAATGAATGATAAAACTTCATCCACGCTATGGTTTTTCATCATATAAGGCACCCTCTCGTCGTCAGGAAGGGAGTAGATATAGCTCATTACTGCGCCAAGAGTGGGAATCTCAAGGCCCAGCTGCACTGCCTTGGAATATATCAAGACAACATTTGAAGCGTTGAAAAATCCTATATTCGGGCCGAGGAAAAAGAGTTCACGCCAAGAGGGAAGAGACTCTTCACTTCTTGTACGCCTGTGGCATGAAATAGGGCATCCTATGCAGCCGTCGGGGTAGTTACCCGCTCTTTCCTGCATACTACGTCCATCCAGGTTATAAACCCTTGGGTCAAATCTGTCGCTGTAGCCGTTAATCGGTGCCCACCCGAGCTTGAGAGCTTTCGGCACTACGGCATACTCGCCGTATTTCCTAATTCTCTGTAAAAATGACTTCTTCTTTATCTTGATACTCTCCCCTTCGGGATAATCGGGAAAGAGGGTAAAGACGATACCTTTGAGATTATGGAGGAAGAATGCGTGCCCCAGTCCAAGCCCGTCGATGTTACGTCCGTTTGATTGAAGAGAGCCAAACCACACACCCTTATCTGCAGCAACCCCCGTTGAAAGCGATATCTCATTGAGTGATTGAACAACACTTTCGAATGATGCCGAGCTTTCGGCCCTCATGTTTTCTATAGGGAGTATCTCCTTCTTTGACGGAGTGAGTGATATATATTTGAGTTTATTTGAGCATCCGGTGATAACAAGGGCCGCAATATTCATTCTGTAGAGAGAATAGCCGTGTTGAGTCGGAAGTACACTTACCTCAGTCTTATCACTTATAGCCGAATGGTAGACAATCGGCCATGAGCGCAACACATCTGAGGGAGAAGAGCCGTAGTTGAGAGAAGCAAGAACTAGAGAGTCGTCCCCCCACTTTAAATGGAGTGAGAGCGCAAGTCTGAGGCCCCATTCATCTCCGCAATACTCTTCTTCCTTTATCGTTGAATCCTTTAAATCCAGAACCAGAATAACCATATCAAGAGCAGATTATATATCTTTTTTGTTATCTTGCACTATCGGATCAGGTATTCTTGATAATTACCTGTTCGATGATATCTGCCGCATGCTCCGAGAGGTCGCAGCAGTTCTCAAGCCCTTCGTAGATGGCCTTTGCCGCAAGCAGTCTTCTCGGCTCGACATCAGCCCCGAAAAGATCGAATAGAACTTCAGTGTAGATGACATCGGCTTCGTTCTCGATATCATTAACCTTTATAAGGAGTTTTCTGAGCTCCGTCGGCTTCTTGAAGTTCTTCAACTCCCCTGCAGCATCATGAAGCGCTACGGTTGCTTTTCTGACAACAGAAACAAACTCACCCACTCTCGGCGGGATGCTCTCGACATGGTACATATAGACGTCCATCATAACTTCATCGAGCGCATCTGTTATATCATCAATAATCTGTACAAGATGAAGTATATCCTCCTGGTCAATCGGGGTTATGAACTCGACCGAGAGCTTATTGAGAATGTCGTGATGTACTTCGTCGGCATCATTCTCGATTTTGTGCATATTATCTCTGTATGACTTGACTTCCTCTGCTTTGAAGGAAGTAAGTATGTTCTCCAATAGTTCTGCAGCCCTGACACAATACTCTGTCTGACTTTGAATCATTTCAAAATAATCATTATTTTTCTTAGACATATATAACTCCTTATGCGAATATCAATAAAAACAGTTTTGCCATTCCGAATCCCAGTAGTCCGCATCCTGGGAATGTGAAAATCCAGGTAAATACAAGGTCCTTTACAATCGCCCAATTGACGTTGCTCATGCGCCTCGCAGCGCCTACTCCCATTATCGCAGTAGTTTTAGTATGCGTTGTACTTACAGGAATACCTGTGAGAGAAGAGAAGAGAAGACAAAGTGTTGCCGCAGCGTCCGATGCAAAGCCCTGATAAGGCTTAAGCTTTACCATATCCATTCCGACAGACTTAATAATTCTGTAGCCACCGATTGAAGTACCCAGTCCCATCACGAGAGAACAAAGTATCATGAGCCACAACGGAACGGTGAATGTTGATACATTTGCGTTTCCTCCGGCAAAAGCAGCGCCGAGGAGGAAAATTGCCATAAACTTCTGCCCGTCCTGTGCTCCGTGCATGAATGCCATAGCAGCGCCCCCGACGACCTGTGCAGATCCGAAGAATCTATCTGTTTTAACCCTGTTTTTGTTTCTGCAGATAAAAACCGTCAATTTGGCTGTTAAAAATCCTAGGACGAATCCTAGGAGTGTAGAAAGCACAATACCATAAATAACTTTAACCCATTCCTGACCATTGATGCCTTTAAAGCTGTTCTGAATGGCTACGGCAGCACCGCTGAGTCCTGCAATCAAGGCATGGCTTTCACTTGTCGGTATTCCGAAATACCATGCAACTGTCGCCCAGATGACGATTGCGGCCATAGCTGCACAAAGCGCAATAAGACTGAGCCTCGCGTCCCCTCCGAAATCGACCATGTTGTAGATTGTCATGGCAACCGACGCATTGAGAGAGGTCATTATGAGAACACCCAGGAAATTGAAGATTGCTGCCATTATTATGGCTTTTCTCACTCCTATTGCTCTTGTGGATACACATGTGGCAATGGCATTCGGAGCATCTGTCCAGCCATTTACGAGAATAACACCGAGAGTGAGTATACTAGATACCAGCAGCATCGGGTTAGATAGCATTTGATTGATAAATTCTGACATTTCCATATTAATTTTCTGTTAACTCTAAGTAAAAATTAAGTTACGGTTTTCTTTTAACACTTATGCGACAAAAAAGGCAATATAAAAACTGTCTATATGGTCATAAATTTTATTTATTTTTCTCGAAGTGTTCTCTTATGTACGTAATCCTCTTCTCTGTCATAAGCACTGCAACCTCTGCTCCACCTATTATATCGAAGCCGTGAGAGGCG
>CAVFNE010000090.1:3975-9180 GCA_963623755.1 Muribaculaceae bacterium | reverse complement strand
TGCAACAAATGCAGTTGTCTATAACTCAACAACTCAGACTGCATATAAAACATTGGGAAAGGCAATCTCAGGCGCTGATTCTGGTGATACCCTTGTTCTGATGAAAGACGTTGACTTAAGTGTAGAAAATGGTGATGCTGATACAATAGAAGTGAAGAATTCAATCAACCTTGATCTCGGCGGACATACAATCACATCTGATAATAGAGTCTTCCTTGTTAAAAAAGGTACGCTAACCATTACTAACGGTACAATCGAAGCGAAGAAAGATAATGGAGTGAATTTTGTAAATGGCAGTTCCGTCATAAGAGTAAGCTGTGATGAAGGGGATGCCAGAGTTGTCTTGAAGAAGGATGCAATTATTAACGCACCGGACAGCTATGGTATTACAGCATTCGGTAGTGCCAACAATGCTACTCTTGATATCTACGGAACAATTAATAGCACCAATCCTTGTATAGCAGGTAATGGAAGTGGCGATTATTCAAATAACAAAGTCACTATGAACATCTATGATGGTGCTGTTCTTATTAAAGGCGATAGTTCTTCGAAGAGTTGGAATAGCGATGATGACAAAGTCGCTATCTATCAGCCTAATAGCGGGATCTTGAATATCTATGGTGGAACTATCACATGTGCAGACGGATCTGCTGTTGAAATCAGGGCAGGTAAGGCTAATATCAGTGGCGGCACACTGACAAGCAATGCTTCGCAATACAGTGCTGTTAAAAACGGTAATGGTCCGACAGTTAAAGGTGCAGCAGTCGCGGTATCACAGCACACGACAGCGAAGGATATTGATGTTACTATCAGCGGTGGAACATTCAATGGCGCGAATAAGCTTGCTATCGTTAAACTCGAGGAAGAAAATGACGATGACGTAAAGGTTACAGTAGTTAATTCGGTGACGATAGATGTGTTCACGGATGTATGTGAGGCGAAGGTCAGTACTACAGATGCAGACACATACTATATCACATTTGAAAAAGCAGTCGAGAATGCTCCTGAAGGTTCAACGATTACACTGCTCAAAAATGTGACATTAAATGAAAGTCTAGAGCTTGGTAAATCAGTTACACTAGACTTAAAAGGCTACACACTTACTTATACACCGTCAGAAGAAAAAACAGAACGACTCTTTAGTATTCAGACAGGAGCAACTCTTACAGTGACGGACAGCAGTGAAGGGAAAGATGGAAAGATTGAAGGTACCAATGATACTTCTCTAGGGCTTTTTGACGTATCGGGTACATTGGTTATTAGTAACGGGAAATTTGAGACTGCAGGAAGCACCAAGACAAACGGCGACACACGTGGAGCCATTATTTACGGACAAAGCACAGGAAATATAACCATTAATGGTGGCAATTTCTATGCAAAGGGATACGATGCAACTCTTTATTCAAAAGGAACACTCGTAATTAGTAACGGTAAGTTTACATCGAATTCTCATGCCGATGGAGCTGGAAAGCAACAGTACACAGTCTTGATTAGTGGGGGAACAGCAACAATAAATGGAGGTGTTTTCAAAGGAATATATGGAGCCTTTGCGGTAAATTCAGGTAATTGCACTATAAATTACGCTGAAGTTTGCACTTTCAATAAAATTGATGATACAACATATAATTGGAGTTATCATGCTCTCTATATAGCAGGTGAAGCTGGCATAATAACAGCTGTTGTGAATGGAGGTAAATTTACATCCGTTGCAGGACAAGCTGCTTTTATCGGGAATGATACAAAAGGAGACGGCGGAGAAAGAAAGGGAGTGTCTGTCACGATTAAAGGAGGTGAATTTAATGCGGAATCTAATGCCACAAATGACATAACGTATGCTACTAAAACGACGTCAGGAAAAGATGGCTTCTTTGCTATAGAAGGTGGAAAGTATAAGCACAACGAAATAAACGCACAGGGTGAAAAAACTGTAGCCTTGAGTGAATTCTTGAAAAATACTAATTATGAAGTTAAAACCGGAAGCGATTGGAATGAGGTTGTAGCTAAGACAGAACCGGTTACATAAGAGCTTAGGCTTTCTTCTTCTCATCTGTTGAGAGGTGGAAGCTGAAAAAGGTGTCATCTGCCTTCCCCATAGGCAGTGCACATAGGCTGATATTTACACCCTCCGGTTTTTGCTGGAGGGTGTTGCTGTTTCTTTATCCTATCTTCGATATCGACAATAGGTCCATGAGGTCTTCCTTCGAAAGGGTGGAGAGTGATATGTTCTCTGTAGATACTATCTCGTCGGCAAGGTTCTTCTTGGACTCCTGGAGGCGCACAATCTTCTCCTCAATCGTATCCTCCAAAATCATCTTATAGACTGTGACACGCTTTGTTTGTCCGATACGGTGGGCTCTGTCGGTTGCCTGTTTCTGGACAGCTGTGTTCCACCACGGGTCGTAGTGTATTACGATGTCGGCAGATGTAAGATTGAGGCCTGTTCCTCCGGCCTTGAGGGAAATGAGGAAGATGGGAGTGGAGTCGCTGTTGAACGCATCCACAAGCTCGAGTCTCTTTGCTTTTCCTGTATCTCCTGTAATCTTGTAGTAAGATATCTCCTCTCTCTTGAGGTCTTCCTCGAGAAGGGCAAGCATTGAAGTAAACTGTGAGAAGAGTAATATTTTATGGCCGCCGTCGAGTGCTGACTTAATAAGGTCCATCGTTGCCTCTCTCTTTGCGCTTTCACCGCTGTAGGATGGGAATAGAAGTGACGGGTCGCAGCATATCTGCCTGATTCGGGTGAGCTCGGCAAGAATTTCAATTTTATCCTTACCGTACTTTTCGCTGTCGTCAAGTAGTCCCTTTACTTTGGCAACCTCTGCCATATAGAGATTCTTCTGCTCGCCTTCGAGCCGAGTTATTCTTGTCTCCTCTATCTTCTCTGGAAGATCCTTGAGTACGTCGCTCTTGACTCTCCTGAGGATAAAAGGCCCAGTGAGTCTCTTGAGCCTCGATGAGGCTTCCTTGTCGCCTGTTTTCTCAATCGGGTTACTGATATAGCGCTTGAAGCTCTCCTGATTGAACAGAAATCCCGGCATAAGGTACTCAAAGATTGACCAGAGCTCAAGTAGCCTGTTCTCTATAGGAGTACCGGTGAGGGCTAAGCGGTGTTTTGCATTCACGGCTCTTACTGCTTTAGCCTGTGCCGTGTTGTGGTTCTTGATAAACTGGGCTTCATCAATGATTTCTGTGTTGAACTCGAGTCCCTCGTAGAGCGCAATATCTCTTTTGAGTAAATCGTAGGATGTTATGAGAATGTCGTAGTTTTTATAGTCACTGATAATCTTTTCTCTTTCCTTCTGTGTCCCTGAAACAGCTGTAGCTTTTAGTGTCGGCGTAAACTTTCCGCACTCCCGCGTCCAGTTGAAGACAAGGGATGCCGGTGTGACGATGAGAGTGGGGCCTCCTTTTCCTTCTTCCTTGAGAGATAACAGCAGTGTAAGAGCTTCCAGTGTTTTACCCAGTCCCATATCGTCTGCAAGAATACCGCCGAATCCGTAGTCAAAGAGTACACGCATCCACCTGTATGCATCCCTTTGATAAGGCCTTAAAAGATCTCTAAGGGAAGGCGGAACCTCGTACTCGCTTTCGTTTATCGTCTTGAACTCCTTGAGCATCCTCCTGAATCTCTGCCCTGGGTCGTAGCTGACGCCGTTCTGACTCTGGAGAATTTGATCAAGGTACAAGGCCCTGTATAGAGGAAGGTGCATCTTACCGTCGGTAAATGACTTTATGTCTAGTCCCGATGTGAGGAATAAATCCCTCAGGGAGTCCAGATTTGTTCCTTCGAGTGAGATGAAGACTCCGTTTTTAAGTCGGTGGAATCTCTTTTTCTTGCTGTAGGACTCAAGTATTTCAACAAGATCCTCTATTGTTAAATCCCCCAGATCAAGCTTCAGATTCAACAGGCTGTCGTCTTTCTCGTCGATATCGAAATGGGCGGAAAAGGTATCGAGTCGTCTAACGATAATCTTCTTCACTGCATCCGACACGTTGACTTCTCCCACTTCCATAAGGCTGTTGATTCCGCTACGGATGAAGTTGTATTTGCACTCGTTATCGTCTTTGACGCTCCATTTGTCGTCGTATGTGATTTCGCCGGTAAGAAGAGTAGAGAGTGCCTCCTTCATCTCATCCTCTAGTCCTGTGTATTTTGTTGAATACTTTGTTGAGGAGAGATAATTCCTTGCCTTAACTTGTGTCTCTTCGCCATCACTTCTTATTGTGGCTCGGCATGTTATTATGCCGTCCTCACTGTCGATATAGAAAACAGCTGATGGAGGCTCTTTGAGAGAGCCCTCTAATTCGTCTATGGCCTCATCTTCAATCCTGCCGTATTTTCTGAGTTCGGGTAGCACTCTATGATAGAAGTTGTCAATGAGCTTCATGCCGATAACAAGGGAGAAATTTCCGTTTCTATCGGATAAATCCTGAAGTGCCTTTGCAGAACCGAGCTTGCTGCTGTCGGTACGGTTTAAATAGCCATCCTCAAACCAATACGTGTAGTGTGGTGTTTTGTAGTGTCCTGAAATCACCCCCGAGACTTTAATGCCGACAATTCTACCTCTCTCCTCGTACTTTGTTATCTTCATGTTGAACACAGGGTCTACTTCCCTGAAGCCTAAAAGGGGAGTGTCGTGGTCTATTACCTTCTCGTTGTAGAGGAGAGTGAAGAAAGAATCAAAGTTTTCAACGAGTTCTATCTCTTCCTTGATGTGTGGAGAAGAGTAGCTGTCGCGCGACTTCAGGACGAGTTTAATTTCGGCTTCTTTGATAAGTTCCATTACCTTTTCGGCACGCCGTGTGAGCTTGGTGTGGCTGAAGTCTATGGTGTTATCCTTGCTTATTGTGTATTCTTCCTTATTCTCGACTGCCTTCTTCAGCTTCTCGATATCTCTTACCTTGTAGAACTTTCCACTCATACCCTGGACTTTGAGGACGAGAGAACATGTACACCTATCCTTCTCATCGATTACCGGTTCGATATCACATGTGAAATCAGAAGCTTTCTCATCTATGGGAGAGAAGGCTTTCTTCTCCTTCTTGAAGCCCGTTACAAAGTCGATTGCGCTCACATCCGAGTAGTCGACAAGATCTATGTTATCCTCCAGGTAACGAATAAGTGATAACAGCGCTGCAGTTTTATGAACGCAGAGTTCGATTATCCCTTTTTTGTTCTTTTCTCTGCCTATGCATGCTTTGGAT
>CAVFNE010000090.1:0-3965 GCA_963623755.1 Muribaculaceae bacterium | reverse complement strand
TGAGGAGCCGTCTTCACATGTTAATTTCTCAATACCATTCTGTCCGAGTTCAATAACTACATCTGCGGTATTGCGCTTTTCATCCCATAGGCGCACCGAGTAGACGAGCTTCTTGCCGGTGTAGCTTTTAGCAATCGATATCTTATCTACATGGATGTTATCTGTATCCATGATTCTAAGTGCTTTGTTATATGTCTCGACAGTCGGCTTATATATCGAGAGGGAGGAGCCGAATGAAAGATAGTGAGGGTTGCCGTCGTCATAGGTGGCGAGTGTGACATATCCTATTTCCTTCGGACTTTCTGCTTTCTTCTCTTCTTTTATTACTATTTCCTTCTTTTCCCCGATTGTCACATCCTTGTCGATTTTTTCAATTGCATAGAGCCCTGCCGCTGCATGTGGACAGAAAGGAATAGTGCATGTGCATTTTATGTTGTAGATGGTGTTGCCATCTTTATCATATTTGACGCGGTAGAGGGTGTTGTTTTCCGTCACCGTTGCACTGTAGTCATTTGTACTCTTCTTGTATGAAACGTAGGGGTATCTGGAATACAATTCAACCCCTTTACCTAGGCTTTCCTGTGAAAAATAATTTTTCCAATTCGACATAAGGAATAATTTACTAGATATCGCATTTTATCTCCACCCTTTTTTAACGGGACTTTATCTCGTCGTCACCAATTACAGACTGTGTTGTTCGCTGAGAATTGTACTACTGTTAAAAACAAGGATGGCACATAAGAGTTTTATTCTGCGTTCTCCTTCAATAATACCGGTATGAGGAAAATACGGAACTTAAAGTTCGGATGCTGGAATAAACCAAAATTGCGTCTGAGTTACCCCTATTCTATACCTTCCTTCTTGAAATGTGCCTTGAAGAGGATAAAAGCCTGTATTTTCCCCCTGTTGTCGGGGCTTTGTTATAGCAAGCGTTCAATAAAATGGCTAGAAGAATAATCTTCTTATCCTCTATGTAGTATGCGCGCTGTTTCCTCTAGCAGGAACAACACCTCAGAATGGGGCAACCTTATAGAATTTTCTGTCTTTCTCGTCTCTCTCGAAGACTATGTCGTTTATCCAGTGGGGATGACACATATGCTTTTCCTGATTATAGGCTTTAATTTAAGAAGTGGAGAAAGCGCTGCTATTCTTCTGTGATTCTGTAGTCATAACAAATACAGCCTCGAGAAGCTCAACAGCATTACACCAAGCCTTATTGAGCTGAGACAAAAATAGGGTATCGAGAACAATTCTTCATCAAATACCCCTGCACTTCAGTCTTATCATTCGCCTTAAAGCCTTCCTCTGCGGCTTGCTCATCATGCTGTTGAGTGCTTCGTTGCCTTTTCCTCTCTTACAGCCTCGGTAACAGTCAAAGCATCCATCAGAAATATCTCTCATGAGAGCAGATGTATTTCCTTGTTGGTGATGATGACGACTCTCTCCATTGGAAAGCTTAGCCCATATGTTCTTTTCTTCTGATCTTGAATCACTCATTGAATGTTCATACCTTTCTCCTCTTTAGTAACTTTCTAGAGAACAGCATGAGTCCATTTCGTCAAACTAATTTGGATACAATGCTTTACGCTGGATTTGATGGAGGTGTTGCAGCCTTCAGCGTTAATGGGTACATATTCCGGGATCTACTCTCAGCTTTTGAGGCTGAAACTGATGAAAGATGTCTTGTTGTTAAGAATTCATCTTCTCTCCTGAGAGGCCGGGTTATTACGATATCCCACCTCCTTGAGGAGAGTTTATTTTCTATTGAACTCCATATAGAAGAGGACATTTTCTGTTCTGCACCTTGTTGTATGATTAAATCATTGGATTCCCACACGGCATAATCACACACGTTGCTGTTTGATAGTGCTGTAATTGAAAGGATATTGATACTAACAGATAAACTTCAAGTACTGCAGGTACTTTGTATTGTTCGTATCGGAAATGCGTTCGCTGATTTTCCTGTAGCCGCATACATCTGTATAGAAATGAATAAGGTGTTCATTATCTAGAGAGTCAAGATATACGACCCCACCACCTATCTCATATTGGATACCCTTTAAAACTGAATCTACACAATCCATCAAGTCCAATCCCGTTATACGGTCATCTTTTCTAGGTGCATAGTTTTTCCCGAACTGCGCAAGAAGAAATGCCGACATAAGGTAAGAGTTGGATTCTTTGTCAAAACTTCCGTATCTTTCTATACGTCGCTTGACTGTATTGCTCATACCATCAGCAGGAACATACAGCACCTTATGCGCTAGCGTAAAGAAACCCAGCACAGCATGTGTATCTATATCAAAAACAATGTATGTAATAGAGATTCTCTTCTTTGCAAAGTCGACAGCTTTATGCTGGATAAAGTCCTGTATATCTCTATTGGCATTACAAGAAAAACTAGAGAGAATGGAATTCAATTCGTTTTCTCCAATTCTTTGGACAATATCTAAAACATTTTGAATCAAATAATTCATTTTGTAGTTTCTTTTCTCTCTTTGTGAAGCATCCAAAACCTATCACAATCATCAGGAGTAGCTATTTTGATATCAGCGTTGCCTAATCTTTTCCACTCATAGCTACCATCAACTGCATCCATGTGATCAGCATACTCTTCCAGAAACTTAGGGTTGTTGATAACTATCTTATCAAAAATACTACATGTAGCCATTCGGAATACCTCCTTATAAATGTTGTCTTTCTCTATATTTATTCTGCCTTAAAATCTTTTTATATGCAATCTGATAAAAAGACAAGCTGATCTATCACATAAGTAAACGAGGTCCTCACTTAAAAATTGAGAGAAGCCATCAACTTTTTTTATTTAGAAGGGCAGTGGAGATTTTTGCCTCTCTCAGTCTTTTTTGTCGTCATATCTGTGCGTCCATTCGTCTCAGCTGCTTTATAGGTAGGCTCTTTCAACATCATCAATTTAGAAAAAGACTTCTTCTGTTCTGTCAGGCGCTTCCTTATTTCTTCAACGGAGATGGCTTGTTTGCAGCCTTCAGCGTTAATGGGTACATATTCCGGGATCTACTCTCAGCTCTTGAGGCTGAAACTGATGAATGATGTCTTGTTGTTAAGAATTCATCTTCTCCCCCGAGAGGCCGCTCATCACGATAACAGTCTCCTCAGAGGAAAGTTTATTTTCTATTGAACTCCATATAGAAGAGGACATTTTCTGTCCTGCACCTCGTTGTATGATTAAATCATTGGATTCCCACACGGCATAATCACACACGTTGCTGTTTGATAGTGCTGTAATTGAAAGGATATTGATACTAACAGATAAACTTCAAGTACTGCAGGTACTTTGTATTGTTCGTATCGGAAATGCGTTCGCTGATTTTCCTGTAGCCGCATACATCTGTATAGAAATGAATAAGGTGTTCATTATCTAGAGAGTCAAGATATACGACCCCACCACCTATCTCATATTGGATACCCTTTAAAACTGAATCTACACAATCCATCAAGTCCAATCCCGTTATACGGTCATCTTTTCTAGGTGCATAGTTTTTCCCGAACTGCGCAAGAAGAAATGCCGACATAAGGTAAGAGTTGGATTCTTTGTCAAAACTTCCGTATCTTTCTATACGACGTTTAACTGTATTGCTCAAACCTTGAACAGGAACATACAGCACCTTATGCGCCAGCGTAAAATAACCAAGAATCCTACCTGTATCGTCATCAAAAACGAGATATGTAATGGAGATTCTTTTCTTCGCAAAATCAATTGCCTTCGTTTGAAGAAAGACCTGTATATCTTTATTAGCGTCACACAAGAAAGAGGATAGGTCTGACTTTACTGCGTCCTCTCCATCTCGTTCAATCAAGTCCAGGATGTTCTCAATTCCATAATTCATTTTGAAGCTTCTCTATACTTTTTACGAAGTTCAGACAATCTTCGTCCTTCTTCAGGAGTAAGAATCTTAATATTTGAGTTTGTATGTCTTTTCCACTCA